>JBKQLO010000053.1:0-17533 GCA_052147055.1 Terriglobales bacterium
GCATGCCAAGGTTCAAAGACCAGTGCCCGGCGGTGATCACGTCACGAATGTAGAGAGCTAGCTCCTTTACGTCTGTATGGCCATGGAAGGTGTACAGGCTTCCACCGCGGGTCAAGTCGTAGGGAAACAGGGTTGAATTGAAAGCAGGGTAAAACGCGGTGTTGGGTGCGTTGGGATTAAAGTACGGGCTTGCAGGATCGGCAACATTTGGCGCGAAGCCGAAGCCGCTACATTGCGAGGGATCGGTGTAACCCGGGATAGGAACGTTGGGGGTCGCAGCCGTTGACAAGGTTATGCAGGGTGCGTTGTAGGCTGGGTCAACGATGCCGATCGTGTCGTTCTCATTGAGAAATGTTTGTTCGTAGGTGACCCCAGCCTTGATGTTGTTCACACCCTTGACATAGGAGATGTCGGATCGAATCCCTGTATTGGTGAGGGTGCGGTTCTGACCCACCGACTGCCTCTGAAGACTCGGCGGCCCGAGGTCCGCGAAAGGGTCGCTGCTTGGATAATAGTTGTAGTCGTCGCGGCGCACGAATGCGCCCAACGTAAATACGGCAGTCGTACTCAGCAGACGCGTCCACGAGGGGGCGATGTTAAAGGTCCCAATCTTGGAGCGTTGATCCGTCGCTCCGACGGCAATGCCGTTGGGAGCTACGCCCCCGTAGCTCTCCACGAGTGGAAGAACCCCGTCCAGTCCGTTCCAGGGCGTCGCGTTTTGGGCATCGAGTGAATTTGGCGTTTGGAACCAGCTCCGGCTGTAGCCGAAGTTCAGGTGAATCGAGTCGGCGGATGAGAGCTGGAAGTCCACGCGGTCGAACAGGTTCTCTTCGTTGCCCCTGTCGTGCATTACCGTGAATTCGGGCGGATCCAGGAATCGGCCGGTGTTCAAACCGCCGATGGAGATGAAGTTTCCCCAGCTCTTACCGCCGTAAGCGAGGTCGGCGGATACGTTGGATGTTCCAAATGATCCGTAGGAAGTGTTCACGCTGCCGTGGGGCGTGGTCACACCCTGACCCGAACGGGTGGTCGCCACAATCACCACGCTGGTTTTGCCTCCATACTCCGCGGGTGGCGCGCCGGATATGACTTCCATGGATTGGATCGAATCGAGTGAGATCTGGTTGGAAAAGACTTTGCTATGCTGGTCCGTATCGGGCTGATCGTCGATGTTGAACGAATTCTCCGCGTGGTCGCCGAGCCCGTGGAAGAGGCCGTTGGAATCGGCAGCGATTCCCGGCGTGGAGAGAGTAACCAGCGAACTCAGCGACGACGACGCGCTTTCCAAGGGAAGTTTGTCGAACAACTCCTTGCTGATGTCGGAGTGGAAGGTGGGATCGTTCTCCACCAGATCTCCCGCAGCCTCGACCGAGACAGTGTCGTGGCTGCTGGCCACCGTCAGACTGACCTTCACCGTCACGGGCACTACCGACCGGATCTCCACATCCTGTGCGTTTTGGGCGAATCCCGCGGCCGTAACCGTCATGTGATAGGGATTAAACGGCACGTTCGGGAAACTGAAATTTCCCTTACTGTCGGTAGTGGTCTTTCGGTCATAGCCGCTGACCGGGTTATGAATCTCGACGTTCGCATTCGCAACCACCGCGTCCGAAGGGTCGAGGACGGTGCCGTTAATCGATGACGAACTCCCGCCCGACTGCGCGTAACCGCGCAGTCCCAGCGCCAAACAGAAAACTACTATAAAAGCCGCACCGAGCGACTTCTTGCAAGAACTCAGCATGAATTCCTCCAGAAGAGTTGGTCCAAAAGATCAAGAACGCGGTTCACGGCATACAAACCGGCTGTATACAACTGAAATTTGATCTTTAGCAGGCTGCTGAAAAACTACTCCTAATCCACAGCCGAGTATGGTACGAGAAGACATGCGCGGAGACGATTTGCAGCAGAGTCACATCTTCAGTTATTTGTCGCCGGAAGCGCGGGTACGGAAGGATCATCCGCTGCGCGCCATCCGCACCCTGGTGGACGAAGTACTCAGGCAGCTGTCCCGGCGGTTCGACACGATGTATGCCCGTGTCGGCCGTCCCTCGATTGCGCCGGAGAAGTTGTTGCGGGCGCAGTTGCTGCAGATGTTGTATTCGGTCCGCAGCGAGCGCCTGCTGATGGAAGAGATGGATTACAACCTGTTGTTTCGCTGGTTTGTGGGCCTGAACGCCGATGATGGAGTGTGGGACCCGACCGTGTTCACCAAGAATCGCGACCGCTTGCTGGAGGCCGACGTGGCCCAGGAGTTTCTGGCGCGGGTGGTGGAGCAGGCGCGGGCCCAGGGGTTGACCAGCGACGAACACTTTAGTGTCGATGGCACGCTGCTGGAAGCGTGGGCGAGCGCGAAGAGCTTTCAACCCAAGGACGAAAAGCCATCGTCTTTGCCGGACGATCCGGGCAATCCCACGGTGAACTTTCGCGGCGAGCGGCGGTCGAACCAGACGCACGCGTCGAAGACCGATCCCGAGGCGCTGCTGGCGCGCAAGGGCGAGGGGAAGGAGTCGAAATTGAGTTACTGCGGGAATCTGTTGGTGGAGAATCGCAACGGGCTGATCGTGGACGCGGAAGTGTTTCAGGCGAACGGCACGGCCGAGCGCGACGCGGCCCTGGTGATGCTGGAGCAGGTTCCGGGAACGAAGGCGGTCACCGTGGGCGGAGACAAAGGATTCGACACGCGAGATTTCGTGAAGGAGTGTCGGCATATGGGAGTCACACCGCACGTGGCGCAGAACCAAGCGCGGCCCGGTGGCAGCGCCATTGATGGCCACACCACACGGCACCCGGGGTACGCCATCAGCCAGCGGAAGAGGAAGCGGATCGAAGAATGCTTCGGCTGGCTGAAGACGATCGCGCTGCTGCGGAAGGTACGGCATCGTGGAGTGTGCAAAGTGCACTGGATTTTTACCTTCGCCTGCGCTGCCTACAATCTGGTGCGCATGCGCAACCTGGCCGCCGCAGTTCCGGCAGTGTAACTCGGGGCCGACGTGTGTCTTCAGGAGCATCGAGTTAGACCCGAGGGCCACAAAAACACCGGGAATCAAACCATTCGACATCGTTAACGATGAGAAACAGAAACAAAAACACGCTGCGCATCAATTTTTCCGCAGCCTGTTAGACGCTGGGAGGCGGGCGCACACACAGGGCGAAGGCGATCAGGCGTTGCTTGGCGGAAACCGGCCGCGGCCGGAAGGTGGCGACGACAACGAAGGTGACACGCGTCAGTGTGGCCGGGGCCTTGGGAGACGCCGACTGGACAGCGGCACAGACCGAACACTTTGCCGACTCGATCGAGCTCGAATGCTGATGCGCGGCGCATGCTATTGCCGACCAGAATGTCAGCAAGACGCACAGCCACGCTATCCGCTTCAAGATCGACTTCATGACGGCTACCCCATCAGCCTGTGGTTTGAATCTATACCAAAACAGAAACGAAACGCAACGGGAGTGCCTTGCCCTGCAACTTGTGGGAAATTCCGGTCTTCCGGATGCCACTCCGCCATTCGTATTTCCGCGCTCGTACTTCGATGGCGAACTCAGGTTCTAAGAAGACAGTTGCCGAAGATGCGAAGGTCGCGTAGCCTAGGACGGTCGAGAGTCGCTGCCTTTCATCAGAGTTCCGGGCGACGTCTGATACCGGTACTTATTAGGGAAGTTTGACTTTGGAGATAGACTTTCGGACCCAGCTTTCGCAGTGGTACCATTCACCTCAAAACACAGCACCACTGGCTGATGCAATAGAATTGTCGAGGACCCTCACATGGCACGCACCGTGGAAATCACCGAACTGCTGCGAGAAGCGCAACAGAGCCTTCTCGAAACCAGCATGGCCCTTGAAGACTTTGTCCCTGTGTGTGAAGACCTGGACAACGCGGGCTATTGGTCGGTGGAGTGTTGGGGCGGGATGGCATTCCATTCCTGCATACGCTTTCTCAATGAGGACCCATGGGAGAGATTGCGGACTTACCGCAAGCTGCTCCCCAAGAGCAGACTGCAAATGCTTCTGCGCGGACAGAGCCTGGTTGACCATCGGAACTTTGACGACTCCATCGTCCGCCGGTTTGTCGAGAAAGCGGCGCTGAATGGCATCGATGTCTTCCGCACCTTCGACGCGCTGAATGACGTTCGCAACTTGAAAACCAGCGTAGAGGCCGTAAAGAAGGCCGGCAAGCACGCACAAGGCGCACTCTGCTATGCGCCGAGTCCGGTGCACACGATTCCGGTTTTCGTGGACATAGCGCGGCAGATCAAAGAAATAGGTTGCGACTCCATCTGCGTGCAGGACGTCGACGGCCTGCTGAAGCCACAGGCGGCCTACGATCTGGTCAAGGGGATCAAGCAGAAATGCGGAAGCGACACGCTGGTCAGCGTCCACACCCATTCGACGACGGGCGTAACCATGGTTTCGCTGATGAAAGCGATTGAGGCGGGATGCGACATCGTGGACACGGCTATCAGCTCTTTGGCGCTGGGCCGCGGCCACAATCCCACCGAGAGCGTGGTCGCCATGCTGGACGGGACCGGTTACGAGTCGCGTCTGGATATGGAGAGGCTCAATCGCATCAAACGGCATATTGCCAACGTTCGTCCGCGTTACGGTGAATTCTTCAATCAGCCCATCGGGGTGGAGACGGAGACTTTCCAGCACCAGATACCGGCATCGCTCATCTTGAACATGGCCTACCTCATGAAGAGCCAAGGCACGCCCCATTTGCTGGATAAGGTGATAGCGGAAATCCAGAGCGTCCGCCGCGACGCCGGATATCCTGCCCTAGCCCGCCCGGCCAGTGAAATCCTCGGCACCCAGGCAATGTTTAATGTTCTGCAAGGCAAGTATAAAGTGATCACCAGTGAATTCGCCGACTTGATGCTCGGGTATTACGGCACAACGTTGGGAGAAAAGAACCCGGAGGTGGTTGCCCAGGCAGCCATCCGCGCCAACAAACCTGCTATCACTTGCCGTCCGGCCGACTTGCTGGAGCCCTCCTGGGAGCAGCGGCGAACCGAGGTCCTGGCGGCCGGTTGCAATGGCAGCGATGAAGATGTTTTGACCTACGCCATGTTTCCCAAGACGGCAGCACAGTTTTTCCAGACCCGCACGGCAGGCCCGAAAAGCAAGGGTGAGGAATCGAGTGCAACCAAGGCCGCCCCCGGACCGGCGCCCGCGGAGAGTTCAAGCGGCAGCGCCAGGCCGGGAGGATCTCGGACTTACATTGTCAGGGTCAGCGGCGAGGAACACAAAGTCACCGTCACACCGGCGCAGTGAAAGCAGCGTCACTACCCGAGTTTTAAGATTTCAAACCGTGCCAGGGAGGTACAACATGGCGACACGAGCACTCAAACCGGCGAGCGCCACCATGAAAGAGCGAACCGCCGAACTTCGCGAGAAACGCGCGAAGGTCAAGGAGGGCGGCGGAAAACAACGCATCCAGAAGCAGCACCAGGCGGGTAAGCTCGCCGCGCGGGAGCGCATCGACAAACTGGTCGATCGCGGAAGCTTCCAGGAAATTGGCCTGTTCGCCAGGCACCGTGCCACCTACTTTGGCATGGCGGACAAGGATCTTCCCGCCGACGGGGTGGTCACCGGATGCGCGACGGTGGATGGCCGCCTGGTCCACCTGGCCTGCCAGGATTTCACGGTAGCCGGCGGAGCAGCCGGAGAAGTGCACTGCTCCAAGATCACCGAGATGATGAAGCTCTCCATGAAGACGGGAAGCCCGTTCATCTTCGTGAACGACTCCGGTGGCGCGCGCGTGCAGGAAGGCATCGACAGCCTGGCGGGCTACGCCAGCGTGTTCTACAACAACGTAATCCTCTCCGGGACGGTGCCGCAGATTTCCATTATCTGCGGACCCTGCGCCGGCGGCGCAGCCTACAGTCCGGCGCTGACCGACTTCATCATTCAAACCAAGCGAGCGCAGATGTTCATCACCGGTCCCTCGGTCATCAAACAGGTCACGGGAGAGACGGTGACGGCGGACCAGTTGGGCGGCCCTGCGGCCCAGATGAATCGCTCCGGCGTCGTTCACCTCATCGCCGAGGACGACGAAGGAGCGCTCGCTCTTGCCCGCCGTCTGCTGGCCTTCCTGCCCTCGAACAACCTCGAGGACCCGCCGCGGCTGCCCTACAGCCTGGAGTTGGAAGACGATCCCTCGCTCAATGACTTGCTGCCGACAGAACCCAAGGTTGCCTATGACGTCCGTACCGTGCTCAAGCCCTTGCTCGACCATCGGGACTTCTTCGAAATCCAGCCCGGGTTTGCCCAGAATGTGGTGATCGGTTTCGGCCGCATCCAGGGGCGCACGGTGGGGATCATCGCCAATCAACCCTGCGTGCTCGCCGGGGCGCTCGATATCGATGCCTCCGACAAGATGGCCCGCTTCATTCGATTCTGCAATGCCTTCAATATCCCATTGCTCACTTTTGTCGATGTGCCCGGATTTCTGCCCGGAGTCGAGCAGGAGTACGGCGGAATTATCCGCCATGGAGCGAAAATCCTGTTCGCCTACTCGGGGGCCACTGTTCCAAAGATAACGGTTGTGCTGCGCAAGGCGTATGGCGGTGCCTACATCGGTATGTGCTGTAAGGACCTGGGGGCGGATCGCGTGGTAGCGTGGCCGACGGCGGAAATCGCCGTCATGGGGGCCGAAGGCGCTGCGGAGATCGTCTTTCGCCATGAGATCGACTCCGCCGAAAACAAAGTGCAAAAGCGGGATGAGCTGATCGAACTCTATCGCAGCACGTTCGCCAATCCCTATGTGTCCGCCGGACGCCGGTTCGTGGATGACGTGATCGAACCCTCCGAGACCAGGCGATATCTGGCCATGGCTCTGGAGTCCTTGCACACCAAGCGCGAGCTTCGTCCAGCCAAGAAGCATGGGCTGATTCCCCTGTGAGGCCTTTAGGAGCAAACGAAATGGATTCCCCATCAAGCCGATCGTCGCAGCAGGTCACGCCCAAGACGCTGTCCGTGATCGCCGCGGCCGTCACCGAGTTTCTCGGCAAGAATGTCCGGATTCGCTCCGCAAAAGTGCTGCCGGCGCCATTAGCCGTCGGCCGCTGGGCGCAGCAAGGGCGGGTGACGGTCCAAACTTCGCATAACATCACGCAGAAGGGACGCTGACTCCGGCTGCGAACGCTGCAATCACGGAAGCAAGGGAAGTCCTGGAAAGGAGCGGACCATGAAGCTCAACATCGCAATCGACGGGCAAATGTATGAAGTCGAGGTTGAGGTCGCCGAAGAAGACGGCGATCACCGGCAGATGCAAGACAACCGCCCCACGCCGGCGGCAACCACCATTCAATCGGTCGTATTGCGCACGCCGCACAAACCGGGGTCTTCCCTGGATCCCGACGATCGCGAAGCCAAACTATGCCGCAGTCCTCTGGCTGGAATCGTCGTGCATGTGCCGGTGGCGCCGGGACAGTACATACAGATCAACGACCTCATGGTTTTGCTGGAAGCGATGAAGATGGAAACCGCTGTCACCGCGCCGGTGGAGGGAAAGCTGAAATCGGTCAACGTTGCTGCCGGAGAGTCGGTGAAGGTAAACCAGGTGCTGGTCGAATTCGACTGACTTTGTGCCGCCGGAGTGGCGCCTGCCCTATGGCTTCCGTTGCATGTGCACTTCCCGGAGCGCCGTTAAAGCAGGCTGCAACGGCGCTCCGAGAACGTGCCGCTCCGTGATAACGAAAGACGACAGCATGCGTGCCTCATGCCGTGCGTTTTGAGGCGGTCACGGCTTTAGCTCCCTGTGCGGCGAGATCCAGCGCTTTCTTTTGCACTTCAACCGTGCGCTCGATCGATTGCTGCACGGTCTTGGTAATCTCCGCCGCCACCTTCTGCGCCGAGTTGCCGCTCTCCTTCGCGCCCTCGACCAGTGCAGCGGTCTGCTGCACGATCTGGTCGATTACGCTCTTCTGCGTTTCGATATACCCCGCAAACGCTTGTCCGGCCAAGTCAAGCACTCCGGGCACTGCCCACATGGCCTGAGGGGTCTTCTTGCAAACCGCGATCGCTTCCGCATTTTGCCGCGCCGCGTCGTCGAGCGACTTCTTCTGCAGCTCGGCCGCTCGTTCCACTCCTTTAATGAAGAGGCTCGCGAAATCGGTAGGTTGATTGGTACTGATGCTGGTACTCGTATTGGTTTTGGCTTTGGCTTTGGTCTTGGTCATTTTGATCCTTTCAGCGCCGTTCTCGGCGCAACCCTATCGGTGGTCGGTTGGGGCTTGGGAAATCGGCTCTCCACTTTTCAGAAGACTCCAACATTGCATTGGAGCAAGCCAATGTCTGTGCGCAATTGTACACTCTCCAACATGAGCGGAGTGTGATCCTTGATCACAGGCCACGGGGCTGGGACGTGAAATCAACCTGGCCGTGTGGGACGGGGTTCCGCCCGCCAGGGTTGCGTAGGGACAGCCGCGCTCGGCTGTCCAAGGCGCTCTGGATTCGCTATAGGGCGCCCCGACCAAGCTCGGTTAGGTTCCGAGAACGACGCCGCCGTCGATGGAAATCACGGTACCGTGAATGAAGCTTGCCTGGTCCGAGGCGAGCCAAAGGTATGCGTTCGCCACTTCTTCGGGATGTCCCACTCGCCCCAGCGGTGTCTTTGCCCTCATGGCTTCGAAAACTTTCTCGGGCATCGACTTCAGCATGTCGGTCATGATAAACCCCGGAGCCACGGCATTGACGCGAATCTTGTACCTGCCCAACTCCCGTGCCCAGGTCCGCGTCATGCCGATGATAGCGGCCTTGGAAGCCGCGTAATTCGCCTGCCCGAAGTTCCCTAGAAGTCCCACAACGGAGGAAGCGGACAGAATTACGCCGCCCCCGCCCCTGATCATGTGGGGCACCACCGCGCGCGTCACCAGGAAGACGCCCTTCATGTTGACCCCGATCACCGAATCCCAGACTTCCTCGCTCATCACCGACTTGGGGCCGCTGCCGTTCCACTTCACCAGCTGCGCGTCGCGAATGATGCCGGCATTGTTGATGAGAACGTCAATGCGGCCCCACCGCTCGATAACCGCAGCCGTGGCGGATTCGACCGCGCTCGCGTTGGTGACGTCAACCGCTTGAAATTGAGCCTCGCCCCCCGCCCGCTGGATCGAGGATTCGAGTGCAGGCGCATTTTTGGCCGAGATATCCCAGGCGGCGATGCGTGTGCCTTCCTCGGCGAAACGCAACGCGGTCGCATGTCCAATTCCAGCCGCGGCGCCGGTGACTATGACTACTTTTCCACGCAGCCCGGTCTCTCTTGAGGGCAGCGGTTCTTCGCCGGCGACGGGCATGTCGATGGGTGTGAAGTCAATTGGCTGGGGAACGTTTTCAGTAACAGATTTTTGCTCAGAGTAAGGCATGGATCCTCCTGTTCATCTTCATTGCATTCTGTTGGGGGAAGCGCCTTTTTCGGGGCAGGGTCGGGTTCATGTCCGGATTAGGTGGGTGGGGGCCCCCTAAAAGCAGAGTAACGCCTTTGCCGCACTGCGTCAAGCCTTGCGGCGAGATTTCGGTTTCGGCCTGCTCTTTTTTGGTACGCGACGTTGGGTCCGTGAAGATTCCAGTTCTTCGATTCGCCGCTTAAGTTCTTCCACCTCACTGGCTTTCGGCTGTGCCGCCGACGGCTGGCCCGGTTGTGACTGCGGGTCTCCTGCTCCATTGGCGGCCGGAGGCTGGGCCCAGCGCCCGGGCAGGAACTCGAGAGGGTTCATTGGCGTCGGCAAGGAGCGGTAGGCGTTCTGGTACATGTCCATCATCGCTTTCATGTACCGCAACGCATTCTCCTGCGTGGCCTTGCCGGAAGCAAGGATCATCTGGCGCAATACGTCGAGAGGGAAAATGGAATCGGGCGTCTTGGCGTCCTCCAGCACGATCTGCGCCAGGATCGTCCGGGTCAGGTCGGCGCCGGTCGCCGCATCGACGACGCGCACGTCATGGCCATCGAGCACCAGTTGCGCAACCTGGTCCTGATTGATGTATTGACTGGTTAAAGTGTTGTAAAGACGCCGGTTCTCGTACTTCTTGATAATGAGCGGATGGGGAATATTTTGTTTCATTTTTTCTCTTGACACGCCGCCAAAGAGGCGTAAGATCAAATCATGTTGCAGTGCAGCATAACTTGCAACATAATCATACCACCGATCTCTAAAAGGAGCAGATCATGCCAACCACCTCCAAGTCAACCAAGAAGGCTGAAGCAGCCGTTAATCCTGAATTCGTGGAAGCGTTTTCTCCACTGGTTCTCAACAGCGTGGCGCGGGTCGCCGACCTGCAAAAGAAGACCCTGGACAGCGCCGCCGAGCAGACCTCCGAATGGATCGGGGCCTGGAAGCAGGCATTCAGCTTGTTCCCGGTAGCGCCGCCGACGTTCCTCTTCGATGTTGCCGGCCATGCCGTCCAAACCGCCGTCGAAACCCAGAAGAGCGCCATCGACCTGGCGGTCGAGCAGAGCAAGGCCGTCACCGCTATTGCCAAAGAGCGCGCCGAGGCGTACTCCAAGATCGCCGAAGAGGTCAGCGCCACCGTCCAGAAGTCGGTGGAGCGCTCGTTGGAAGCCCAGAAGAAGGTTCTGGAGTTTGCCCATGAGCAGAGCAACGCCGTTTTTGAGTCCACCAAGAAGCAACTGGGCGCGTCAGCCGGACCGGCGAATGTGATCGTCGATACGTTCCAACGCGGAGCGAGCGCTGTGCTCGAAGCGCAGAAGTCGTTTCTGGAGATCGCTTCCCAGCCGTTTGCCGCCGCCAAGAACTAACGATTGTCAGAGATCAGCGCGGGGCGGTCCGCAGGGCAGTCCCAAGGATGCGGCCGGGTGAAAAAAAGCCCCGGCGTAGTATCCTTGTGACTGTCCCTTGGTGTATCGTCGTGCTGAAAAGGAGTCCTGAATGGCCGAAGACCCGACCAGCAATGGTAAGCGGTTTGATCCGATGGAACCCTGGCGGGGAGTGCGCGACATCTATATGGATGCCTGGGGCAAGACCATGGTCGACATGGTGAACACCGAGGCCTATGCGCAAGCCACGGGCGCGATGCTCGACACCTATCTGACGGTTTCCACTCCATTCCGCGAAGCTGTCGAAAAGGCGATGCTCAAAACGCTCGACGGGCTGGCCATGCCGTCCCGGGCTGATATTGTCTCCATTGCCGAGCGCATGACCAACATCGAGATGCGTCTCGACGACCTGGATGCCAAACTGGACAATATTCAGCGCTTGATTGTGCAAGCTGGCGCCGCGCCGCATCCGCAAGCGGAGGGAGCGCCGCAACCCAGCAAGAAGAAGACGGCCAATGAGAAACCAGCGAAAAGAGGAAAAAAGTAGGATGGCTGAAGATACGGTTATCGCCGACCCAGTTACCGAGGCTTCCGACCGGCTGAAAACGCTCACCAAGGTGATGACCACGAAGGCCGCCATTGCCCAGACCCCGAAGGAATTGGTCTGGACTCTGAACAAAGCGAAGCTCTATCGCTACATCCCTGTACTTCCCAAAGAAAAGCGCCATCCGATTCCCCTGTTGCTGGTTTTCGCCCTCATGAACCGGCCCTACATTCTCGATCTGCGCCGCGGTAGCAGCTTTGTCGAGTACATGCTCAACCAGGGCTACGATCTCTACCTGCTCGACTGGGGAGCGCCCGGGCCGGAAGACAAGAACCTCCGGTTTGACGACTACACCCTGGATTACATGCCGCGCGCGATCCGCAAGCTCAAAGCCATCTCCGGAGTGGAAGAGTTCAGTCTCCTCGGCTGGTGCATCGGAGCGATCCTTACCACCATCTATGCCGCCCTGCGCGGCGACGAAGGCTTGCGCAACCTGATTCTACTGACCGCGCCCCTGGACTTTTCCAACAAGCAGGACATAACCTTCGCGCGTTGGACCGACGAGCGCTATTTCGATGTGGAGAAGGTGCTCGCGGCCTTTGGCAATATGCCCGGAGAGATGATCGACTACGGCGCCAAGGCGCTCAAGCCGGTGGAAAACTATGTCGGGAACTATGTGAAGTTATGGGACAATCTCGACGATCCGCGCATCGTCGAAAGCTGGCATGCGATGAACACGTGGGTGACCGACAACGTGCCTCTCGCCGGAGGCGTCTTCCGCCAGCTCATCGTGGACCTTTATCGCAACGACAAGCTGATGCGCGGTGAGCTGATGATTCGAGGCGAGCGCGTCGACCTCAGCCGCATTCACGCCAATTTGCTCACCGTGATCGCCGAGGGCGACCACATTACGCCCTCGTGCCAGTCTGAGCCCATCATGGCGAAGGTCTCGAGCGCCGACAAGGAACTCTTCCGGGTCAAGGGCGGTCACATCGGAATCATGGCCGGCAGCGGAGCCTGCAAATACACTTGGCCGCACATCGATGGCTGGCTGGCCCCTCGCTCCCGGTAAGTTCAACCTTCCTCACATGTGGTATCCGCCGTTGACGTTCAATTCCTGCCCGGTGATGTAGTCCCCATCCGCGGCAAGGAAGGCGGCGGCCTTGGCGATTTCCTCTGGCGACGCGAAACGTCCCAAAGGAATCTTGGCCTTGATCTGCGCGGCAATCTCTTCCGGAATGGCATCCACCATTTCCGTCGAGGTGAAGCCGGGCGCGATGGCATTGGCGGTGATGTTGAATCGAGCCATTTCCAGCGCCAGCGTCTTGGTGAAGGCGATGATGCCGCCCTTGCTGGCCGAGTAGTTGGCCTGGCCAAATGCTCCCATTTGCCCGACCACCGAGCTGATATTGATGATCCGCCCAAACCTCTGATTGATCATGGCCGGCACGGCCGCGCTGGTGCAATAAAACGTGCCGTTCAGGTTGACATTGATCACCGCCGCCCAGTCGTCGTCGGTCATCTTGCGCATGCTTCGGTCGCGCGTAATGCCGGCGTTGTTCACCAGGATGTCCAGGCGCTGCCATTTGTCGAGCACTTCTTTGACGATGCGCGCGGCCTCGCCTTTCTTGGCCACGTCGCCCTGGACCAGCAGGCACTCGCCGCCCATCTCGCGGATTTCATCGGCCGCGCTTTCGGCCTGTTTGACATCCGAGCGGAAGTTCAGCGCCACGTTCGCCCCGCGGCGCACGAGTTCCAGCGCGATCGCGCGTCCAATGCCGCGTGAGGCCCCGGTCACTAAAGCGACCTTACCCTTGAGCGACGTCGGCTGATAATTCCCATTTCCCTCTGCAACGTTTGCCATTGCAAGACTCCTGTCTTCCTTAGAATTACAGACCACAATCGCGGGATCGACCCGCATAACCACGTAGCCCCCAACCGCGCCGGCGCCGAAGCCCGGCGAGAAAACTCGCATGGGACGGTCAATCCTGCCTTCGCGCACCGCGTCATGGACGGCCATGAGAATACTCGCGGACGAGGTATTCCCTACCCGTTCAATGTTGAAGAAGATATGCTCGCCCGGAATCCCGGCCGCCTCGGCCAAAGTCAGCACCATATTCTTGTTGGCCTGGTGCGGAACTACCAGTTCGATGGCGTCGATCAGCGTCCCGCTGCCGCCGTTGGGGTTCGGGAGATGCCCCAACTCACCCATCATCTGCTTCAGATAGCGAGTCACCAGGGCCTTTACCTCAGGCCCGTACACCGTGATGTTGTTGTCGAATTCCGGGTTGGGCCAGATGATGGAGTTTACTTCCGACCATGGACCGCTGGCGTAGGTCTGGAAGATCTCGATATCGGAAGGCGTTCCTTCCGGCGCGGGAGCTATTACCACCGCCGCCGCGCCATCCCCGAAGATCATACGGGAGGTCCGCACCGTCCCAATCTTGTCGGAGAATTTCTCCGCACAAACCAGCAGCACTGGCCGATCGATCTCTTGCAGCAGGCGCACTGCTTCGGACATGCCATAGGGCATGCCCGCGCAGGCCGCGACGATGTCGCACGAAGTATGCGTCTGCATGAGCCCAAGCTCGCCCGAAAGCCAAGTGGCAATCGACGGAATCAGCGTGGTGCTGGTGCAAGTGCAGAAAAGTACCGCGCCAATCTCCGCCGGGCGCCGGCCAGACTTCGCCAGGGCCTTCTTGGCCGCAAGCAGGGCCATGTCCTCAAGCGGCAACTGGGTGTAAACCCGTTGCTCGATCCCGGTTTTCTCGCTGATTTCCACCGCACTCATGCGCGACCAGCAGTAGGCGTGGTTGCGGATGAGGTCTGCGTTGCTGCACGCCACCTCACCTTCATAGACGGCGATGGCCTCAAACTTGGGACGAACTGTGAATCGCTTATTCACCTCCACCGGAGGATACGGCTTGATGGGCTGACTCAGGGCAAGAGTGTCGGGCCGGATGGTCGGGTACTGTCGAACCCGGGGTCCCCAATTCTCGTCCTGCTTTACGCGCTGAATGAAACGCAGCACATCCTGGTTCCGGGGATGGAATGCCACCACATAATCGTCGTCCTTGAGCTTGCCGACCTCGATCTGTGTACTGGTCGATGGGTCCCAGGGATACTGGTTGTGCAGAATCATGCACTGCCGCATCAATGCCTCCAACTCGGGCACGGGATGCAGGCAGTCGATAACATCCTCGAACGAATAGCGCAGGTAATCGGGATCATAAGCCAGCAGGTGGCGAGTGCGGTTCGCGGGGTCGGCCAGTGCCTCCGACACCGTCGGACGGAGAGGGCGGAGCTCGCCACCGGAGCTCAGCCGGTTGCGAAAAACATTCAGCAGAATGCCGAAACTCCGGTCTTCCAGTTCTTCATCCCAGGACGGGGGCAAGGCCCGGTAACCAGCCTCGATCGCCGCTGCGATGGTGGATGCATCCCTCGGCTTGTACACCGGAAGGAAGATATCGTCCCGCTGCCGCGGGAGATCTCCCCAGCGGATGGGGCGTTTCTCGTACATCGTGAACGTGTAGCGATTCGCCCAGAAACGGTTCAACACCAGGTCGCGGCAAAGCTCATACCGGCTCTTGTATTCACCCGCCTGCCCGCGCGCCGCAATCTCTACCTCCGTCGGAGCTTTCTCCCCGAAGTCCCGCCGGATGACTGCGGCAAATTGCTTGAGGGTCTTAAAAACAGAAAAGTCCAACTCTGGAAAAAAGTTGCCGGGGAACACAATGCGCCCGTGCGAGTTGATAACGAAAGGTTTCAGCAACATTGGCTACATCTTCTTTCTATTTGAGCGGTCGACCCCAGGTCCCCGATTCGGTCAGAGTTCATTTGGGATCGACTGAATTCATTTCGGCGAATTCTACCATAGCCACATTGCCCTTTTTGCCACGAAGATTCCAAACGGCTGCCCACTGGGGTTAAGTGACAAAGACTGGCACCGAAACGGAGATCAAGCCATCCGTCGACGAGCCGGGGACCCTGGGTGGGGACTTTCGGGGCCGCTGGATTTCTGTCCGCGCCTGTACCCGAGCCGGCCGAACAGTCCGCCCACCCCTGACAACGCGATTCCCAGTAGTACCGCGCGAAAAAATTCACGATGTGCCGCCCGCAGTGCCCCCGAGATTCGACCACCGTGTGGGTCTTGTCGACTCTTAATCCGTAGCGCCGGGGAGGGGTCCGGCCCCATAGTCAACGATGTCATGCTGTTTGGCCTGCATCCGCAGCCGCAGCCGGTCGAACGCCAAATAGACCACCGGCGTGGTATAGAGCGTGAGCATCTGACTCAAGATCAGGCCTCCCACAATCGTGATGCCCAGGGGCCGGCGGAGCTCAAACCCCGTGCCCGTTCCCAGCGCCAAAGGCAGAGCGCCCAGCAACGCAGCCATCGTGGTCATCAGGATGGGACGGAAACGCAACATGCACGCTTCAAAGATCGCATCGGTTGTGTTCTTTTCCTCCTGGCGCTCTGCTTGAAGCGCGAAATCGATCATCATGATGGCGTTCTTTTTTACGATTCCGATCAGCAGCACGATGCCAATGATGGAGATAACGTTCAGATCCTGTTTAAAGAGCAGCAATGCCAGCATCGCGCCTACGCTTGCCGACGGCAGGGTGGAGATGATCGTTAGGGGATGGACCAGGCTTTCATACAAAATGCCGAGAACGATGTAGACCGCCAGGAGCGCCGTCAGAATCAGCACGGGCTCGGTGCCGAGCGACTGCTGGTAGGCTTGCAGCGTGCCGGCAAAAAAGCCTTGCAGCGTCGAAGGCGTGCCCAGCCGCTTTTGCATCTGGGTGATGCTTAATGTGGCATCGCTCAAAGACACGTTCGGCGCGAGATTAAAGGACACGGTGACCGAGGGGAATAAACCCGTATGGTTGACGGCCAGGGGGGTGGTGTTGGCTTGGCCCTTGGCCACGGCGAGCAGCGGAATGTTACCGCCGGAAGACTGCAGGTAGATGTTTTTCAATCCTTCCGGGCTTTGCCAATACTGGGGAGCGACTTCCAGCACCACGTAATACTGATTTAACTGCGTGTAGATGATGGACACTTCCGATTGGCCGAATGCGCCGTACAACGCCGAGTCCAGTTGCTGTGTGGTAAGGCCGAGCTTGGCCGCGGTGACGCGATCATAGGTCATCAACTCATCCAGGCCGCCATTCTGCTGGTCTGAGCTCACGTCCTGCAGACCGGGCAGGCGCTGCATCTCTTTCAGCAGGATCGGCGCCCACGTGGAAAGATCCTGCACCGTGTCGGATTGGATGGTGTACTGGTACATCGCATTGCTGGACCGGCCACCGATGCGCAGATCTTGCGCGGCTTGCAGGAACGCGGAAGCCACCGGCAGACGGTTCAATTGGGGGCGCAGGCGGTCGATGATTTGAGCGGCGCTCACCTTGCGCTCCGCCAGCGGTTTGAGCGCAATGTAGAGGGAACCGCCATTGGTGGCCCCGCCGCCGCCGGTGAACGCAATCACATTGGCGACAGCAGGATCGTTCTTGATTACGGCGCCGATCTGCTGAATGGAATCGTTCATCGCCGGGAAGGATGAATCCTGCGACCCGCGCACGCTGCCGGTGATCGCTCCCGTGTCCTCCACCGGGAAAAAGCCCTTGGGTATCTTGACGATCAGCACCACATTGAGCGCGATGGTGACGAAGAGTACGACAAGGGTGAGGGCGGGATGGTCGAGCACCCAATGCAGGCTGATGCGATACAGCGATAACACCCAGTCAAAGAACTTTTCGGTGGCCAAGTAGATGCGGCCATGCTTTTCCGCGCGCTCGTTTCTTAACAGGTAGGCGCACATCATCGGAGTCGTCGTCAGCGAGACGATCATGGACACGAAAACGGCCGTCGAGAGCGTGACGGCAAACTCGCGGAAGAGACGGCCCACGATGCCGCCCATCATGAGCAGGGGGATGAATACGGCAATGAGCGAAATGCTGATAGAGAAGACGGTGAAACCGATTTCTTCCGCGCCCTTCAGCGCCGCCACAAAGGGCCTCATGCCGTTTTCCAGATGGCGCGCGATATTTTCCATCACCACGATGGCATCGTCGACGACAAACCCCGTGGCAATGGTCATGGCCATCAGCGAAAGGTTGTCCAGGGTATATCCGAACAGATACATCACGGCGAACGTACCGACCAGCGAGACCGGCACCGCAACCATGGGAATGAGGGTGGCGCGGCCATTGCGCAGGA
>JBKQLO010000054.1:0-37939 GCA_052147055.1 Terriglobales bacterium
CCAGTGGCTCATAGCGCTTCAGCCAGCGATAAAAGGTCTGGCGCGAGATCCCGAAATGCCGGCTGGTCAGGGCCACGTTTTGCGTCTTGCGATAGAAATCCATCCAACTCAGGCGGACCTGTGCCGCCCGACTCAACTCCACCCCCATCGTAGCTAAGCGTGCCGCTCGGGCCGGTTTACCCCATTTGGGTTGCATCGAAACACTCTACTTGAGAGTGTCACGCATCATTCTGAACGAGAACAGGTAGGGAACCTGCTAGAACCTGGGGGTGTCCCGAGGCCAGTGCCAAGCGAGTGCGCTTAGCAAGATGCCCCCGTAGCTCCTGAGGTTCCGAGTGAAGGATGGAGCGTCGGACCCTGAATCTGCGGACCGCAGATCCCGAATCCTGCCGGGGGCATCGAGTTCAAAAGCAAGACGATTATGCCTCCGCTCCTCCCTCTCGTCTGTGATCGTTGTCACCGGGCAAAGTCTACGAGCGAGGGAATCGGGCGTCTCGGAGTTGATGAGGGGGGTGTAGGGAGCTAGGGCGGGGATGTTGGCCTCCTCCTCGCCACAGAACGGGGTTCGCACTGGAGCTTCACCACGGCCCAATGCTTGCCCAAGCGAGGGTTCAACCGGGTTTATCCGCACTGCGATTACCGACCGTCCGTAATTCTGAACAGCGCCAGCAAAAACACTTGAAGTCCCGTTGGTCGGGGATAGCCAAGTGTCCACACTTGGCACAAATGAATCTGCCGTTCGCATTGACCGCCATCGGCTTGAACTCGTTGCCCACAACGCAGTATGGGCACAGGACTACTGGCTCAGCCATCGTCGTCTCCGTTGGCACCTATGAGGACGGAAATCCACTTTCAACAATGTTTATTTGCAGAGCATCGCTTATGTCGAATCGCACAACGAACTCACCACCAAGAACTCACGCCTCTATCAGTTAGTCGATCCGCAAAATCCTACCAGCCGCACTGCCCGCAAGAAAGCCGCCCTGGGCGCAGCTATCTTGTTCACTTCTCCCGAGGTTCCAATGATCTTTCAGGGGGATGAATTTCTCGACCCCAGTTGGCTGGACAACAAAACTACGCTGAATTGGGAGAACGCCACAACCTGGGCGGGAATCGTGCAGTTGTACGGCAATCTGGTAAGTCTCCGTACCAACGCCGGAGGAACGTCACCCGGCCTGGTTGATCCCGACTTGAATATCTACCAGCAGGACAAGACCAGCGATGTGCTGGTTTACGATCGCTACAACCAGTTTGCGCCGGGAAGCGACGACGTAATTGTTGTGGCGAACCTGAGCGGCACCGTTTTCAACGGCGCAGGCTACCAGATCGGCTTGCCTTTCAGCGGAAGCTGGCAGGTCCTCTTCAACAGCGACAGCACCGCTTACAGCAGCGACTTCGGCAACGTCGGCCCCGCCGGCCCCGTCACGGCGGTCAATATTCCGTTTGCCGGCCAGCCCTACAGCGCGATGGTTCCAGTGGGTGACTACTCGGTACTAATTCTCTCTCTGAAGTAACACTGCGGTTGGCTGCCAGCAGGTCGCTTACTTCAATTGGCCTGACTTGCGGTGAGAAAAGCTCCATGCTTGGCCTGATACATGGCCTGGTCCGCGGCAACCAGGGCGCCATTCGGATCCACTCCGCACTCGCAGAGCGCGGTTCCACAGCTCAGCGCCAGGGTGTAACCTTCGATCCGGCTCTTTCGGTTCCAAACCTCGACCTCATGCTGCAAGCGCTTGACCGCATAGACGGCTTTCTCATGATCGACATCAATCAGCAGCACCAGAAACTCATCGCCACCATAACGGCTGATGACATCCGAGGTGCGAAATGTCTTTTGCAGCAGCGCCGCCACTTCTTGCAGAATGCGGTCGCCCATCATGTGCCCTAAGGAATCGTTGACCTGCTTGAAACCGTTGACATCAATCATCAGGAAAGCCAGCTGGGCATCCTGACGGTCCGCCCGGGCCGCTTCTCGCGCAATCGCCTGTGCCATGTATCGCCGGTTGTAGAGCTCGGTGAGCGGATCGATCACCGCCAGCCGCTCCGCCGTCTCGCGGCGAATCAGTTCCCGGATCAGTTGCTTCTGGGTACTCTTCAGGCGACGCCGCTGGTCCAGTACATACACGCTCAGCAACACGATTAGCAGCAACAGGCCGCCCAGCAATTGTGGGATGTTGCGGTGCTCGAACTCCGTGCTCTCAAGGTTCTTCAGCTTGGGCAGGACCCTGAGCACAATGCCGCCAGCCAGCGCCAACATAACCAAAATGGTGATGGAAAGCAGATGTGAGAATCGGCCGGTAACCGAATCAATGTCTTTCCGGAGGGCTTGCAGGTCTTGGCTGTGAAGGTCTTGCATGGCAATGTTGGCAGCAGTTTGGAGTTCGGGCGCGTCTAGACTTCCGGCGCTTCAAACCAACTCTAAACGACTTCCAATCTATGCCAACGTAACCAAGGTAATCAGGGCCGTCCTGGTCGAACCATGCGCCCCATCGTCTGGTCGGCCGAGCGAGCTCGGCAGAGATCAGGGTGGACAACCCGCAGCCCGAGTATTTTCTCGAATCCGTCGAAGTCGCGGTCTCGATGCAACAGTTCATGGCCTGCTTGTAGACAGAAAGTGGCAATAAGACAGTCAACGGTCTTTCGAACCGTCAGCCCCCGCTCTCGCAACTTCAAGAAGTTCCGAGCCGCCGCAAGCGCGAGTTCCAATCCACCGGTTGAAAAAAGGTGAAATTGAAGCAGGTCGTCGCGAACGCTTCGGAATTCTGATTCGTCGCGAACTCCTTAGGAGCACCTCACACAAGGTCAACTCGGTGAGCCCCAGCGGCTGACGTGTGAGTTGGCTCTCCAGCCATCGCGTTGCTGGGTTATCTTCGCCTCGCAAGTAATCAATCCACACCGTGGCGTCGACGATGACCATTTAGCAGAACCTTACTCTTGGAATCGGCTCGTGCGGGATTCCTCAAGATTGCCCTCCCAGTGAATCTTCCCACGAAGTCGACGAATAGAACTTTGACCGTACGTGCCTACAAGCAATTTCAAGGCAGCCTCTATCGTTGCTTTCTTTGTGCGCGCGCCGCTGGCCTTCATAGCCCGGCGCATGAGGCGATCATCGATTTCAACGTTCGTTCGCATGACATCTCCGATGTGTGAACGTACTACTTTGCTTGTATACAGCAACAACCGCTCATTCCGCTTTTTCGAGCAGCTTCCGTGAAACCGCCGTCACCAGCTTACGCGGGCTGATCCGCAACGACTGCGCCAGCAACCAGTTGCGGAAGCCGGAAATCACCAAAGCCTTGCCCGCCATCAGACCGCGATAGCCGTCGCGTGCAACCGTCTTGGCGTCCATGGGGCGAAGTTTCTTGAAGAGAATCGTCTTCTCAGTTCCGGCACGGCCCTGGAATCCGGTGTCCGTCGCGCCCGGACACAGGCAGGTCACGGTTACGCCTGTCTCTTTCAATTCATTGGCCAGGGCTTCGGAAAAAGAAATCACATACGCTTTGGTCGCGTAGTAAACCGCCATCAGAGGTCCGGGCTGAAATCCTGCGGTAGAAGCCACGTTCAAAATCTTGCCCGAACGCCGCTCCAGCATGGGTCCCACGAAAAGCTTGGTAAGGTGAGTAAGCGCGGCCACGTTGAGCTGAATCTGACCCAACTCCTGTTCCAAAGGGATCCTCGCAAACTCACCGAAGACGCCGTATCCGGCGTTGTTCACCAGAATGTCGATAGCGATCCCTTCCCGCTCCAGTTGGTCGAACAAGAACCGGGGCGCGGGGTCTGCGGTCAAATCAAGCGGAATCGCTTTGGCCGAAATCCCAAACTGCCGCTGCAATTCCTCCGCGACTCGCGTGAGTTTGTCGGCGTTGCGCGCGACCAGGACCAGGTTGTGGTGATCGTTGGCGAACAGCTTCGCCAATTCATATCCAATGCCGTCGGAACCACCGGTAATGAGGGCGGTCTTGGTCGGAGGTGTCATCCTGTTTTCGCTGCGAGCGCTGAGAGAATCTTAAACCTCAGAGAGCACAACCGGACACGATAGAAATGAAAAAGGGCGGAGCCATCTCCGCCCATTCTGCCATCTGCAATCTAGCCTCTGCAATGCCCTCACGCGTTCGCCAGCGCCGGCTCGACTGAATAGATCGAGTGCCATGAAGTCGCAGCCTTCAGGCGATCATTAACATTGTTAATGTTCTTTACGCCCTCGTTCTGCAGCCATTTGCGGAAGGCCTCGGCGCCCTGCTTCGCGTAAATCGGAATGCCTTCTTTCCAGGTAGCGCGCCCGCAAAGAACACCGTTAAACTTGACGCCAGACTCTGCCGCCAGTTCCAGCGCCTCGGTAAACTCGGCGTTGCTCACGCCCGCGGAAAGATAAATGAACGGTTTGGTGGCAACCTTCGCCGCCTTCAGAAACAAGTCGGCAGCTTCTTTCTTGGTATAGGCTTTCTGTCCGGCATAGACCTTGGCGCCTTCTACAAACTTCATGTTCACCGGCACTTCCACCTTGAGCACATCCACTCCATAGCGCTCCTTGCTGAACTCGCGCATACTCTCGATCACGATTTCCGGCTTCTTCTTGGCGTAGTCGAAACCCTTCTCGTCCGCGCCTTCTTCGTAGCCCACGAACTCCAGGAAATAAGGAATGTCATTGGCGCGGCACTCGTCGCCGATGCGTTCCACCCAGGCATGCTTCTTGTCATTCACCTCCTTGGGATCGAAGGGCGCGTAGTAGAGCAGAATCTTCACGCAGTCGGCGCCGGCTTCTTTTAGCCGCTTGGCGGACCAGTGATCCAGCAAGTCTCCCAGGCGTCCCGGGCCGGTCTTGTCGTAGCCAGTCTTCTCATAAGCCAGCAGCAGGCCGGCATTCTTGGCCCGGCGTTTCGAGGCCGGCAGCCCCCACTCCGGATCCAGCAGAATCGCGCTGGCGTGCGGCGTTAGCACCTCCGTGACCAACGATTTGAACTCTTCCATCATCGCGTCGCTGACTTCACTGCCTTTTTCCTTTGCCAGCGACTTTTGCAGTGAGCCGCGCTGGTCCATGGCCGCGGCTGCGATCACACCGCGGTCGTTGGAAACCCGCTTGAGTCCCGCCAGCTTTCCCGGGGTAAGTTTCATAAATCCTCCTATGAGTGCTTAAACTAACCAATTGTAAACCATCGGAAAGGACCGACAAGACACCGGAAGACGTATGCGAGAAGAAGCTCTGCAAGCCACTCCCCCCGCTCGAAGGTATCTCTGGGGGCATCACAACTATGCCGCGTACTTGAATCCAGTGAATTACAATACATCCATTAAGCCCCAGTCGCAGTCTTAGATACAGGAGGTTGGTACACACGACGGAGCTTGGCGTAGTGCTCGTTAGGTTCGGGCATCCGTGCGAGATCTGTTGCGGCAACGTCAGTGCGCTTTGATCTCAACCCTTATGCGCTCCAGGTACCTTCGGATGTTCGCCTCGTTTGCGACTTTCCTGCTGCTGGCGGGGACGGGCGTCGGGCAAAATGTCACGCTCATCACTCTGGATCAGGCCATTGAACTGGCTCTGGCACATAACCATTCCATCCTGGCCACGCGAACTCTGATCCTTCAAAATCAAGCCCAGGAGATTACCGCCAACCTGCGCCCCAATCCGACTCTGGGAGCTGATTCCCAGTTCGTCCCATTTTTTAGTCCACAAGATTTCTCCGGGACGAATCTGAACCAGACCCAACAGTTCGATATCGGCCTCGGGTACCTCTTCGAACGTGGTCACAAACGTCAGCGGCGCCTGCAAGCGGCGCGCGATCAAACCGCCGTCCAGCGTGCCCAAGTCGCCGACGCGGAACGGACCCTGGCGTTCAACGTGGGCCAGCAATTCGTCAGCGTTTTGTTGGCGGAATCGACCCTTCAGTTCGCGCGTCAGGATCTCAAGAGCTTCCAGCAGACGGTTGATATTAGCGAGGCGCAACTCAGAGCCGGCTCCATCAGTGAAGGCGACTATCTTAAGATCGAGCTGCAGCTTTTGCAGTTCCAGACCGATGTGTCCTCTGCCCGTCTGGCGAAAGTGCAGGCGCTGGTCGGCCTGCGTGAGCAATTGGGCTACAACGCGCTGCCGGCCGACTATGACGTGGTTGGCGATCTGGCGTACCAGTCGCTCAAGGGGAATCTGGAGGATTTCCAGACGAAAGCGTTGATGGAGCGCCCCGACTTCCGTGCCGCGGAGCTTGGGATCACTGCGGCCCAGAGCCAAATCCTCCTGGCCAAAGCGAACGCCAAGGTGGACGTCAATGGTACCTACGACTTTACCCATGTGTCCGGGGAGAACACGGCTTCGATCTTCGTGAATTTTGAGCTGCCGATTTTCAACCGCAATCAAGGAGAAATCGCCCGCACCGGTTACGCGCTCACCCAGGCCCAGCAGCAGCAGCAAGCCGCCAGCGACACGGTTCTTTCCGATGTTGCCAATGCTTATGAAGCCGTCAGGAGCAACGATGAAGTGGTGCAACTCTATGCCTCCGGTTACCTCAAGCAGGCGCAGGATTCGCGGGATATCAGCGAGTATGCCTATAAGCGCGGCGCCGCCAGCTTGCTGGATTTTCTCGACGCCGAGCGCAGCTACCGGTCGGTGCAGCTGGCCTATCGCCAGGCTCTGGCCTCTTATATGACCGCACTTGAGCAGTTGAAAGAAGCGGTGGGAACGAGGAACCTGCCATGAGGCTGAATCTTTGGCAACGGGGGGCTTTGTTTGCGGCTTTGCCGACGATGCTGGCGCTGGCCGGCTGCGGAGGAGCAGCAGAACAGGCCAGCAAGATGACTTCGTTCTCGACGGCGGAGAGTCGCGAGTCAAAAGCTGAGTTGTTTTCCCTGCCTGCCGACCAGATGACCCACATCCAAATCGTGACCGTCGAGCGGGGACCGCTGGCGCGCATTCTCCGCCTGACCGGCGCGGTCGAGTACAACGACTTCAAGACCACGCCGGTGATCACACAGGTGGGCGGGCCGGTCAGCCGCGTGGTGGTGGTGCAGGGCGAGCACGTGCGCGCCGGCCAGCCGCTGCTCTACATCGCCAGCCCGGACTACTCTTTGCTGCGCGCCTCTTATATCAAGGCACGCGACGCCTACCAGCTCGCGGACAAGGTTTACAAGCGCGCGCAAGACCTCTTTGCCCACCACGCCATTGCCCAGGTGGACCTCGACCAGGCGCAGTCCACCCGCACCCAGGCACAGGCAGACCTCGAGTCGAGCGCCGACGCTATCCGCGTCCTCGGCATCGCAGACCCGGAAACGATCGTCACCAAACCGCCCTCACCCGAGGTCCCGCTGTACTCGCCGGTAGCTGGAGAAGTGGTGGATCGCCAGTGTTCCGCCGGGCAACTCCTGGCGGCCGGCGCCACCCAGTGTTTCACGCTGTCAGACATGAGTGCGGTGTGGATTCTGGTCAATATTTACCAAAACGACGTGGCCCACGTGCACGTCGGTGACGCGGTGACGATTCAGAATGAATCGTATCCCGAAGCGGTGCATGGCACGATCGAATACATTTCTCCCGCGCTCGATCCCAACACCCGCACGCTCCAGGCGCGCATTGAAGCCCTTAATCCCGGCGAGCGATTGAAGAAGGAAATGTACGTGACCGCGGAGGTCCAGGCCGGCATGATTCCGAACGCGCTGTTCGTTCCCAATTCCTCAGTGCTGCGCGACGAACAAAATATGCCCTACGTCTATTTGCAAGCCGGAAAAGAGCAGTTCGCCAGGCGCGACGTCACCCTCGGCCAAAGCCAGGACGGGAAAACGCAAATCCTAACCGGGTTGCAAGCCAACGACCGCGTGGTTGGCGACGGCAGCCTTTTCCTGCAATTCCAGAATTCGCTCCAGCGCTGAAAGCCGAAATGATTCATCACATCGTTCAATTCGCTCTCCGTCAGCGCTTCCTGGTGCTGATGCTGGCAGTGCTCGTGGTCGTTGCCGGTACAGTCTCGTTTCAGCGGATGCCCGTAGACGCTTACCCGGACCTTTCGCCCCCGCTGGTCGAGGTCATCACGCAGTGGCCCGGGCACGCGGCGGAGGAAATCGAACGGCTGGTTACGCTGCCCATCGAGTTGCAGATGAACGGCGTGCCGCACCTGGTGTTCATGCGCTCGATCTCGCTCTACGGCTTGTCCGACGTCATCATGACGTTCAACGAGAGCACGGACGACTATTTCGCCCGGCAAGTGGTGTTTGAGCGGCTCTCGACCGCCAACCTGCCACCGGGTGTGACGGGCAGCCTGGCGCCCCTGTCGAGCCCCTCGAATCTTGTCTATCGCTACGTGATCGAGAGCCCGGACCGCACGCCGCAAGAGCTGAAAACGTACGAGGACTGGGTCATTGAACGCGCTTACAAGTCCGTGCCAGGCGTAGCCGACGACTCCGGCTTTGGCGGCACGGTGATGCAATACCAGGTGCTGCTCGATCCCGCCAAGATTTACAGCTACCACATCCCCTTGCCGCAAGTGCTCAATGCCCTGGCCGCCAACAACGCCAACGCCGGCGGCGGCTTTTATTCGCAAGGTTCGCAATTCTTTTACGTGCGCGGACTTGGACTGGTGACCAAGGCCGAAGACATCGGCGACATCGTCGTGGGCAACAACAACGGCGTGCCGGTACGCATCCGCGACATCGGCGAGGTCACTATCGGCCACGCCCCTCGCCTGGGAGAATTCGGTTTCCAGAACGATGACGACCGGGTCGAAGGCGTCATCCTCATGCTCACCGGCGAGCAGACGCAGAACGTCCTCAAACGGGTGGAAGAGAAGACCAAGGAGATCAACCGCGACCTTTTACCGCATGATGTGAAAGTGCGGCCCTACTATGACCGCAGCGACCTGGTGCAGGTGACCATCGACACCGTGGAGCATAACCTGCTGCTGGGCATGGCCCTGGTCTTGATCGTCCTGATCTTCTTTCTGGTCAGCGTGCGCGCGGCTATCATCGTCGCTCTGACCATTCCGCTGAGCCTGCTGTTTTCTTTCTTTTTCCTCCACGCACGCGGCATCCCGGCGAACCTGCTTTCCATCGGGGCCATCGATTTCGGAATCATCATCGACGGCACCGTCGTCATGATGGAAAACATCCACCGCGAGTTGGCGATCCGCCACGGGCAGGAATACAAGCTGCACGAAGTGATCATCGCGGCCGCGCATGATGTTGACCGGCCCATTTTCTATTCCATTGCGGTCATCCTCGCTGGCTACATTCCCATCTACGCACTGAGCGGCCCGTCCGGCAAGCTCTTCCACCCGATGGCGGAAACCATGTCCTGGGCGCTGCTCGGCTCCCTGATCTTCACCCTCACGTTCGTTCCCGTGCTCGCCTCCTACTGGTTCACGAAGGGTGTGAAGGAAAAGGCGAACCGCGCGTACGAATGGTTAAAAGACGAGTACGCTACCGAACTCCGCTGGTGTCTGGATCGCCCGAATCTTACGATGGTTCTGGCCACCGTCATTTTTGGCGCTTCGCTGTTTCTGATTCCCTTCATCGGCGGTGAGTTCATGCCGCACCTGGACGAAGGAGCCATGTGGGTTCGCGCCACCATGCCCTACACCATCTCCTTTGAGGAAGCAGCCAAGTTCGCTCCGCAGATCCGCAAGATCCTGATGGCCTACCCGATGGTCACCGAGGTCGGCTCGGAGTTGGCCCGCCCCGACGACGGCACTGACCCCACCGGATTTTTTAACTGCGAGTTTTACGTCGGGCTGAAACCCTATAAGGACGCAACCTGGAGCCAGGGATCGATCCACAACAAGGCCGAACTGACCAAGGACATTCAGAAAAAGGTCGAATCGTATCCCGGTGTGATTTTCAACTTCACGCAGCCGGCCGAGGATGCCGTAGATGAGGCGCTCACGGGCCTGAAGAGCGCGCTGGCCGTTAAAATCTTCGGCCCGGATCTGCAAGTGCTCGAAGACAAAGCGGTCGAGATCAAGCGCGTGCTTCAGCAGGTGCCCGGCTTCACCGAGCTTACCGTAGTGCGCGAACTGGGGCAGCCCAGCGTACAGATCGACGTCGACCGCGAAAAAATCGCGCGTTATGGCATCAACGTCTCCGATGTCGAGGGAGTGATCCAGGCCGCGGTGGGCGGCCAGGCGGCCACGCAAGTGATTCAGGGCGAGCAGTTGTTTGATCTGGTGGTGCGCATGAAGCCCGAATACCGCTCGAGCGAACATGCCATCGGCAATTTACTGGTGCCTACACCTTCCGGGCAGCAGGTCCCGATTTCCGAGCTGGCCAGCATTCATCAGGGCAACGGCGCATCGTTCATCTATCGTGAAAACAATTCGCGCTACATCGGAGTCCAATTCAGCATCGAGGGCCGCGACCTGGCCCGTGCCGTTGATCAGGCGCAGAAGGCCGTTGACTCGTCGGTCAAACTGCCGCAAGGCTACCGGCTGGACTGGGGTGGCGAGTACAGCGAATACGTCGCCGCACGACAGCAGTTTGCCGTCATCGGCCCGCTCGCTGTTCTCCTTATCTTTATCATCCTGTTCGGGCTCTACGGCAATTTCAAGTTCCCGGTCACCGTGGTTATCGGAGTGGTGATGACCGAACCAGTCGGGGCACTGCTGGCGCTCAAACTGACGCACACCACCTTCAGCGTCTCCTCCGTTCTCGGGCTGCTGGTGCTCATGGGCGTCTCGGCGGAGACCGCGATCATCGACGTTTCCTACATCAATAAGCTTCGTCTCGAAGGGCAGGGCATCCGCCAAGCCACGCTGGATGGGTCGCTGATTCGCCTCCGCCCAATCATGATGACGGCGCTGGTTGCCTGCCTGGGTCTTCTGCCCGCGGCGCTTTCCACCGGGGTGGGATCGGACTCTCAGAAACCGTTTGCCATCGTCATTGTAGCGGGACTTATCTCGCGGCTATTCCTGGGCCGTATCGTGAGCCCGGTACTCTACCAGATGGTGGCGCGTGAAGGCGACGTGTTGCAGGTGTAGGAGAAAATCGGGAAGCCGGAACCCCTACTGCCTCAGCGTCAGCGTCCTTAAAATCGCCTGCTGTTTGGCAATCAGCGACTGCACGCCCTGACGGGCCAGCGCCAGCATTTTCTGCAACTGGGGCTCATCGAACACCTGATGCTCGGCCGTCGCCTGCACTTCCACCAGTTTGTGCCCGGCCGTCATGACGAAGTTCATGTCCACATCGGCGCGGGAGTCCTCTTCATAAGCAAGATCAAGCAGGATTTCGCCATCCACAATTCCTACGCTCACCGCCGCAATAAAATCGCGCAGCGGGGCGGAAGTCAGCGTGCCCGCCTCCACCAGTTTCTCGAACGCCATCCCCAGCGCCACAAACGCGCCGGTGATGGAAGCCGTGCGCGTGCCCCCATCGGCCTGAATCACGTCGCAATCAATCCAGATGGTGCGTTCACCCAGCCGTTCCAGGTCCGTCACCGCCCGCAGGGAACGTCCAATCAACCTCTGAATCTCGTGAGTCCGTCCGCTGGGTCTGCCCTTGTTCACTTCCCGTGGAGTGCGAGTCAGGGTGGCGCGTGGCAGCATGCTGTACTCGGCTGTGATCCAGCCCTTGCCGGTGTTGCGCATGAATTGCGGTACGGTTTCTTCGATCGAAGCGGTACAGATCACCCGCGTGTTCCCTACTTCGATAAGGACTGAGCCTTCTGCTGTATTGATGTAGTCCGGAAGGATCTTGACCGGCCGAAGTTGGTCGGCAGTGCGATTATCGGAGCGATAGACCATAGGCGGCGATTGTAAATGATGATGGCTGGGACTGCTCAGCGCTCGCTCTGTAGTTGCAGTGCCAGTTGAGAAAAGGCGGCAACATCGTAGAAATTCGTCAAATCCAGATGTCCGGCCAGCGTGTCTCGCTCCTTGCCGTCCACCAGGATTCTCGCCCGCGCGATTCCCGGAATGTTGGCCGAAAGAGTCTCCACCAGCGAAACCACGGTCAGTTCTTCAATCAAGACTCCGGAGCGATGGCCATCCGCGAACGCTGCATTGAGATCAATCACCGCCAGCCCGGGATCCACCAGATAAACGTCGCGCACCTCCGAACCGGCCGCCAGCACATGAGGAGAAGATTTATCGAGATAAATATTGAGCAGGGCGCGCAGCAATTCTTCCGCCCGCTCCTGGCGTCCCGCAGGCAGCGGAATCCGCGCCGACTGCGCCCGCAGGAATCCGCCATCATCGTATGCCACATACAGTGTCACTGCTTCCGTGGGTCCCGAAACCGGCGGCGCCACCGGTTGGGTGGATGCGGTTTCGGGCTGGCTCGCGCCCCCGCGCATGTGCCATGCGTAGAAACTCATGCCCAGAGCCAAAATGATCATGACCACCGCGCCGAGAATGAGCTGACGTGGAATCATTTTCGCGCCGCCTGTAGTCGGTCTCGCGCGTCGGCCACGCCGGCAGCCACTGCGGCCGCGATCGGCTGCTGGTAAGCCGCCGAGTTTAGCTTTGCAACGTCGCTGGCTGGAGGAGCGATCTCGATCGCCACCGCGGCCGTGGCGATGTTGTTCAACGGTCGTAGTGGGGCCGTCAAGGTCCGAACCGCAACTTGCTTACCGTGCAGCGCCGCCGCCACGCTGGTCGCAGCCGCATCGCTTAGCGCTTGAAATGGAGCCTGGGCTGTATCCCAATCAACAAATGCGCCGATGTTCTCTCCACCGGACGCTGTCAACCCTGTGTACAGCCGCACGCCAGTTCCCTGCGATGCCGCATGCACTGAGAAATAGATGGCGGGGGATGCAGAATTAGTCATCGCTGCGCGCTGATCGAGAGTCAGTGTGGTATCCGCATCGCGAAGCAGAAGCGTGCGCAGCCCGCGGTTGTCGAGTTCCTGGCGCAGCAACCGCGCGAAGGCCAGGGTGACGTCTTTTTCCGCCAACTGCTCGGTGAGCGCAGCACCTCGCTCCTCGCCCCCGTGGCTGGCGTCGACGACGGCAAAGTACGGTGCGGCAGCGGCGACTGGTGCGTTGCCCACACTCGCAGGCCCTGCGGCCACAGGTACAGGCGCAAGTGCCGGTGGCCGCAGAGCCGGTGCCGCGGTCGCGGGCGTGGCAGCCGCCGTGGGCGGTGGTCCCACCGTGATGGTGCGTCCGTTATTGCTGAAGCTGGCCAGCACCGGGACGGTGCTGCTGATCACCACCTCGGCCTCGCCGTTGCTCTCCAGAAAGCTGGCGGAGGTAATCGCCGTGCTGTTAAAAGTCAGTTTCGGGGAACCGGGCGCCACCACCGGGTCGTGACTAAACGTCATCCGCAACTTTCCCGGCTCGGTAGCGATGCTTGGATTCACCGGCCCGCTGAAGTTCATAATCAGCTTCGGAGGCGCCACGTTGCTGATCTGCGCCGTGAAGTGGATCGCGACACTACCCACAAACAACCGCCTCGCGGAGGGGTTGAAGGTCACCGGACCGCCGAGGACGCGCGAAAGCAGACTGCTGAGGTCTGCCAGCGGCACCAATCCTCGACCGCCTTCGAGAATGAAATTCGCAGACAGATAGAAATCCGTACCTCGGGTGCGGGCCACACGCTTGCCTGCAGTGAACTCCGCATCGGCGTCGTTGTAGCGCAACCGCCAGTGGTCTGCGTTCACTCGGCCGCTCACTGTGCCTAAAGGCTCCAGCACCTCCAGCAGGCCCACGTAATCCAGCCTGTTCCGCTCTAGTACGGGAAGTGAATAGTTGGCAATGGTCGAATAGATGGAGACCCGCTTCTCCTCGGGAGATCCGGAAAGCAAGACCACCGATGCAATCGCAAGCAGAACGGCCATGGCGACGCGCATCCGTCCGCGACCCTCGGTACTTACAATGCCGCCCGCAGTGGTGTTCAAGGTACTTCCATTATGGCGCGAGCCCTCGGGGTTCCGCCGCTTTTCTGCCTACTCCAACGCGTAAATGGTCAGCCCGCTAAGCAGTTTGGGATAGAAGTCAGTTGATTTTTGCGGCAGAACCTCGCCCGCAAACGCAATGTCCCGCACCTGCCGCATGCGTACTGGATTCATGAGGAAGGCCACATTCGCGCCGCCTGACCGCACCCGTGCCATGGCTTCGCCTGCATCCCGTACGTAGCTGATATTTTGCTGATCGCGAATCGCTGCCTCAGAAATTCCCAACACCCCTTCCAGTAGGTACTTGTGCAACTGAACCACATCGAGCGATCGCTGCCGGATCGAAAGTCCGCTGAGGTTGGAGCCGGGCGACTTGAGAGTATCCAAGAGAAAGACTCGATCCCCAGTTACCGCCATCAGCGCCGTCCCCGAGCGTCCGGCTTCGCGGAGGATTCCACTCGCCCGCACCGCGTCCACCGACGGATCTGCCTCTTCCACGCTGAAAAACTCGCTGGCCTTTTGCCGTAGCCCCTCCGCCCTGAACGCTGCCAGCCCGTGCACCACCCTGTGGGTCGGCAGGATCAGCAAGCCCGGACTATCCATATTGACGAACGTCATCATCACCATCTCGTACGGCGGAATTTCGGAGGAGAACCCGCGTGCGCCCCAGGGCGGAGCCGTATCCGCCGTACTCCGGCGCTCGTTGCGATAGTTCAGCGCGGTTTCATAGCGATGGTGCCCATCCGCAATAATGAGTTTCTTGTCCCGCATCTTGCTGCGGACCAGGTCAACCAGGCTGGGATCGGAAATTTTCGACACTTGGTGCCGCACCCCGTATTCGTCACGAGTTTCAATCTCCGGCGCGGCCGCCGCCGCGGCCAGCAGACCATCAATCTCTCCCGCCGCATCGCTGTACAGCATAAACAACTGTCCAAAGTGCGCCCGTGTGGCCCGTAACAGATCCAACCGGTCAGCCTTGGGTTTCGCCAGCGTTTGCTCATGACGAAACACCACGCCATCGGAGTAGTCCTCCAGTTGCCCCAGCGCAATGAATCCGCGACGCTCCAGTTCCTCGCTTCCTCCGGGAACCGTGAAATGCTGCGCATAACCGTAAATCGAGGGCTGGGCTTCTGGCAGAAAGACCCCTTGCCGCCGCCAATCTCGAAAGTAGGCTGCCGCCCGGGTGTATGTGTTCGCTCCCGTATCATCCTTCGCTTCCCGCTTCCCCAGGATGATGCGCACCAGATTATGCGGGCTGGCCGCGTAGTAGCGCTCCTGCATTTCCGGCGTGATCTTGTCGTACGGCTGGGTTACGACATTTGAGAGATCGACCCGTGCCGGGTCGTATCGCAGAGCTCGAAAGGGAGCGATGTGGGCCATGGGCTGAACCTGACATTCTACTAAACCCTTACCGCACATCCAGACCTCAGACTGGGCGATCAGGATAGTTCGGTTCCAGAATTTCATAGATACTGACAACCCGGTTGTAAGGGAGTAAAGAGACGAAGGGTGAGCAAACTCTTGCGATCAAGGCCCATCCCGCTTCCGAAAAAAAGCCTGTTACTGCGAGCACTCGCCTGTGGTACGATCAGCCCCAGTGAGGTTCTTGTGGCCCGCCTTTGTGGGCGGAGCGGGTCATCTCGCCCCTGACCAAAGACGGCTCCCAGTCAGCCCCTCCCTGGACTCTGAGCAGAGTTATGTCTGGCTTTAACGGACGATTCCCGGTTGCTTCCCTCGTCTTCGCTATCGCTTTGGCCTGCGTAGCCGGCCCCTGCGCTCCTGCCCAGGTTTCCATCGAAGATGTCCATGTGGCTCCCCGGGTTGAGCCTGCAAAACCCAATCCCCTGGACTCCGTCGATCCCTCTCTTCGCACCCACACCCGCCCCATGAAAGTCGATGTCAGCCTGGTGCTGATCCCGGTCACGATTACCGATCCCATGAATCGCCTGGTCACCGGCCTCGACAAAGAAAATTTTGAGATCTTCGAGAACAAAGACCAGCAGGAGCTCAAGTCGTTTTCCAGTGAAGACGCGCCGGTCTCCATCGGCGTGATTTTCGACATGAGCGGCAGCATGAGCAGCAAGATCGAGCGCGCCCGCGAAGCCGTGATCGAATTCTTCAAGACCGCCAATCCCCAGGATGAATTCTTCATGATCACCTTCGCCGACAAACCGGAGGAGGTTTCCGATTTCACCTCTTCGGTCGAAGACATTCAGGGCAAGCTGGTCTACACGGTTCCCAAAGGGCGGACGGCGTTGCTCGATGGCATTTATCTCGGCGTCAGCAAGATGCGGCAGGCAAAGTATCCCAAGAAGGCGCTGCTCATCATTTCCGACGGCGGCGACAACCATAGCCGCTACACCGAAGGCGAAATCAAGTCCACCGTCCGGGAAGCGGATGTGATGATCTACGCCATCGGCATCTACGACCACTACATGGCTACACCCGAGGAAGCCTCCGGGCCGGCTCTGCTTTCTGATATTACGGAAATCACCGGCGGCCGTGCCTTCACCATCGACAATCCCAACGATCTCGGCGATGTGGCCACTAAGATTGGCATCGAACTGCGCAACCAGTATGTGCTGGGTTACCGTCCCAAGTACCCTGGGCATGACGGCAAATGGCGTAAAATAAAAGTGAAATTGATTCCGCCCAAAGGATTGCCGCCGCTCCGGGTTTACGCCAAAACGGGATACTATGCGCCTTCCGAATGATCGTTGGCTGGCCCTGCTGATCATTTTTCTTTCTCTTACTCCGGCGGCGCAAACCCAGGGCGCGCCTGCCCCCGCTTCTCCTCCAACTGAGAGCCAGCAGCCCCAAAATCCAGCGCCCAACGAGGAAAACGGCATCTTTGTCTTCAAGAAAGATGTTGAAGAAGTGGCCGTGCACGCCACCGTAGTCGATGACCGGAACCACATGGTGATGAACCTCCCCAAGACCGCGTTCACCGTGCTTGAAAACGGCCATCCTCAGACCATGATTTCGTTTCGCCAGGAAGACATCCCGGTCTCCATGTGCATTGTGATTGACAACTCCGGCTCCATGCGGGAGAAGCGCGACCAGGTGAATAAGGCCGCCCTGAATCTGGTCCGCGCCAGCAATCCCCAGGATGAAGTCTGCGTGGTCAATTTTAATGACGAGTACTATCTCGATCAGCCCTTCACCAGCAAACTGCTCCTGCTGAAAGAAGCTCTTGAAAAAGTGGAAGCGCGCGGCGGCACGGCGCTGTACGACGCTATCGTTGCGACCTCGAATGAAATGAAAGCCCACGCCCGGCTGCAAAAGAAGGTGCTGTTCGTGGTCACCGATGGTGAAGACAACGCCAGCCGCGAATCACTGGAGGAAACCGTCCGCAACTTGCAACAGGAAAATGGCCCAACCGTATACGCCATCGGACTACTGGGTGAAGAGAGAGCACGCCGTGCGCGGCGTGCTCTGGAAACCGTGGCTCAAGCTACGGGCGGCATCGCCTTCCTGCCTAAGACGCTCGCGGAAGTGGACGAGATCAGCAGCGCCGTCGCCCACGACATCCGCAGCCAGTACACCATTGGCTACAAGCCCACCACTCCCAAGAGCGCCGGCGGCTACCGCACCATCCACGTCGAAGCTCGTGCCAAAGGCTACAAGAAGCTGGTGGTCAGGACCCGCAGCGGGTACTACCCAGGTCAAGAGCAGTCACGTTAGCAACTGAGATCTGGGAACTGAGATCTGGGAACTGGGTTTCAAGCCAAGTATCACTATTCCAATGTCTCCATACCTTCGTGCGATTGACGCATCAGCCTCGCCTTCCGTACCCTGTAGTGTGCACAAGACGCTCATCGAGCGAAGCCGCTTGCAGGTGGCCGACGACATCACCCAACTCGTTGGCGAAACTCCCATCCTCAAACTGAGAAAGATTGTTCCCGCCACGTCCGCCGCCGTCTACGCCAAGCTGGAATACTTGAATCCCGGCGGCAGCGTGAAAGACCGCGCCGCCATTGGCATCATCCAGCGCGCCGAGGCTGAGGGAAAGCTCAAGCCCGGTGGAACTATCATCGAAGCCACCGCCGGCAACACCGGCATTGGCCTGGCACTGATCGGCGTAAACCGTGGCTATAAAGTCTTGCTGTTCGTCCCCGAGCGCTTTTCGGAGGAAAAAGTTATGATCATGCGTGCCCTCGGCGCCGAGGTCACACGCACCCCGGACGCTGAGGGCATGCAGGGTGCCATCAAGCGCGCCCAGGAACTTGCCGCCGGCAATCCCAACGCCTTCATGGCCGCGCAGTTTGAGAATTCCGCCAATCCTGATTACCACTACCAGACCACGGCTGGGGAAATCTTCGAGCAAATGGATGGACAGATCGATGCCGTGGTAATCGGCGCCGGCACTGCCGGCACCTTTACCGGCATCGCGCGTTATCTCAAAGACCATCTTCCCAAAGTCTTGGCGGTTGCCGTCGAGACTCAGGGTTCGGTTCTGGGAGGCGGTAAGCCTGGCCCGCACAAAGTCGAAGGAATTGGCGCCAGCTTTATTCCCAAGAACTTCGACCGCTCGGTGTGTGACGAAGTCTTGATGGTCAGCGATGTCGACGCCTTCGGCATGGTGAAGCAATTGGCCGCACGTGAGGGCGTACTGTCAGGATCGAGCGGCGGCGCCAACGTTTTCGCCTCGCTGCAAGTCGCCAAGCGGCTGGGCGCGGGGAAAACCGTGGTCACCATGATCCCCGACTCCGCCGAACGCTATTTGTCGAAGAAGATCTTCGAGGGCGGAATTTAGGCACGCTCGGCATTTAGCACTTGGCATTTGGTCGTTAGCGTTCGGGTGGTGTCGGAACAGTATCGCGTTAACGACAAGAATTGATTGCTGGCCAAATGCTAAGTGCCAAGTGCTAATTGCTGATTCAAATCCCTATGTCCAAAACCAAACTCCCCGGCTTTGCCACTCGCGCCATTCACACCGGTCAGGAAGCCGACGCTGAGACCGGCGCCATCGCAGTCCCGATCTATCCCACTTCGACGTACCTCCAGCAGGAACTGGGCAAGAACAAGGGCTACGAGTACGCTCGCGTTTCGAATCCTACGCGCACTCGCCTCGAAGAAAACCTGGCTTCGCTCGAAGGCGGAATCGCCTCGCGAGTTTTCGCCAGCGGCATGGCCGCCATCAACGCTCTCTGCACCATGTTTCGGTCGGGAGACCATGTGGTCGCCGGGCACAACCTTTATGGCGGTGTCCCCCGCCTGTTTAACCAGATTCTTTCCGGCTATGGGATTGAATTCACTTACGTGGACACTTCCGATGTGAAGAACGTAGAACGCGCCATCCGCCGGAACACACGTATGGTTTATATCGAGACTCCCACCAACCCGCTCATGGCCCTCAGCGACATTCGCGCCATCGCCGACGTCTGCCACAAGAAGAAAGTCGAACTGGTCGTGGACAACACTTTCATGTCGCCCTATTTCCAGCAGCCCATAGCGCTGGGCGCGGACATGGTCGTCCACTCCACCACCAAATTTCTGAACGGCCATAGCGACGGTCTGGGCGGCGTGGTGGTGTGCACCCGGCCCGATCAGGCTGAACAATTGGGCTTCGTGCAAAAAGCCGCCGGGGCGATTCTTTCGCCCTTTGAGTGCTGGCTGGTCTTGCGCGGGGTCAAGACATTGGCCGTCCGCATGGAACTGCACGACCGCAGCGGCCGCATTGTGGCTGACTTTCTGTCCAGACACCGCAAGGTGAAGCAGGTCTTTTATCCCGGCTTGCCCGATCATCCCCAGTACGATCTGGCGCGAAAACAGATGACCGGCTTTGGCTCCATGATCACCTTCGAAACTGGTTCGCTCTCCAACGCGAAGAAGATGCTCAAAAACGTCCGGCTCTGTTCGCTGGCAGAGTCACTCGGCGGCGTCGAGACCCTGATCTCGCATCCCGCCACCATGACTCACGCTGCGTTGGGCGAAAAAGGAAGAAAAGAAATCGGACTCACCGACGGCATGGTGCGGCTCTCCGTCGGCATCGAAGACGTGGACGACATCATGGCCGACCTCGACCAGGCGCTCGGCGCAATCTAGATCTCTTTTTCTTATTTGCGCCTTTCTGCGCAATCGGGGGCGGGAGTCTCATCTACCGACTCCTCCACAAACTTCAAGTACTCCGCGCTGCCATCCTCTACCGCCAGGCACACGCATTCTGGCAGTTCATACGAGTGCATCTGCTTGATGGCATCGCGTACCCGCTCGAAAGCCGCCGCTGTGGTCTTGATCCACAGCAGCCACTCCTCGGATTCCTCCACCTTGCCCTTCCAGCGGTAAATGGATACCGCGCCGGGCACAATGTTGACGCAGGCGGCCAGCCGGCAATCGACCAGCCCTTCGGCGATGCGCCGCGCTTCATCTCGCGATCCCGCGGTGGTCAGGACGACTCTCATGTCTGTCATATAGAATTAACCTTTTGCGAAAAAAGCTTACCACTTTGCGCGATCGCGCTGAATCCATGCCTACTCAAATCAAGTTCGGCACTTCCGGCTGGCGCGCCGTCATGGCCGAGGAGTTTACCTTCGCCAATGTGCGCCGCGCCGTCAGCGGCATTGCCCGCTACGTAGTTTCGCAGAAGCCCGCGGGCGCACGTGTGATCGTCGGCCGCGACCCGCGATTCTTTGGCGAGACCTTCTGTGGCATGGCCAGCGAGATTCTTCTCGCCCACGGTATCACACCGCTCCTCATCACCGAAGCCGCACCCACTCCGGCGATCTCCTATGTCGTAACTCGTGAACACACCGACGGCGCCATCAACTTCACCGCTTCGCACAATCCGCCCGAGTACAACGGTATCAAGTTTTCGACCTCCGACGGCGCGCCCGCGTTGCCCGAAGTTACCAGGCAGATCGAAGCGGAAATTGCGGCTTTTGACGCAGGTGCCGCTTTGAAACCGGTCTCCACCAAGCCCAAGCCGGAATTCCTAGATCCGCGCGCCACCTACCTCGCCCGCCTGCGTGAAATCGTCGATCTCTCCGTCATCAAGAAAGCGGGCTTGCGGGTTGCCTTCGATCCCTTTTGGGGAGCCGGTTGCGGCTATTCCGATGCCTTGCTGCGGGACGCCGGCGTCGAAGTCGCCTCTGTTCACAACTATCGGGACGTGCTTTTCGGTGGCCATGCCCCCGAGCCAGACGACCATCTGCTCAACGATCTCCGCGGCCAGATGCGCCACTCCAACGCCCGCATCGGCATTGCCACCGACGGCGACGCCGATCGTTTCGGCATCGTCGATCAGGACGGAACCTTCTTCCAGCCCAACTACATCATTGCGCTGCTCTTCGACTACCTGGTGGAGACTCGCGGCTGGAAAAACGGCGTCGGCAAATCAGTAGCCACGACCAATCTGATTAACGCGCTGGCCGAGCATTATCACATTCCCCTGCATGAAACCCCCGTCGGCTTCAAGTACATCGGCGAGCTCATCAAGCAGGACAAAATCGTGATCGGCGGCGAAGAAAGCGCCGGCCTCTCCATCCGCCATCATGTTCCAGAGAAAGACGGAATCCTCGCTGGACTGCTCTGCTGTGAGATGGTCGCCCGCCGAAATCAGTCTTTGGGACGCCAATTGGACACCCTATTTGTCAAAGTTGGTTCCTTTTACCCCAAACGCGAGAACTTCCGCTTGACCCCGGAAGTGAAAGCGAAGTTCACTGGTAAGCTGGCGCTTAATCCTCGCGACTTCTGCGGCCGCAAGGTCAAGGAAGTGGTACGCACCGACGGACTGAAGCTGGTTTGCCAGGACGGTTCGTGGGTGTGCTATCGGCTTTCTGGCACCGAGCCGGTGGTGCGCGTCTACACCGAGGCCGGCAGTGAGCAGGAGTTGGAGCGGATGAGCGCGGCAGCCAAGCAATGGATCTTCGAGTAGGGCGTCTTCCCCGAGTTCGCATTATCCCCAGCCCCGAGGAGCGGCTGCGCACCCTCGTGGAGCGCGCCCCGCAAGCCGAAGCCTGGGCCGACCGCATGATGGTGAAGCTGCGCCCCACGTTCACCATGTTGCACGGCATTCGGCGGCGCCTGGCGACCGGCGCTGTGGCTGCCTTCACGGTGTGGCTGTTCGTGCACGTAATGTTCGGCGCCAACGGCATGGTGGTCTATCGTCAGAAGAAGACCGAGTATGTTAACTTGCAAAACGAAATTCGCAGCTTACAGCAGGAGAACGACCGCCATACCGGCCAGATCAAGTCTTTACAGACCGATCCCAAGACCATCGAAAAAGAAGCCCGTGAGCAGTTGCACTATGCGCGTCCGGGCGAAGTCATCTACGTCTCCCCGCCTCCGCCCGCGCCTCCGAAACCTGAGACCAACTCCGCACTGAAGTAGCCCTTGAGGCCAGGAATCGTCTCCGTGTGATATAGTCGGGAAAATTCCCTTATAGTCTGCTCGGCCCAGCAGCGAACATGCGCCGGGCTTGCGCAGCTAGTGCACCACAAATCTGCGGCATGGCCGCTGAATTCGAGGATCTCATGAAGAAACTTTTATTGCTCTGTCTTGCCGTTTCTCTGCTGCTGTTCATGGTTGGATTGGCCGTAGCCGCCGATTCCACCGTGAATGGTTACGTCAGCGACTCCATGTGCGGCGCCAAGGGTGCCAATGCCAGCCATGCCGCCTGCATGAACAAGTGCCTGGGTAAGGGCGCCAAAGCCGTCATCGTCACCGACGCCGATCAAAAAGTGCTCACCGTAGATAACCCCGAGGTCCTCAAGGGACATGAAGGCCATCACGTAGCCGTCACGGGAACCGTCACCGGCGACTCCATCCACGTTGGCAGCGTGAAAATGTTGTAAGGTGATTCGACGCAACAATCGGGGCGGCTGCGGTCGCCCTTTATTTTTCTCTACCGCACTACACCCTCGAGCGGCGAACTCGCCGTCGCATACAGCTTCTTCTGCATCCGTCCCGCCAAGTACGCTTCCCTTCCCGCTAGAACGGCATGCTTCATAGCTTCCGCCATCAAGACCGGATCCTGCGCGTTCGCAATCCCCGTGTTCATCAGCACCGCATCGGCGCCCAGCTCCATCGCAATCGTGGCATCGGACGCAGTGCCCACTCCCGCATCGAGAATCAGCGGCACGCTGGTGATCACTTCCCGCAGAATGCGTATGTTCGCCGCATTCTGAATCCCCAGGCCGCTGCCAATGGGCGCACCCAGGGGCATTACTGCACTTGCGCCCGCATCCAGCAGCCGCTTGGCAAACACCACGTCGTCAGAGGTATAAGGCAGGACTGTGAATCCTTCCTTCACCAATACTCGCGTAGCTTCGAGCGTCGCCTGCACGTCAGGATAAAGCGTCGCCTGGTCGCCGATCACTTCCAGCTTCACCCAATCCGACAGCCCAACTTCGCGCCCCAACCGCGCCGTGCGAATGGCTTCGTCGGCGGTGTAGCAGCCTGCGGTATTCGGCAACAGAAAATATTTCTTGGGATCAATGTAGTCGAGCAGCGATTCCTTGCTGCGATCCAGATTCACCCGGCGCACCGCCACCGTGACCATGTCGGCGCCACTGGCTTCGAGCGCCCGCGCATTTTCCTGAAAGGATTTATATTTTCCCGTTCCCACAATCAACCGGGAACGGAACTCACGGCCGGCAATGATCAATGAGTCCGTCATGGGACTATTGTACTGCTGCTACGACCGTTAGTTCTGTCCACTCGCGGGCGTATTCAGGCGAACCACCTCGCCGGTATCAAGTGCGTATTCTGCCTCTACCACGCTGAGCGAGCCTGACTTCACAGCGTCCCGAATGATTGCGCTATTTGCCAGCACATTTTTGGCACTCTGGTGAACATTCTCCTTGACCGCTGCTTCGACCAGATCGTCTGCCTTGGCGTAAGTCTTCGCTTGCGCAACCGCAGGACCAATCTTGTTCATGATCGCATCCAGGTTGGAGCTGGGCATTTTCTCGCCGGAACACGCGGCGATCACGGCGCCGCATTTCTGATGCCCCAGCACCACCAGCAGCGGGCTATGAATGTGCTCGACCGCGTACTCAATGCTGCCCAGCGCCACCGGGTCGGCGACGTTGCCCGCGGTGCGCACCACAAAAAGGTCGCCCAAACTCTGGTCGAAGGTCAATTCCGGGGAAACGCGGCTGTCGGAGCAGGAGAGGATGATCACGTTGGGCGATTGCTTGGAGGCAAGCTTGCGGCGGAGCGAAACCAGCTCATAGGCTTGTGGTTTGCCGGCAACGAACCGCTTGTTGCCGTCCATCAAATCGGCCCACACTTTCTCAGCGGACGGTCTCGCATGACTCGCTGCCGCGTCGGCTGAGTGCTGCGCAGTATCGGCATGTTGGGCCAGCCCGGAACCAACGAAAGACAGCAAGATAGCGAAATATAAGAAAATACGCATGGCGGATCACCCCGGAATCGCTGCCAGTCTACTCGCCCGGACTCGCGGAGACAAACTGAAGGCCTCCGGGTGCAACCCAAACGTGGTACTGTAAACCATCGCGAGGAAACAATGTCAAAACATGATGAGCCCACCAAACGCCACCGCCGCCCAAAGTCGGGGAAACGCATCGACTACACCGCCCGTACCATGGCCGCTCTGAAAGAACTCGAAAAAGCCGCGAAGCTAAGAACCAAAACCGCCTAGCGACGCTTTTCTTGCACTCATCCGATGTGAAGTGTCCCGGGTTGGCCTCCAAAGAATAGACGCGAACCTACCGGTCTTCCTGGTCAGCGGCGCTTTCGGCTTCATTAAAAGAGTAGTGGTCACCATAGATGGCGGCGAATGGCCCCAGCGTGCAGGCCGAATTAAGCACACTCAGTTGTCTGTTAAGGGAAGAAGATTGGGAGAAGATGAAATTGCTATCTATGCCCGCAGGGTGACCTTTTACCGAGTCGACGTCTAATTACTCTACGTGATTCGAAAGGCGGGCCGGGGGCATGACTCTTCCAAGGTTAATTTCCCTGATGGTGATTTGTCTCGTCGCGCTCTGGGGGGGATTGCCTGTCTCGGGAGCGGCGCAGAGCGCAACTTCAACGGCCTCCGCACCACCGCGGCCGGTCATCCAGATCGAGGACGTCGACCGCTTCTATAAAGTCTACGACGCTGCCGGCGGACATCCCACCGCCGATCAGATTCAGCACGACTATATCGATCCCGGCTCTGACGGACTTCACCACTTCGCCGAAGTTCGAAACATTTCCGGGACCACCATCGCCAAAACTCTGGCCGAGCATCCCGAGATCTATTCGGGCGCCAAGCGTTGCATGGCCGTCTTACCCCGCGTGCGCCAGCGCTTGCAGGCCGCGCTCCTCGAGTTGGGCCGTCTTTATCCGGAGGCGCGATTCCCCCCGGTGACGATTGCGGTGGGCCGGGGAAAACCCGTGGCCATTGGGGGCCCTGCCTACGGCGTCGAGGTCGGCCTTGAGGCCCTGTGCGCGACTGACTGGCTCAATCCCAACGTCGAAGACCGGTTTGTGCACGTGATCGCGCACGAATATGCCCACGTCCAGCGGCCGCCAGGTCTCGCCCATGACGAGCATCCCACGGTGCTCGAAGTGTCTCTGATTGAGGGTACAGGAGAATTCATAGCCGAGCTGATTTCCGGCGAGGTCGCGTATTCCGAGTTCGGAGCGTCGACTAAAGGGCGCGAAAAAGAAATCGAGACCGCGTTCGTCTCTGACGAAGACAAGACCGACTTCTCCCAATGGCTTGGCAACAGCACGCGGGAAAAGCCTGGCGACCTCGGCTACTGGGTCGGATATCGCATCGTCAAATCCTATTATCAGCATGCCACCGACAAGCGCCAAGCCATTCGCGAAATCCTCGAAATGACCGATCCGAAGGCGTTCCTGGCCAAAAGCGGCTGGCATCCCGGCATTCAGCTCCAATAGAGCCCCTGCTGGCGGGTGCTACCTATTGCTCGGTTCATAGCGCGTACCATCGTACTGAGGGTGCCCTATCCTAGCGCGTTCTTTGCGCTAGGGTGGGAGGCAATGCTGTGGACAGCTTTAGCGTCTCCCGGACTCGCGCAAATGCGTCGCCCTTGGCAACTCCGCTGGCGTCGCCTTCGTCAATCGCCGCCCGTAGCGCGACCAGCTTCGCTTCGTACTGCTGCTCTTCACGCTCCAGAGTCCGCAACGCGGCGCGTACCACCTCGCTGGCATTTTCATAGCGTCCGCTCTTGACCTTCTTGAGCACAAAACGGTCTAGCTCCGTAGTCAAATTGACATTGCGGGTCGGCACGGCTGTAGCTCCTCGGGTGGAGATAAACTCTCCCAATCCTAGCATCATTAGCAAGGATTGCCAATGCTACACATGGGCCATCCGCCCATCCCTTGTACGATAATCAGAGGGAAATCCTTGACCCAAAAAGAGTTGATCAAGCGGTTTGTCGCGAGGTACAACGAGACGCAAGGTGGTCACTACGCGATTACGCGATACCCCGACGAGGAGAATCGCCAAACGCGGGACATCGATGCGTTCGCTGAGGAGCAGAGAAAACCCGCTCTTGCCGTCGAGCACACACGTGTTCAAACATTCGCAAACGAAAAGCTGGATTCGAGCAGGTTTATGAGAATTTGCGGCCATACTCGAGAGAGTATCAAGAGTTCGAATCCCTTCCTCTCCGCCAAAGAGCCTTTACTTGTGGATTGCGTGCAATCCGTGAGTAAAGGCCTTTGGGGGTCTTGGGGAACGAATCTAGGGGGCACTGCTTGGGCCCTGCCCATCATCATCGACTTCTGGCGATGCAGGCCCGACGGCTTGCCCCTACTCCTTCTCCACGAACCCCTCCTCTTCCGCTTTCGCGTACATCTCCTCGATCTGCTTGCGATAGCGTTCCTCGACCGCGTGCCGACGCATTTTCATGCTGCTCGTCAAGGTCCCATGTTCTGCCGAGAACTCTTCCGGAATCACCAGCACCCGTTTTAACTGCTCGAAGCGCGCCAGGTTCCGATTCAAGTCCGCGACAATGCCCGCATACAAAGCGCGCACGGTGTGGTTGGCAACCAACTCCTCCCGCGAGGCGAACGCGACTTGATTGCTGCGCGCCCAATCCTCCAGCAGCGGAAAATAGGGCACGATCAGCACTGCGGGAAATTTGTGCTTGTCTCCCACCACCACGGCTTCGGCGATCAGCGGGTTGTGCTTCAGAGAATTTTCCAGCGGCTGCGGCGCCACGAACTTTCCGCCCGAAGTTTTGATCAGGTCTTTTTTGCGATCGGTGACCGACAGAAACCCATCGGCGTCGATCTGACCGATGTCGCCGGTCTTGAACCAGCCGTCGCTGAGGACTTCGCCCGTCTCTTTCGGTTTGTTCCAATATCCCTGGAACACCGACGGCCCGCGCACCAGAATCTCTCCGTCGTCGGCGATCTTCACCTCGACGTTCCCCAGCGGCTTGCCCACCGTGCCCAGCCGGTGCTTCTTGGGCGTGTTGACGGCGATTACTGGAGAAGTCTCCGTCAGCCCATAGCCTTCGTGAATGCGGATGCCGATATCGGCGTACCACTGAGCCAACTCGCGGCCCAGCGGAGCTCCACCCGAAACAAACAGTTGCGCGCGCCCGCCCATCCCTGCACGCACCTTGGAGTAGAGCAGGCGATCAGCAATCTTCCACGCTAGCGAGTCGGGGGTTTGTCCGGCGAGGATTTTGTCGCGATGAGAGCTGCCCACGGCCATCGCCCAGCGATAAACCAGTCGCTTCAAGCCTTTGGCCTTGTGCTCTACCTGGGTGTGAATCTTTTCATACATGCGCGGCACGCCCACAAAAACAGTGGGACGCACTTCCAGCAACGCCGGCGGCAAATGTTCCTGGAAAGAAACGTAGGCCAGCGTGACTCCGTGATAGAACATGAGAAAATCCACATGGCGCGCAGTCACGTGAGACAAGGGAAGAAACGAAATACTGATATCGCCCTGGGTCACCCCAAAGTCCTTGAATGAGAAAGTCACATTCGACGCCATGTTGCCGTGGGTGAGCATCACTCCCTTGGGATTGCCGGTGGTGCCCGAGGTATAGATGATGGTGGCCAGGTCGCCAGGCTGTATCGCTCTCGCCACCGCATCGAAATCCGTATCGCGTTCTTTGGGGCCGTTGCGCATCAGCACCTGCATGGAGACGGCGTGCGCGGTGGTATCGTCGGCGTCCATGATGACGATGTGCTCCAGGGCGGTTTGCTCGCGAATGCTGGAGACTTTCGCCTGTTGCTTGGCGGAAGAGACAAAGATGGCGCGTGCGCCGGAATCGCGCAGGATGAAAGCCGTCTGTTCCGCCGTCAAAGTCGCGTAAACCGGGACGGTAACCGCCCCAATCAGCAAGCTGGCGAAATCGGCAATCGTCCACTCCGGCCGGTTTTCGCTGAGAATGGCGACGCGGTCTCCCTTGGTGATGCCCCACTCGCGCAGCGCCTTCGCCACTCCCACAACTTTTTGGTAAAACTCTTCCGACGAGATGGAGACCCAGTGGACGTCGCGGCGGTGCATCATCACCACGCGGTGATTGCGTTCCACCACGGTAAAAAAAATGTCGTTGAGGGTCTGTAAGCTCATGCGCGGGACGAGCCGCTCTCGCTCTCCGAGAGCAATGTACTGGTTTTTCCAATAGTTACGCAATGGGAGCAACCAGATTCCACCAAGTTTCCATTTTCGGGACTACCTTTGTGCCCTTGTGCCCTTCTTGTGGTTAAAAAGGAGACCCTGGCGTTCCCCACCCGCTGACTGAGACAATGGATACCGAAGGAGCGTATCCAAATGAGAAAAGTTGGGATTAGTGCCGAAGTTTTGGTTTTGCTTCTGCTGGCTCTGATGTCGCCAATTGTTCGCCCACTCTTCGCGGCTGATCAGCCCGCCCCACCCAAGTTGAAAGTCGGCGATGTCGCGCCCGATTTCAAGTTGCAGTACTTCACTGGCGAAGATTTGAAAGACGTGAGTCTCAGCCAGTATCGCGGCAAGAAGAACGTTGTGCTCGCGTTTTATATCTTCGCTTTCACCGGGGGTTGAACCGCTCAAATGAAGGCCTTCCAGAAGGATTTGCAGAAGCTGGAAGCCGCCGACACCCAGGTCCTGGGTGTGAGTATGGATAGCCCCTTCGCCAACAAAGCCTTCGCCGACCAAATTGGAGTGACCTTCCCCCTGCTCAGTGATTGGGGTGGAGACGTGACTCGCCAATACGGCATCTACCTCGACAAATACAAAGCCGCGCGCCGCGTGAACTTCCTCATCGGCAAAGACGGCAAGATCATGGAAGAGCAAGTAGATAAAGACGCCATCGATCCGACAAAGATCGTGGACGCCTGCCAGCGCCCGAAATTGAAGAACTGACGCGAGATCAACCGCGCGATCGCTGATCGCGCGGTTTGACGCTCCCTGGTGACGTTGTTATGATGAATGCGCGGGGTGGAGCAGTCTGGTAGCTCGTTGGGCTCATAACCCAAAGGTCGGTGGTTCAAATCCACCCCCCGCAACCATTCCGGACCATCGTAGAATCAGCAACCTCCGAGGAATCAGTGAACGACTGGGGGGACAAATCCCCCCCGCAAGCAACTATCCTACTGAACTACCACGCCTTCGCTCGCTGCGAAGGTTTTCTTTTTGCGCGGATTTGGCCATCCCTATTGAGAGGCCTTTGCGTGTTCGCGGGCCGCATCCTGAGTGCGCCCCATGTGTTCGTACACCTGTGCTAACAGGCCATGCAGTTCACCACACTCGGGCAAGCGGGCGGAAGCAATCTCAAGATGGGTTGCGGAAGTCTTGAAATCACCGGTCTTGAAGAGACTGAAGCCCATGGAATAATGGGCCCAGGCAGACTCGGGTTGCAGTTCGATTGCCTTGCGCAAGTGCTCGATGGCTTCGGAATATTGTTGTTGCTGGGCCAAAGCCACGCCCAGACCATACTGCGCGAGATAAATGTTCGCTTGCCGGGCGAGCACTTTTCGAAACTCAGGGATCGCCTTCTCCGGTTTTCCTTCATCCAGAGCGAGCATGGCTTGGAGCGTCTGATTCGCAATGGCGACGGCGCTCTTCGGGTCCGTTCCTGAAGCTGCGGCGTCCACACCCGGCGTTGACTTCTGCAGGCCGACATATCCCAGAGAGGCAAGCTTCTGCACCTCGCTCGAAGTTAGGGTACTTCCGCCTGACTTCGCTGCTGCATTTCCAAAGTGGTCGTCGAAAGCCTTCAATTGGGCGGCAAGGGTCTGCAGGACAGCAGACGAGCTCTGGGCAAGGTTGCGAGTTGCCTTCGGATCGGCGGAGAGATCATAGAGCTCGGGCTGCGGGGCACGAATGTAGAGATACTTTCCCGCTCGCCACGATTCGAGTGGACTCCATCCGAAGGCTTGTTGCGGAAAGTCGCTGCGAGCGTACGCAGGCTGGTCGGCATCGGTACTTGCCTTTGCAATGCGCAGCAGGGACTGACCCTGCATTTGCGAAGGGACCGGAATGCGCGCGGTCTCCAGCACGGTGGGAGCAATGTCCACCAGGCGCACTCGACTCTTGACTCGTTTCCCGGCCATGGCGTTCTCTGGCAGTTTCACCAGCAGGGGCACGTGGATGGTTTCGTCATAAAGGAAGATGCCGTGCGTGTCTTCGCCGTGTGCACCCAGACTGTCTCCGTGATCCGCCACAACTACAATCAGGGAAGCGGCATCGAGACCCTGATTGCGCAAAGCGGCCACCAGCTCGCCGAACGCCGCGTCGATTGCAGCCAGGGCGCTCTCATAAGAACTGTTCGAGGACGCGGTCGGCTGGCACAGGTGCACCCAGAGGAAAAACGGACGCTGCGCATTTTGGCTCAGCCACTTCGTGGCCCGTGCGACTACCTGGTCTGCGGAGCGCTCAACCCACGGGCGATTTTCGCCGGGTTGAGTTGCGCGGAAGCCGGCATCATAAACACTGAAGCCGCGAGCGAAGCCCGGAGCGAAACCGTTTCGGGGATCGAGCTGAATGGAACCCACAAAGGCGGCAGTGCGGTAAGTGCGCGCGTGAAGCAAGTCCGGAAGATAGGGGACGTCAGTGGCAAGAGGAGAACCCAATTCGCCGGTGTGATGGGTCTGAGGGTAGGTACCGGAGAGAATGGTAGCGTGCGAAACCACGGTGAGCGGGGCTTGCGAAAATGCGCGTTCGAATATGATGCTCTGCTTGGCAAATGCGTCAAGATGCGGCGTCAACCTGCGATGGGAGTCGAGGAAACCCATCCGGTCAGCTCGCATGGAACCGAGCGTGACTAGAATGATGTTGGGTTCGGTCGATGCGGAAGAATACCCTGGGAGAGTTGTCGATATCAAAATGCCAAGCAAGAACCAGGAGAAGTGGCGCCACAACATAGAATGAAGTCTAATGCCTGGTGAGGTTGTTGGGAAAGTTTGTGTTCACGACGTTGAAGGGAGTGAGCCTCTGAAGAAGGTCGTCTGGGTATTTGCTGGATTGCTGCTTTTTTGCGCCACTGCTCTATTCCTGTCGTGCCAGCGTGCGGGCGGCGACTGGCATGGAGAGCAAAAACTCATCATTCTCGGCATCGACGGCATGGATCCTCAACTCCTGAAGCAATTCATGAGCGAGGGGAAGATGCCCAACTTCTCCAAGCTGGCTTCGCAGGGATCGTACCGGCTGCTCACCACCAGCATTCCGCCGCAAAGTCCAGTAGCGTGGTCGAACCTGATCACCGGAATGAACGCCGGGGGGCACGGCATCTTTGATTTCATCCATCGTGACCCCAAAACCCTGGAGCCTTACTTCTCGGCATCGCAGGTAAAGCCGTCCAAGCACGCCATTCATCTTGGCAATTGGCTGGTTCCCCTGGGCGGCGGAAGCGCGGAGCAGTTGCGAAAGGGGCCAGCGTTCTGGGAGATCCTGGATCAACATGGAGTGCCGAATTCCGTCTTTCGAATTCCGGCGAATTTTCCGCCCGTTGCCGCAAAGGGCGAGACGCTTTCCGGCATGGGAACTCCCGACCTGCGCGGCACCTACGGCACGTTCTCTTTCTATACCGATGACCCTGCGGCCACGACCGGCGCGGTCGAAGGGGGGCAGATCATTCCGGTTCAGGTGGAAAACTCGCAGGTGAAGGCTAGCTTGATTGGCCCGGACAATACGTTCCGGAAAGGTTCTCCTGCGGCCACCGAGCCTTTTTCGGTGGCGATTGACCCGCTTGAGTCAGTGGTCAGAATCGCAGTGCAAGGCCAGGAATTCGTGCTGCGCGAAGGCGAATGGAGCGATTGGATACGAATTGAGTTTCAATTGATTCCATTCTTCGGCAATGTCAAAGGCATGTGCCGCTTTTACCTTAAGCAAGCGCATCCCCGGTTTCAGCTATACGTTTCGCCCATCAATATTGATCCCGCGGATCCCGCACTCCCCATCTCAACTCCGTCCAACTATTCGCGCCTCCTTTCCGAAGAGGCAGGCGAGTTCTACACTCAGGGGATCGCAGAGGACACTAAAGCGCTTTCCGCCGGGGTGCTGGATGATAACGAATATCTGCAAGAGGCGCGGACTGTTCTGGCTGAACACCGGCGCATCTTCGATATCGAGTTCCCGAAATTCCGGCGGGGTGTATTTTTCTTTTACTTTTCCAGCCTGGACCTCAACTCGCACATGTTCTGGCGGTTGATGGATCCGAAGCATCCTGGCTACGACGCCGCGCGCGCCGCCCAGAACGGATCGGCGATCCGGGAGTTCTATCAGCAGATTGACCAGGTGCTCGGGGAGGTATTGCCCAAACTGGATGATCACACGACTCTGCTGGTTCTTTCCGACCATGGGTTCGCTCCCTATTATCGTTCTTTCAACCTGAATACGTGGCTGCTGAACCACGGCTATATCAAGTTGAAAAACGATGCGGGTGCGGATTCGAGCCAGCCCTGGGCCAACGTGGATTGGAGCCAGACGCGCGCTTACGGGCTGGGTTTGAACGGGCTTTACGTCAACCTGCGCGGCCGCGAGCGTGATGGAATCGTCGAGCCGGGAGCAGCCGCCGACGCATTGATCAAGGAACTCAAAGAAAGACTGCTGACGGTGACGGACCCCAAAGCAGGTCTTCCCGTGATCACGCGTGTGGACGTGGCGAGTGAAGTCTACCGAGGGCCGTACTCGCATTCGGGACCCGATCTTCTGGTCGGCTATAACCGGGGCTACCGGGCGGGATGGAAGACGATTCTCGGCGCGTTTCCCCCGGAAGTTCTCGAAGACAACCTGAACCCTTGGAGCGGCGATCACTGCATGGATTACACCTTGGTTCCCGGGGTGCTACTCAGCAATCGTGAAATTACAGCTGCGACACCGGCGCTGACTGACATCGCTCCGACGATACTTGCGGAGTTTGGAATCGCCAAATCAAAGGATATGATAGGGCAGTCGGTGTTCGGGGCGAGGCGTGCCTTTCGGTAGTGGCTGGGGAGGGGATTGATGTTTGGTTCCTATAAAGTAAAGATCGAGGGTGATTTGCTGGACAAAGTGAAGCAGTGCGTGGACGCCGGCGGTTATGGGTCGGTGGATGAGTTTGTGACTCATGTATTGGAGAAAGAGATCAAGAAAGTGTTTCCCTCTGAAGGAGATTCCGCGTCCAGAGAACTGGTGAAAAAGCGGCTCCAGGGACTCGGCTACATCGATTAGGTCAGGGGCGTCATTCCCACCAACTGGCGATGTCTTCATCTCTTCCTACATACGCGTTCTTCGCGGCCATACCGAGTTTCTTTCGAGCTAATCTTCCGCTTGTGCTGGTCGTCCTGGTGTCCGCCATTATTGGGCTCCTCATGGTGGTTGTGTTTGGTTACACTTCTGATCAGAAGGCGATCCACACCGCGAAGGATCAACTCAAGGCGCACCTGTTAGCGGTGCGTCTTTTTCAGGATCAGATTCCGGTCGTTCTGGCCTCCTACGGCCGCATTTTGAGTGGCACGGGGCGATATCTGAGATTGGCGTTCAAACCCTTGTTGTACGTGATTGTCCCGCTGGTTCTCCTGATTGTGCAGTTGGACCGGTATCTGGGTTTTGTCCCGCTGGAAACAGGACAGGCGTTCTTGCTGAAAGTGCATACCACAGGTCCCGTCTCTCTCGATGAGGTATCGTTGCAGGTGCCGCCCGAGTTGACGACCACCGCTCCGGCAGTGCACGTGCCTTCCGACAACGAGGTGGCCTGGCGAGTGATGGCGGAAAAAGATGGGAATTATGAAGTTAACATTGCCGCTGCGGGTCGAGTCTTTTCGAAGCAGGCAGTGGTGACGTCGGGCGTGGCGCGGGTTTCTCCGGTTCGGCTCCGCGGACGATTCTGGGAACGGATGTTGGTTTCTGGCGAGGCGGCGTTGCCGGATAACGCTCCCATCCAGTCGATTGAGGTGAGTTATCCTGCGCGTACCATCCATTTTGCCTGGTTGGATTGGAACTGGATTTGGCTGTTCTTCGTGCTGTCACTGGCGGCAGGATTTTTCTTCAAGAGTGTTTTTGGAATTGAAATATGAAGCGGCACGGGCCAAAGTTTACCGGAGGTCGCAGATTCAATCCGCTTCCCATCCTGATTGTCGCTCTCCTCGTGGTGTTACTGTTTCCGACTCGCAGTGAAGCGTATGCGGGGCCGGGCGCGGGTTTCGCATTCCTTTCTTCATTCTGGACGCTCTTTGTGGCGTTCTTGTATTCCGCCTATGCCTTCGTCACCTGGCCATTCCGGCATTTGTTTCGCTGGTTGCGTCACCGGAAGGCGTACGGAAAAGCACTGATCAAGCGGGCGGTCATATTGGGTTTCGACGGTATGGATCCGGATTTGGCAGAACGCTTCATGCAGGAAGGAAGGCTGCCTAATCTGGCGCAACTGCGCGACCAGGGAACCTTCCGCAAGCTACGGACGACGTACCCGCCAATTTCACCCGTGGCGTGGTCAACATTCATGACTGGGGTCAATCCCGGCAAGCACAATATTTATGATTTCTTGGCACGCGACCTCAACAGCTATCTGCCGTTTCTCTCTTCCGCCGAAATCAGCGCGCCGAAACGCAGTCTGAAGATCGGCAAATACACGATTCCGCTCGGCAAGCCCCGGATCAAGGGTATGCGGCACGGAACGCCGTTCTGGCACTGGCTGGGGAAGGCGGGAATCTTCTGTTCGGTGATTCGGGTGCCGGTGACTTTTCCTCCGGAGAAATTTTCCGGGGTGCTGCTTTCCGGCATGTGCGTGCCCGACCTAAAAGGAAGCCAGGGGACGTTTTGCTTCTGTACGACTCGAAGCACTGGCGACAAATTTCGCGAAGGTGGAGTTCGTGTTCCAATCGAACGCCGGGGCGCCGTATGTCACTCCTATATCCCTGGCCCGGACGATCCGTTGAGAGCCGAGTCAGGCAGCGAGTTGCGTGTGAAGTTTGAGATCCGGCCAGATATCGCAAAGAACGAGGCGCGCATTACGGTGGACTCAAAGAGCTTCACGCTGAAAGTCGGCGAGTACTCGGAATGGATTGAAGTAAAATTCAAGGCTGGCTTGGGAATTCGCGCACACGGAATCTGCCGTTTCTACGTCAAAGAAGTATCGCCGGAAGTGGAAGTTTACGTCACGCCCGTGAACATTGATCCGGGCAGGCCCGATCTGCCGGTCTCGCACCCGGTGACCTATTCCATCTATCTGGCCAAACTTTTCGGTCCGTATGCCACCTTGGGACTTGCCGAAGATACCTGGGCACTCAACGAAGGAGTGCTTGACGATCAGGCATTCCTGGCACAATGCTACGCCAATCACGACGATCGTGAGCGCATGCTTTTCGATGCGCTGGAGAAAACCCGGCAGGGCCTCTGCGCCTGTGTCTTCGATACCACTGACCGGGTACAGCACATGTTCTGGCGATATTTTGAAGAAGATCATCCGGCGGCTCGGGATGTGCCTCGCGATCAGCGCCCCCAGGTTATTCAGGAACTGTATCGCCGCATGGATGATCTGATCGGACGGGTGCGGAAGCAGATTGATGATGAAACTTTATTGCTGGTGGTCTCCGATCATGGCTTCAAGTCGTTCGCGCGCTGCCTCAATCTGAATGCCTGGCTGCATCAGAATGGATATCTTGCGCTGAAACCGGGGAAAAGCGAGAGCGGCGACTGGTTCGAAGATGTGGACTGGTCGCGGACGCGCGCCTACACCATGGGTCTGAACGGCTTGTACCTGAATCTTGCGGGACGCGAGCGCCAGGGCACGGTTCAACCGGGCGAAGCCGCGGCAACCTTGAAAGAAGAGTTGCGCGGGAAGCTCAATGGACTGGTTGACCCCTCCTCGGGAAAGATCGGCATCACCGGAGTCTTCGACTCCGACAACGCGTACGCTGGCCCTTATGTGGACAATGCGCCCGACCTTATTATTGGCTATGGCGATGGCTTTCGCGCTTCCTGGGATTCGGTCATGGGCAAGGTCACCAGCCGGATCTTCGAGGACAATCTGAAAGCCTGGAGTGGCGATCATTGTATTGACCCGCGGCTGGTGCCGGGCGTGCTGTTTTCGAACCGCAAGATCGCCGACGAAAAGCCCGCAATTGTGGATGTCGCGCCCACCATACTGAAGCTCTTCGGCCTAGCTTTACCGGCTCAGTTCGATGGCAAGGCTTGGGCGGTGGCAACGGAGAGTCCGCGGCCGTGATCACGATTGTCTCGGGACTGCCGCGCTCAGGCACGTCGCTGATGATGCAGATGCTGGCTGGCGGCGGCATGACCCTGCTCACTGACTTTGAACGCAAGCCGGACGAGGATAACCCTCGCGGCTATTGCGAGTGGGAGCCCGCGAAGCTGCTTCCCAAACAGCCGGAGCGCATCGACGAAGCGGAGGGTAAGGCGGTGAAGATCATCTCCCAGTTGCTCTTGTCTCTCCCCGAAGGCCGCAACTACAAAATTATCTTCATGCAACGGTCGCTTGCGGAGGTGCTGGCCTCGCAGGACGAAATGCTGCGGCGGCGTGGGAGTTCTGATTTCGCGGACCACGACTTGATGGCCACGGCATTTGAGGAACACCTGCAAGTGGTCAGCGCGTGGCTCAAGAAAAGAACGGAGATCCCGGTTTGCTTTCTGCGTTACAAGGATGTGGTGAACGATCCCATTGGCAGTGCGAGAGCGGTAACGGATTTCTTATCGCTTGATTTGAATGTGGAAGCGATGGCGCAACAAGCGGATCTTTCGCTGTATCGCAACCGGGGCTGAGCCGAGATCAGGAGGGGTCGCGGCCAAATCGTGTCAGGCGAGGGAGTAGGATCAAAATCAGGCCGTAAAACAGGAGCGATTCCACCAGCGACGCTGCGTTGCCGAAACGAAGATCCTCGAACAATAACTTGAGCGTACCAAATGCTATAGCTACATACGCAACCCACAGTAGCTCTGCTCGTTTCAAACGCGAGCCGCAGAAGCCGAGCATGAGAGCGATCGAGCAGGTCACGACGGTTCGGACAACCGAGAGACGCGAAGCATTCAGAATCCCGCTCGTTGAACCTAGCCGCACAGTCACTATCACTGCCAGAGCCGCTGTCACGCTCGTCACCAGCACGCAGGGGACGATCCAGAGTAGCCGCGATTTCCATTGATCGGTCGAGGCACGCCATCCGATTGCGTAGCACAGACCGGCGGAGACTGCGACCACCCATTCGCCTGAGTCCAGGGAGGACGGTACGGTTCCAGCCAGAGCGTTCCCCGCGAGGTTCAGCAGGCCAGAGAAGATCGCCGCCGCTGCCAGGTATAAGGACACGTGCAGGCCAAGGCTGAGCTTACCGGTGCGCATGTACAAGAAGGCTGCCGTCACTGCTGCCCCGGACAAGAACGTTGCCTGGAGGCTCGCCGAAAAAAGCAGGAAGCTTCCCGCCAGCAGTAGTGCTACCGCGTAGGTCGCGGATACCCGGCGATTTCGATTGTGTGCGTCCCCCACGAACTGCGACAGGGCACCCCAGTAGCACACCACCGCTACCAGCAGGAAAAAGACGCCGAGTGCCACGGCAGAACCAGGACGTGCGCGCAGCGTCCCAAAAGTCGCGAGCACAAAAACAACAGCTCCCTGCGCGATTTCAAAGATCGTCAGCCGGTGACGCAATCCAAAACTGCGCATGCCAATGCTTCCGCCGTAGATCGCAAGCAGCGCCAGGCACAGCAGCGTGATCGTAGCGGCGCTCGTCGGCCGATATTCCGGCGGCACGCCCTCGGGGGACGTCATCACATAGACGAGCAACCAAACCG
>JBKQLO010000055.1:0-64525 GCA_052147055.1 Terriglobales bacterium
CCAGTGGCTCATAGCGCTTCAGCCAGCGATAAAAGGTCTGGCGCGAGATCCCGAAATGCCGGCTGGTCAGGGCCACGTTTTGCGTCTTGCGATAGAAATCCATCCAACTCAGGCGGACCTGTGCCGCACGACTCAACTCCACCCCCATCGTAGCTAAGCGTGCCGCTCGGGCCGGTTTACCCCATTTGGGTTGCATCGAAACACTCTACTTGAGAGTGTCACGCATCATTCTGAACGAGAACAACGGGCCGCAGAATCATTGCGCAATCAAAATGAGGTAGCTCATTGTTCATTTGCCGTAAATCAAAGCCTGGCCGACACCATGGTCGGGTGCGCCGATCACGCCTGTGGTTCCGTTGATGGCGAGCGAAACCCCGAATGAACCGCAACTGGTAGTGCAGGTAAACCGGGTCGTCTGCGTCATGTTGGCCCAACCACCCGCTGGTTCAAGGAAGAGGTAGACGTAGCCCTGGTCAGGATTCGCTCCCTGTTCGGGCGCACCCACCAATACAACATTGCCTTGAACCGCCAGTGAGAAGCCAAAAGAGTCGTGTGGCTGTTGCACTTTTTCGGTCAGTTCGGCGGTTTGGGTCATATTCGCCCAGCCCGAAGCCGGTTTCACGTAGAGATAAACGGCACTCTCGTTGTTCTGGTTTTCGCCTGCCACCAGAACTTCTTTCCCCGCGATGGCCACGGTCGCACCGACAACGCCATCGCTCGCTGACAACTGAGCGGTCTGGGTCATGTTCTTCCAGCCGTGCGAGGGTTGCACGAAGAGGTAGACCGCGCCCCCAAGGTACCCATTCGATCCCGCCACCACGGTGTCGGCGCTGATCGCGACCCACTGAAAGAAGTCTCCGCTGTTGGCGGTCAAGGTGGCGGTCTGCGTCATATTGGTCCAGCCACCGTCTGGTTCCACAAACACGTCCACTCCGCCCGGAGGGTTGTTCGTTTCCGCCACCACCGCAACTGTACCCCCGCTGATTGAGACCCTACCCATACCCACGTTGGGGTTTGTATCGGTTAGTTTGGCGGTCTCGGTCATGCTGGTCCAGCCGCCCTCAGGTTTGACGAACACATACACTGCGGAGTTCTGGTCCTGCGAACCGCCAGCACCCTCCGCAACCACGGTATTTCCGTCTATTGCGACCGAAGAGCAATAGTTTGCGTCTGAGCAGGTCAACACCGCGGTCGGAACTGTCATATTGGCCCAGCCACCCGCCGGTTCTACGTAGAGGGAAACAAAGTTATACTCGTTCCCAACCACCACGGTACTCCCGCTGATGGCGACACTGCTGCCGAACTCAGCCGAGCTCGGATTGTCGCTCAGTTCGGCCAGGAAAGTCCCGACAAGAGGAAATTCGCGGGGTGAGCCCGCAGCCCACAGCTGCGAACACGTTAGGCTTGCGAACAGGCAAAAACTAAGAATCTTGGATTTCTTCATGATCGTCTCCTTCGAAAGCAGTTTCCTCTAGCGAGTGGGCATGATTCCTTGCAGAGACGGGCGGCGGATGACAGGTCAGAGTTTCGTGCTGGCCCTGTTACGTCATCTGCCAGAGAGATTACTGCAACCGCGCTCCGCCGTCAATCAGGGAGTCACGGGTAGTGAGTCAATCTGGGGTTGGTTCATTCGCGGTGATGGCGCCGAACACGCCGGTGGTGTAGCTGCCGCCGCCGTTGTAGTACAGAGTATTGGTGGGACCGGACTCGGGATTGCCATTGCCGAACGAGATGGCCCACAGGCCGGGGATAGTGATGGGGCTGCCGGTTGAGTCGTTCAGGAAACCCTTGAAGGCTCCAGTTTTGGGGTTGTAGGCGGCAATCCAGCCGCTGGTGGTATTCCCTACCAACAACATATTGCTGAAAGCACCGAAATTGGCGGGAGCCAGTGCGACCCCCCAGGGTTGGCTGAATGCCCCCTGGGCGGCGCGTCCCTTGAGGTTCCCGTTGGTGTCGAAGGCGTCGACGTAGCCTCCCGAGGCTCCGTTAAAGAAAGTGACAACAATCAAGGAGCCGACCGCTTGCACGCCGTAGGGCTTGTAGGCCGCGGGAATCTTAGGATCGGAAAACTTCCCGGATAAGGGCACAGGAATGAAAGACGCGGCGTCATACGCTTCCACACCGCCGTGGTTATTGGCAGCGTAGTAGGTGGGAGCGTTTGTGGTGGCATTGGTGATCAGAGTCAAGCCGGTGTACACCGCGCCTGAACTGGAGTTGTTCACCATGATGGTCGCATTGTTGACATGGCACGCATAGCATCTGGTGCCACCGGGGGCTGGTTTCTGGCCGGCATTCCAATTGGAGATGGTTCCATCGAGCGTGGCGAATGTGAAATTTTCTTTTCCTGGACCAGGCCCGACGGCCGCGTTGTAGGCGGTCCCGGTCGGAGAACCATGCACTGTACCACTGGCGGAAGGAATGCTAATGACGAGCGGGGCAAGCGACTGGCCACCAGTCTTATCGGCATAGTACAAGGTGGTGTAGCCGGTGCCATTGTCGGAGACCCACCACTCATTCTCTCCCAGGCTCGAACTCACGGGACGCGACAGACCCCAGGGATTTATCAGATAGGAGTCTTGGGTATTGTTCACGATGGGGGTCACGGTGTAGCTGTTGGTCTGAGCGCCAGCCGTGAGGCAGAGCAGTAACGCGGTGGCTAGCAGTCCTGCGATTCTCATGATGCCCTCCGGCATTGTCCAATACCCACTATGGCCGATTGATGGCTGGAAGCATACCGCATGAGGTGAGAAGCGGCTAGGCCGGAAATGTAAAAACTTTGTCAAATGATTTTGCTACCATCAGCAGATGTTTCGCACTCGGTTCAAGAATGAAATCGTCGCCGAGTTTCTGCCTCCGGCACGGCTCGGTGGAGAACAGAACATTATCATCTTGTGCGACGGCATGCCTTCAGTGCCGCGTAAGCAACCGCTGGCCGAGTTTCTCTCGCAAAAAGGGTACTGGGTGTTTTACCCGCGCTACCGGGGAGCGTGGGAGAGCGAAGGAGTGTTTCTGCAACGGTCTCCACATGAGGACATCCTGGAAATCGTTGAGGAATTGCCCAGGGGAGTGAGGGATTCCGGGTTTGGCCAGAAGTTCTCAGTGTCGCCAGACAAGATCTTTGTAATCGGAGGCAGTTTTGGCGGAGCGGCGGCGATCTTGTGTTCGCTAGATCGACGAGTGACAAGAGTGATCGCCAACTGTCCAGTCGTGGACTGGTCAATCTTGTCCAAGAGCGAGAAGTTTGAAACCTCGAACAAGAATTATGCGGCGTATATCCGGGAGGCGTTTGGTCATGGATACAGGCTGCCTGACAAGAACTGGAAAAAGCTGCGTGGAGGACACTTTTACAATCCGATACGCCATGTGGGCGAAATTGACCCGTCGAAAATCATGATGTTTCACGCGAAGGACGATCCGTATGTTCCATGGCGTTCGGTGGATGGATTTGCCAGAAGTACAGGGGCGAAGCTGAAACTGCTAGCGCGCGGAGGACACCTCAGGACGGAGCTTATCGTGCGGAAATATTGGCCGCAGATAAGCCGATTCTTTGGGCAAGGCGGCTAAAGGGGGCTGGTCTACGCTTTCCATCTGGAGCCTTTAGCCGAGGTGCCAGCTTTCGCGCTTTTGAAGGGTGCAAAGAGAGCGTGGTCGTCGGCTCGTCTTAATCTTGGGAAGGATCGATCTCTCCAGCATCGTGTCCACCCACCCATCGAACACCGCGATGGGTGGGGCAACCAAAAGTCTGGTTTGGCTACGGGAAAGGGTGGTTCAGTCCTTCATTTTGGTTCGGAGCCCAGGCGGAGGACGTTGCCGTCGGGATCCTCGATTTGCATCTCCCGGGCCCAGGGGTAGTTGGTGGGAGGGAGACGGACCTTCAATCCGCGGGCCTGGTAATCCTGGTGGAGCTTTTCAACATCGTCCACGCCGATCCAGACCCATGCGCCACCCAAGCCCTGACTGCCACGGCAGAGGTAGATGCCGGTTCCATCGCGCGCCACCGAGGTGAAGTCGTTGGTGCCCCAACTGGCGTTTTCAAATCCCAGTTCGTCGACGTAAAAGCGAACGCTGGCCTGCATGTTCTCCACACGCAGGATTGGGTTGATGCATTCAAAACGAACACGCGGCTGGTCGGTGTGAGCCATGGGTCCTCCGCGAATGATGATAACAGGCCAAGAGAATCAGGAGAGTTAGCAGATTTCTCGCGACAAACCGGTTGCGCTCTGTTTTTTCCGGCAGGGATTCCCCATAATCCAGAGGAGTGTTGGGAATCGAGAGGGTTGATTGATGATCCGTCCATCCCTGAGGAGGTAGGGTTTCGCACCCTGCGGCTTTTCGAGCGAGGATTTTTCAAGAACCTGCTTTGCGGACGGGGCCATCCGCCCGGGACCCGCATTCCCGGAGTGTGCCGTGTGGGATAGGCGGCGCTGAATCTTTGACGGCGAACGGTTGTATCCTCAGATACAAATGAAAGCTTCGTATGACTGACGCCGCAACTTCGAGCGGTAGTCCAGTCCGTCGCTGGTGGGCGGCGGCACGGACGTCCTTTTTTTGGATGGTCGTGATTGCACTCGGGCTGCGCCTCGGCTACATCCTAGTGGCACACACCTACAGGCTGAAAACCGTGGAGGACAATTTTGACTTTGGCTGGGAGATGGGGCGCATTGGGCGCGCGCTGGCGCAAGGCGAGGGATTCAGCAATCCGTTCATGGGCGATACCGGGCCAACGGCCTGGGAACCGCCGCTCTATCCGTTTCTGATTGCGGGCGTGTTTAAGATGTTCGGAATCTATAGCCGGGCATCGGCGCTGGTGTTGCTGACTATCAACAGCGTGTTCTCAGCGCTTACTTGCATACCCATTTTCCTGATTGGCAAGCGGTGTTTCAACGAAAAGGTTGCCGTGTGGACAGCCTGGACCTGGGTGCTGCTGCCTTCGGTGATTTTCTGGTGCACCCGCTGGGTATGGGAAACCAGCCTGGCGGCGCTGTTGCTGGCGGTCATTTTTTGGCTGACGCTGGTGATGGAAGACGCAGACGATCTGAAACCGTGGCTTGGTTTCGGCTTGCTGTGGGGCGTAGCAGCATTGACCAACCCCTCGCTATTGTCGTTTCTGCCGGCTTCCGGGCTGTGGGCATGGTGGCGGCGCGCGCGGCTAGGGCGACGCTCAGTCGGCCGAGTTGTGTTGGCAGCAGTCATGTTCTTTGCTTGCATCGCGCCCTGGCTGGTCCGCAACTATCGCACTTTTGGACAACCGATTTTTGTCCGTTCCAACTTTGGGGCGGAGCTTCGCATGGGCAACGGGCCGGGAGCGAATGGGATGTGGATGGAATATCTGCATCCGACAAAGAATGTGGCGCAGATGCAGCAGTATGGTGAGATGGGAGAGATGGCCTATGTGACCGAGCGGAGGCGCGAGGCAATGGCTTTTATCCGCAGGGATTATTCCCGCTTTGCGGTTCTTTGCTTGAAGCGTTTCGTCTTCTATTGGGGCGGATTGCCGCATTCGCCGGACGCATCACGGCTGGCGCCGGTGGCAAATTCACTCTACCTGGCATCTTCGCTGCTCGCCTTTTGGGGGCTGGGGCGGGCGATTCGTAAGCGCCGCCCGGGCGCATGGCTTCTATTCTGGCTGGTGCTGTGTTATCCGCTGGTCTATTACGTGGTGTTTCCGCACCCGCGTTACCGGCACCCCATTGAGCCGGAGTTGGGGGCTCTGATGGTGTACGTGATTTCGGAAGTGGAAAAGAAGAAGCAGTGAAGACGATTCATTCGGCGTCGATGCTGACGACGTGGATGGAGTCGCCTTTCGCGTCCAGCGTTCCACGCACCTTGACCTTTTCGCCTACGAAACGGCGAGGCAGGTCCTGGTTGTCCAGGTGAAAGACGTGGCCTTTGGAGGTCAACACGAATTTCCCTCCAAGTTGGGTAATGCAGTAGATGGAACAGGTGGCGGGACTGTGGCCAGCGGCGCCGGATTTGGATTTCAACATTTCCTCGTGCGATTTGGTTAGGGAGTGGACGTTGAAAGCGCACTGGCTGTCGGAAATCTCGCCCTTGAACGTGGCGGGCTCTTGTGCACGGGCGCAGGTGGCAGATGCACAGACGGCGACGATTGCGATCCACGTTTTGCGTGTCTTCATAATTCAGCTCCAAACACCTGCGAGAGAGTGTACCGTAGCATCACACACAGATCGAGCGCGATCAAGGCGTCACCACAAATTTCATGAACATGCCTTCGTGATCCTCGCTGCAAATCACCGTGCAGACTACTACGTAATCACCCGGCTCTTGTGGCGCGGTCATAGTGAACTCCTGAGTACCGGGTTTGAGCAAGAGATCCCAGTCCGGAACTTTGGAGCGGTCTTTCGCACGCAGCAAGGAGAAACCGTGAATCGAGCCATCGCGGTTGTGCGATTTTGCTTTGCGAGCGGTGATCCGAAGCACGATCTGCTCGCCCGCTCTCACGGAAATCTCCGGCGTTCTCTCGCCGGCGATTTTGTAGCGGCTGTCTTTATCAGCCAAAATCTCTATGACCCGGACCTTGCCGGACGCCGGGGCTTGTCCCCAACCGGCGACACAAACCGCAATAACCATCCCCAGCAGAACCCTTGTGCGCGCATGCGTAATGGCTTGTCCTCGCCCAACACTTATTGGGTCATGTAGTAGAGGACGAACCGCATATCCTCATCGGTGATGGTGGCTCGTACCCGCATGTGACGCACGATAGTTGCCATCATGCGTGGCGGAAACTTGTGGGGCGCGGCATGGCAGCGGCCGCAATTGGCGCGGAACCGCTTTTCGCCGTCCAGCCGCATGGTATCTGCGTCTTGAACCTTGCTCACCGCCGGCGGAGCTGCAGCGGAATTGCTGTTCCGCGGGGGTACGGCGGCAGCGGCGGCTGAGATGAGAGCCGCGATCCACAACGTCGCTATGATTTGCAGTCTGATAGTCATTGCGACCCCATTCGACCGAGTGGCAGTGCGAAACGGTATGCGATGCCTACGTTCCACAAGTTGAAGTTACCGTCAGAGCTGAATTGACGGCCATAGCTGGCAGTGGCTTTGAGTCCGTCGCGCAGGTAGTAGTTCAGACCGAAGTCTGCCTCCTGGGTGTTGACGTCAGGCAAGCCATATTCTTCGGCGTCGTCTTCATCGATGTGGCCGGCGAACAACTGCTGCACCCGGCCGACGACTTCGGTGCGGCGCATGAACTTGTTCCAAGCGGGTACCTGGCTGAGGCGATAGGCGGCCTCGATCCAGTAGCCACTGCCCAGATCGGAGCGGGCGTACTCGGAGCGTAAATTCAACGGCAGCGGTGTGGGCTGCCAGGCGAAATGGAATCCGAAGGCGTTGGTGCGCTCCTCTTGCAAGAGTTTTTGCCAGGAGGCGCCGACCTCGATCCTCGGGCCGGGAAAGAACAGGCCGGCGCGGCCGCCAGCGGTGCGGTCGGAATCCAGAGTGTCGTTGGTACTCGACACCGAGAAGTAGGTTGCGTAATTGAAATTGACCTTGGCATTCAGCGGAAACCCGCCGCGGAACATCACGCCGTTGCTGGAACCAGTGGCAATAGGAAAAATCAGGGGCGTCGATTGCAGGTCGCGAATCCAGATGGGATATAGACGCTCGTTGTAAATGCCGAAAGGCGTCAGGAAACGGCCGACGGTGACGGTCACATAGGGGTTGGCGATGTAGTCGGCCTGAAGGTAGTCGAGTTCCTTTGCGACCTGGCCGCCGTACGGGCCGTCGCCCTCGTCCTTGCGCTGGAAATCGCCTTCGAACTCGCCTCGGGCTTCGATCAGCCAACGGTCGCCGAAAGGCACGAGGACTACCGGGTTGATTTCCGAGACGATTTCAGTCTTGCCAGCTTGCACGTTGGTAAAGAAACCAGCATTGCCAGTGAGGATGGGAACGGGGTTATCGGCGGCGTAGGTTTGGGCAAAGAGCAGCGCGGGAAACAGTAGAACACCTAGAAATAGGACGCACCTCCAGCTCGAGACCGGAGCCGGGGTCGACCGGTAGCTTAAGAACTTCTGCACCGCACTTCCTCACTTCCTGCTGCTGGTTGAGGGTATTGTGGAGGATGGCAAAGAGCCGGGAAAGATAACGGAAGTAACTGTGCTGCATTGAGTTACGAGCCGTGCTAGCTGTGGAAATTGAATCTCACTCACGAACTGCACGCTGGCGCGTCTAAGCTGTGTCTGACCGGAGGAACTATGAACCGCCAACGCCGACTTGCCGCCTGGATGGGAGCGATTTTGGGCGTGCTCTGTGCGCTGCTCTTTGCCGCCGAGGCCAATGCCAAGGATTATGGAAAACTGACCGAGGAATTTCATCACACCTATCCGCTGGGCGCGGGAGGCCGGGTGGAACTCGACAACATTAATGGAGCGGTCCACATCACGGCCTGGGACAAAGATGAGGTCAAAGTGGACGCGGTGAAGTATGCGAACACAAAGGAGCGGATGGACGAGGCCGAAATCGAAGTGGAAAGCGGCAGCAGCTATGTGTCGATCAGTACCAAATATCGCGACCATAACCACACCTGGGACAACGGCGGCTGGAACAATCCGGCGAGCGTCGAGTACACGCTCATGGTTCCTAGAAACGCCCGGTTGGATGAGATCAAGCTGATCAACGGGCCGCTGGATATTCAGGGAGTAGCGGGCGACGTGCGAGCATCCTGCATCAATGGGCACATGACGGTGCAGGGATTGCAGGGCCGGGTGAAACTGGAGTCGGTGAACAGCCGCATGGACGTGCAGTTCGACAAGCTGAGTAATGCGCCGATTGAGCTTTCGTCGGTCAACGGTGGGATTGAACTCACGCTGCCCTCGGACGTCAAGGCCGAGGTGGAAGCGTCGACTGTATCCGGGAGCATAGAAGATGAGTTCGGGCTGCACGTCAACAATCATCGCTATGTCGGCCACGATCTGCGAGGGGAGTTGGGAAGTGGCGGGCCACGGATTCAGCTTTCGAATGTGAATGGGCGAATCGAGATTCGTCATGCGAATGACGGACGAACTTTGAGTACGGTGAAAGATCTTAGTCGTCGGGACCGGGATGACGATAAGGATGACGATGATGATGAGATTTGAGGTTGGTGGTTGGTGGTTGGTCGTTGGTCGTTCGTCGTTGGCAGGAACCGCACGGGGACGGCGCCGGAGATTTCCTACGGCGAAGATCCCGCAGGGGCTAAAGCCCCATTCTTACTTGCCCTTAGCGGCACGGCTCAAAACCGTGCCCTTCCCGAAATCATTTGCGCGGTTATCCCCGACGATTCCTCTTGGCACGGGCGAGGACGCCCGCGCCTACACTTACACTGTCGTGGGTTGAGCCACTTCCTGAAGTGCGGCCGCAAAGGCGCTGATCGCCTTGTCGATCTGCTGCCGAGTGATGATCAGCGGCGGCTGGAAGCGGATCACGTTGCCGTAAACGCCGCCTACGCCGACCAACACTCCATTCTTCAGCAGCGCATCACGGATGGCCTCGGCTTCCGCCGTCGCGGGAGTCAGCTTTTCGTCCTTTACTAGCTCGACGCCGATCATCAGGCCCAAGCCGCGAATGTCCCCAATGAGGGGATTCTGTTTCTGCAACTCGCGCAGCTTGGACATGGCGTAGTGGCCGGTCTCGGCGGCTCGCGCCGGTAGATTCTCTTTCTGCATGCATTCGATGTTGGCGAGCGCGGCGGCGCAGGAAACCGGATTGCCTCCGAAGGTTGAAAGATGATCACCGGGCTTGAAAGCAGCGGCGATCTCTGGCCGCGTAGTGAAAGCGCTCAGCGGAAAACCGTCGGCAATGCCCTTGGCGGTTACCAGAATGTCGGGATCGACGCCGTAGTGCTCGTAGGCGAACATTTTGCCGGTACGGCCGAAGCCGGATTGGACTTCGTCGGCGATGAAGAGGATGCCGTGCTGGTCCAGAATTTTCTTTACTTCTTTGAAGTAATTCGGCGGCGGCACGATAATGCCGCCTTCGCCCATCACCGGCTCGGCGATGAAGGCGGCGACATCGGCGGAAGTGGCGAAACGGATGACGTCGTCGATGGACCGGGCGCATTGGCGTCCACATTCTTCCGGATCGTTGCGCCACTCGGAACGGTAGGCGTAGGGAGCGGGCGCAAAGGCCACTCCAGAGGCGTAAGGGCCACCGCGTTTCTTGCGGCCCTGATTGCCGGTAATGCTGAGGGTGCCCCAACTGCGTCCGTGAAAGCTGGCGTGGAGAGCGATGAACTCGTGCTTGCCGGTATAGAGGCGTGCCAACTTCATGGCGCCTTCAATAGCTTCGGCGCCGCTGTTGCCGAAGAAAGTCTTGGTGAGTCCGCGGGGAGCAATTTGCGCGATCTTCTCAGCAAGATCGGCGACCGGCTGCACGTGATAGATGTAAGACGAGCAGTGGACGAGCTTGTCCATTTGGGCCTTGGCGGCGGCAATGACTTGCGGATTGTTGTGGCCGGCGTTGACCACAGAAATGCCGGCGAAGCAGTCGAGGTACTCGCGGCCGTTGACGTCAGTGACAGTAGCGCCGCTGGCGTGGTCGATGACGATGGGCACAACCGACTTCATGAAGCCGGTCATCACGTAATCTTTGTATTTTTGAATGGTGTCGGGCATCGTGTCCCTTCTATTGGAAACCGCGTAGGCCAGGAATCCCGTCGTCACGCCCTACATCGCCCGCCTCAGCACATAAATCACCCAGGGAGCGATCCTAGTTTCGTTCACCCACGGGTATGGCTCATCACCCGTTGCCAGCGGCTTCAAGACTTGCATGGCGCGCAGACTCGCTGCTTGATACACCGCCCGATACGATTCGTCGGTGCAGAGGATGTCTTCGACCGGTCTCGCATCCTGGTGGTCGGTGACGACGATGCGCACCACATCGCCGCTTCGAGCGGAAGCGTTCTCTGGGAAGTCCTTGGTCGAAAATGAAGCCCATTCGTGGGTGTAGATCTCGGGTGACGAAACTAGGCTAACCATGCTCCCATTCGGCGCCAGCAGCTTTGCGAGATCGGAAAAGATTCTTGTCTTCGTTGCCCCGGGAATGTTGTCGAAGGTGAACGCAGAGAGCACGAGGTTGAAGGCTTCAACATCAAGTTCGTGGAAATTGTCGCCCGGCACGAGACGGTAATCTCCGGAAGGATCGAGGCCACGCGCGATCCGCAGCATGTTCTTTGAAACATCAACTCCGGTCACGCTGAAGCCGAGTTTCCGCAGGAGCCGGGTTGACCTGCCGGTGCCACAACCGAAGTCAAGCGCTCGGGTTCCGGTTACATGCTCAGCCAGAATCGCGGGCAGGTCACGGTATGCCAGATAATAAGTGTTGGCAAACTCAAGCGTGGCGTAGGCGCCGGCACGACTGGCATCGGCGTAGCAGTTAACAAAATCGGTCGTCAAATTCCTTCCTTTCAAAACTTGCGGGAATGCTCCTTTGCCCAACGCTCAACGACCACTTTCTTTTCGGTGTAAAACTCGACTGCGTCGCGGCCCTGGCCGTGCATGATTCCGAAGAAACTGTCTTTCCATCCGCTGAACGGGAAGTAGGCCATGGGAGCGGCTACCCCGATATTAATGCCGATGTTTCCCGCCGGCGCTTCATAGCGAAATCGTCGCGCAGCCGCACCACTTGAAGTAAATAAAGAAGCCTGGTTGCCATACGGGCTGCGTTCGAGGAACGCGAGGGCGTCGTCCATGTCCTTGGCGTGAATCAGACTCAGGACGGGGCCGAAGATTTCAGTGTCGGCGATTTCGCTGGTGGCCGGAAGATTGTCGAGGATGGTCGGCTTCACGAAGTTCCCTGCCTCGTACTTGGGAATCTTGGCGTTGCGGCCGTCGAGCAGGACTTTCGCACCCTGCTTGGCACCAGTGGCGATGAGCGATTCGACTCGCGACTTGCTCTGAGAAGTAATCACCGGGCCCATCTGCACGCCTTCGTCGAGACCGTTGCCGACGCGAAGGTTCGAAGCTGCCTCATAGATGGCATCACGAAATGTTTTCTGCGCCTCTCCCACAGTGACTGCGACCGATACCGCCAGGCAGCGCTGGCCGGCGCATCCGAAAGCGCTGTCGCTGATGATCTGCGTGGCCATGGCCATATCGGCATCGGGGAGGACGATGACGTGATTCTTGGCGCCGCCCTGGCATTGCGCACGTTTGCCGTTGGCTCCGGCTCGCGCATAGACGTGTCGGGCCACTGGAGTTGATCCTACAAAGCTAATGGCTCGGACTTTGGGATGATCGAGCAGCGCGTTGACCACGTCCTCGCCGCCGTTCACCAGATTGACGACGCCCCTGGGCAGGCCAGTCTGCTCCAGCAGTTCGAAGGCGCGGCGCATGGTGAGGGGCACGCGCTCGGAAGGCTTCAAGATGAAAGTGTTGCCGCAGGCGATGGCGTAAGGCAGGAACCAGAACGGAATCATACCGGGAAAATTGAATGGAGTGATGGCGGCAACCACGCCGAGCGGCTGGCGGATCATCATTTCGTCGATGCCGCGGGCCACGTCTTCGAGGTTGTAGCCTTGCATCATCATTGGAATGCCGCAGGCAACTTCGACGTTTTCTATGGCGCGGCGCAGTTCGGCTTTCCCTTCGGCGAGAGTCTTGCCGTTTTCCTGGGTGATGATGCGGCCGAGTTCGTCAATGTGATCTTCGAGCAGTTGCTTTAGCTTGAAAAGCGGCTGGATGCGGTCTTCGGGCGGAGTGCGGCGCCATTCCGGATAGGCGGCGGCGGCAGCTTCCACGGCTGAAGCAACCTCAGCGGCATTGGAAAGAGGAGTCTGCGCGATAGTCTCGCCGGTAGCGGGATTGGTGACATCGAGCCATTCGGAGGCGCGGGACTCGACCCAGCGGCCGTTGATGAAGTTTGGAACCTTGGTAGTTGGAGGCGCAGCGACCGGCATCAGGTTTCCTCAGCGGCTAAAGCCGCAAATCGATATTGACTGCGAGCGGTGCGGCTGAAGCCGCACCCTTTCAAAGCGAAGCTACGTAACTTGTGCAACTGCGCCGTGACGTTCGGCGACCATCCGCAACGCAGCTTCCAGCACGTCAAGCGCTTCGTCCATCTGCTCGCTGGTAACAACCAGCGGCACTAAAACGCGGATCACGTTTGAATATGAGCCGGCGGTGATCGTAATCAGTCCGTGTTCGTAGCAATATTGCGTGATCTGCTTGGTCTCACCGGCAGCAGGTTCGCGCGTCTCCACAGACTTGACGAGTTCAATGGCTTGCATCCCGCCTAGGCCTCGAACATCGCCAACGAGGGGCCAGCGCTTTTGCCATTCTTTGGCGCGTTTCTGAAAATGGCTTCCGATTTCGTTAGCGCGGTCTAAGAGATTCTCGCGGTCGAACATTTCGAGGACTGCCAGAGCGGCGGCGCAGGAAACAGGATTTCCCGCAAAGGTGCCGCCCAGACCGCCGGGGCCGGGAGCGTCCATGATTTCGGCGCGTCCGGTGATGGCCGCCAGAGGCAGGCCGCCACCGAGTGACTTGGCCGACACCAGAATGTCGGGCTCGATTCCGTAGTGCTCGCTGGCAAACAATCTTCCGGTGCGGCCGAAGCCGCTTTGAACCTCGTCGGCGATGAAGAGCACGCCGTACTTGTGGCAGATGTCGATCAATACACGGAAATAATCCGGCGGAGGGACGACGAATCCGCCTTCACCGAGCACCGGTTCCGCGATCACTGCGGCGACGTCTTCCGATGCGACTACGCGCTTGAAGGTGTCTTCCAAATGCCGGGCGCAAAGAAGATCGCACGAGGGATACTTCAACGAGTAAGAGCAGCGATAGCAGTACGCGTAGGGAATGCGGTACACATCGCCGGGGAACGGTGCAAAACCAGCCTTGTAAGGATGAGTCTTGCTGGTGAGGGCGAGAGTCATCATGGTACGACCGTGGAAGGCGTCTTCGAAGGCGATAATCCCGCTGCGACCGGTGTGGGCGCGGGCGATCTTGACGGCGTTCTCGACCGCTTCGGCGCCGGAGTTTACGAACAGCGTTTTCTTGAGAAACTTTCCGGGCGTAACTTCATTCATGCGCTCGGCGAGGCGCACGTAGTTTTCGTACGGCGTGACCTGCACGCAGGTGTGCAGGAAATGGTCAAGCTGTTCGCGGATGGCGGAGAGCACCGGCTCCTGGCGATGGCCGACATTGATGCAGCCGATGCCCCCGGCGAAATCGATGTAGCGGTTGCCGTCGACGTCTTCCAGCCAGGCGTCTTGCGCTTTGGCCACGTACACAGGAGTGCCGTGCGACAGGCCACGAGGCACGGCGTTGGTACGGCGTTCCCCCAGCGCTTTCGACTTCGGGCCGGGGACAGCAGTTCGCAATTGAATGGTCGGCATCGGAATTCCCAGTGTTGTAATTAGACCAGTTCTCAATTCCTGGTTCTCAGTTTTCAGTTTTCAGTACCAGCCGATCGGCGCTTCGTTTAGATTGATGTGGACCTGTTTGGTTTCGAGATATTCTTCGATGCCCCAAGGGCCGAGTTCACGGCCGAAGCCGGATTGCTTGTAGCCTCCCCAGGGAGCTTCGACGTAAGTGGGTTGCATGTGGTTCACCCAGACGATGCCTGCGCGCAGCGATTTCACGGCGCGGAAGGCTTTGAAGATGTCGCGAGTCCAAACGGCGGCAGCGAGGCCGTAGGGCGAATCGTTGGCGATCTTGACCGCGTCTTTTTCGTCCTCAAAAGGAATGACGGTGGCGACAGGGCCGAAGATTTCTTCGCGAGCGATGCGGGCGCTGTTGGTGACGTCATAAAAGATAGTGGGCTGCACGTAGTAGCCTTTGGCGAATTGCTCGGCGCGGCCGCCGCCGAAAGCCAGCTTCGCTTCTTTCTTGCCTATTTCCTGATAAGAGCGCACGCGTTCGTACTGATCTTTGCTGACCAGCGGACCCATCTTGGTATCGCGATCGAGGGGCGCTCCCAGCTTGATTTTCTTGGCTTTCTCGGTCATGGCATCCACGAATTTCTTGTAAATGGTTTTCTGGACGAGGATGCGGCTGCCGGCGGAACAGACTTCCCCTTGATTGATGAAGACGCCGAAGAGCGCGCCGTCGATGGCCGCTTCGAAGTCGGCGTCGGCGAAAAAGATGTTGGGAGACTTGCCGCCGAGTTCGAGGGTCACGCGCTTGACGGTGTCAGCCGCCTGTTTGACGATGATCTTGCCGACGGCGGCGCTGCCGGTGAAAGCAATCTTATTCACGTCGGGATGCTGCACCAGAGGAGCGCCACAGGTTTCGCCGAATCCGGTGATGATGTTGACGACGCCAGGTGGCAGGCCGACGTCGGCGAGCCAGTTGGCCATTTCGAGCGCGGTGATGGGCGTTTGCTCGGCGGGCTTCAGCACACAGGTGCATCCGGCGGCCAGCGCGGGCGCCAGTTTCCAGGCCGCCATCAGCAAAGGATAGTTCCAGGGAATGATTTGGCCAGCGACGCCGATGGGTTCTTTGAGCGTGAGGCTGACGGCGTTGTCGGGCACCGGGTTCACGAAGCCCAGAATCTTGGTAGCTAGGCCGCCGTAATATTCAAAACAAGTAGCCACATCGGTGATGTCAAATTCAGCCTCGACAATCGGCTTGCCAGTGTTGCGGGATTCGAGTTCGGCCAGCATGGCCGCATTCTGGCGAATCTTCTCGGCCAGGCGGAAAAGCACCCGGCCGCGTTCTTGAGCGGTAGTGGATGCCCAAGGGCCGTCCTCGAAAGCGGCTTTGGCGGCGGCTACCGCGCGGTTGACGTCGTCGGCATTAGCGTCGGGAACCTGGGCGATGACCTCTTCACTGGCAGGGTCATAAACCGGAAAAGTTTTGTTTGATTTGCTGTCGACCCACTCGCCGTTCACGTACATCTGATAAGTGCGGACATCGGCTTTGACGCCACCGGGCATAAGAACCTCCTAATTTAATGACGAGCTTCGCTCGCCAGCCTGGACGAGGGCGTCCGGGCCTACACCAACCGCTTGCGCTTTACGGCGGCCGTAAATAAAGAAAAAGAACGCGGCCAGCGCGATGAAGAACAAAGTCAGACCGAACATGGTCACTTCATAACGCCAAACCGAAGTGATCTGCTTTGCCGGGGAGAACGCAACGACGATCCCGAGAATGGTGGTCAGCAGACCACTTCCGCCTGCGAACAGCAGAACGCTTTTGCCGTAGCGTCCCTTCCCTGCCGTCTCGCCGATTGCAAATTTCAGGAGCGCTGCGAACACATAAATAAACGGTACGAGTTGCAATACCACCGCCAGCGACAACATGGTCTGAAAAGCTTCCTGCACACCGCCCGAGGAGGCGAAATTGATCACGCACAACACCAGCGACACTACAAACTGCACGATCAGCGCGGCGTAGGGTGTGGCGTATTTCGGATGCACCTTGCCCAGCCACGATGGCATGTACGAGTCGAGGCCGGCGACGAACGGAATTCGCGCGGAGCCACCCATCCATGCTGAGCCGATTCCTGCGATGGACAAACTCAACATCAGGGCAAATGGGGCGACGATCCACGCGACTCCGACCCTGCTTGCCATGTGACTTACAGCCTGCACGATTCCCTGCAACACGCTGATGTCGTTCTTGCCGACCGCGATCAGCAGGGTTAGGGTGGCACCGATGTACAGCAAGCCACTGAGTACGCCACCCCAGGCAACCGCACCGGGCAAAGTACGCGCCGGATCGCGGATCTCGTCGCCCATCACCGAAGCGAGTTCGAGTCCCACCAAACCAAAACAGATCACGCCGAAAGAATTCAGGACAAAACGGGGATCGGTGGGGATCTTGAAATCCGCTGCTGTGATTGACGTACCAAAACGCGAGAGAACAATCACGCCCAAGCCGATCAGCGTGGCGGCGGCAATGCCGGTGCCGATCCCTCCCAGATTGTTCAGCCATTTCCCCACGCTCAGCCCCACGATGTTCAGAATGGTCAACAGCGCGAGCAAAAATATGGATGCACCCAAGGCAAAAGCTTTGTTGTCGGCTAAGCCTGCGTGCCCCGGACCCAGCACGAAGACCGAAACACCAACGAAATACAGCATGACTGTGGGTACATACAGCATGTTGTTGGTCCAATAACACCAGCCGGACAAGAAGCCATGAAAGTCACCGAAGACTTCCTTGGCCCATAAATAGACGCCGCCTTCTCCCGGAAAGCGGTGAGCGAGTTCGAGGACGGCGATGCCCTGCGGCCAAAAGAAAAGCAGCAACGCAATGAGCCACAGCCAGACGGTGACCCCACCGTTAGCCGCGATCGACGGAACCACGTTCAGGTTGAAAACCGCGACCACGAACAGCAAAACCAGATCCCAACGGCCGAGTACGCGCTTCAGATGAGGCTGGTTGGTGGCGTCATTATTGGCTGACAAAATCTGCTCCTTGACCTCAGGGGCTAAAGCCCCCAGGGATTTTGGCAGCGAATCGCAGGGCCGGAGGCCCTGCGCCACCCAAAATCAGAAACTGCTGGCCCCATTGTTCTGCAGAGCTTTGCTCCGCTGGACGCCGAGGGCGGCTGTCCCCACGTCAGTCTAGTGGGCCACTGCTTCCGCGGTGCGCTCCTGCTGGGCTTTGGCCAGCGCAGGCGCCACATCCGCAAAAGCCGCGAGGTGCTTGTCGATATCCGCTTCGGTGTGCTGCACCGAGATGGTCCACTGCTCGTCCCACCAATAAGGCTGCGCCATGACCCCGCGATTGACCATGCCGAACCAGTAATGCCGCCATAGGTCGACATCGACGGTGGTCCAGTCGCGGTAGTTGCGAATCTCTTTCGGGTAAAGCATGAGCGCGCCATTGGCGCCGGCAACGGCGATGTAGCCCTGGAGACCGGTCTTGGCCAGAGTCTTGCGATAGCCCTCGACCAGTTTCTTACTGAGCTTCTCGACGTGCTGGTAATTCTCGCGGGTGAGCACCTCGCGAAATGCGGCTAGACCGGCAGCCATGGACACGGGGTTCGTGTTGTAGGTGCCACCGTGAAAAACCTTGTGCTGCGAGATGAGGTCCATCACTGACTTGTGCGTGCCGAAAGCCGCCAGCGGGAAGCCGCCGCCAATCGATTTCGCCAGGCAGATCATGTCAGGCTTGACGTTGAAGTATTCGGAAGCGCCGCCCCAGCCCAACTTAGCGCCGGTCTTGACTTCATCGAAGATCAGCAAAGCGCCGTTTTTGGTGCAGATGTCGCGAAGGCCCTGGAGAAATCCGGGCTGCGGCATGCAGAGGCCCACATTCATCATGATGGGCTCGAGGATAATCGCGGCAATTTCGCCGGGATTCTGCTTGAAACGAAGCTCGACACTCACCAGATCATTGAAGGTGGCGACAGGCACGTTGGCGATGGATGCCTTGGGAACGCCGAGGCCGCCGGGAACGGAAGTGGGCGCGTTGACATCGCCGAACTCGGGGGCGTGAGGCTTCACGCTGACCAGCGCAGTGTCGTGCAGACCGTGATAGCCGCCCTCGAACTTCAGGATCTTGTCGCGACCAGTAGCTGCGCGCGCCAGACGGCAAGCGTGCATGGTAGCTTCGGTTCCGCTGGAACCGAAGCGGACCATCTCAACCGGGAAGCGCTGGGCGATTTCTTCCGCAAGCTGCCATTCCATATCGTGCGGCATGCCGAACATGGTGCCGGTGCTGAGCCGGCCCTGAACGGCCTTCATGACGGCAGGATGGCAATGCCCGGCCATGAGCGCGCCGAAACAGAGGTTGTGATCAATGTAATCGTTGCCGTCGAGGTCGCGGAAATGGGAACCGCTGCCTTCCTTCACGAAAATAGGATAAGGATCGTAGGCGCGGTAGTTGCTGGCCACGCCGAGCGGAATGCGCTTCAGGTTGCGCTTGTGGGATTCAGCCGATTTAGGCGTACGACGCTCAAAGGTGGAAATCTCCTGCTGCAATTCGGGGTACATCTGGGTCTCCGGGAAGTCTCAAGCCGCCTCCTGGCGGCCATTAGAGTACCCAGGCAGCCGAGGCTGCCCAGGCTTTGGGGCTAGAAATAGTATTTTAGAGCAAACTGCACCAGCCGGGGAGCGGCCGCTTGCGTGATCTTGCCAAACTGGGTTGGGCCGTCCGAAAAGCGACCATCCGGGTTGGAGAAATTAGTGTGGTTGAAAACATTAAAGATCTCAGCCCGGAACTGGAAATAGGTGCTCTCGGTAACCGCAAGCTTCTTGTGGACGGAGAAATCCCACTCCTGTAGTCCAGGACCGCAGCAGATGGTGCGCTGGGTACCATTGTTAAACTGGCCCAACGGAGGGTCCGCAAAATCGTTGGGATTGAACCAGAAATTACCATTGGTCTTGGGGTTCAATTTCTGGAATGGCGCAACCCGGCTGGGAGCCTCAGTCCCCAGGAAAAACAAGCTGTTGATCAGTTCGGTATCGTCAATGGTGTCCAGACGGATGGGGAAACCACTCTGGAACTGGGTAATGCCGGAGATAGCCCAGTCATCCACCACTTTTCCGGTAAACCCCTGATGTTTGGGGATGGGAATTTCCCAGTCGTAGCTGACGACGAAGCGCTGAGCCGAGTTGAATAAAGAGAGCGCGCGACTGGCCCTGAAGTTAAACGGATTGATGGTCTCTTCAAAGGTCGAGCCGTCGTCAATCGACTTGCTGAAAGTGTAAGAGGCCTGGAATTGCAAGCCGTGAGAGAAACGCTTTTCGAGCATCGCCTCCAGCGCATTGTAGTTCGAACTGGCAACCGTGTCTTCGGCAAAAATGTCAGTGAAGACCGGCACGCCATCCGCCGGACACCCAGCCCCGGTCAACGGATTGCAATTCGGGGATGAGTAGGGCCGCAAACCGACAAAGGTCAGCGGAGTCCCACCGGCGGCACCAGTCACGACAGAGCCATTGGGCATGTGAAACGCGAAGCCCTGAGGCACAGTGACGTTGAATTGCGTATCTTCCCCAGTCGGCGCGCAGGTTCCGGCACCTTGTATGGCGTTTATGTCGAGGCAGGTCTGCGGATTGGACGGGTTAATGTCGCGGCCGGCCAGGAGCCGATGACCCTGCGAACCCACGTAACCGATTTGCAGCATTAGATCCCTGGCCAACTCCCGCTGGATGGTCAGATTGTATTGCGCGGTGTACTGTGTGCGCAGGTGAGGTTGAAACTCTCCGTAGAGCAGAATCGGCCGGAAGTCCGACAAGTCAACCGGCTGCCCCGGCGTGGGCGTGATGATTCCGCCAAAGGGATTTGGCGCCGTGCCACCGGCCTGGAAAACAAACGGAGTATTAAAGAACACGTTAGACACCGAGGAGCTGCCTCCAAAAGGCGGTTCCGCGCCGAACTGGGCCATTACCAACTCTTCGATGGGGTTGTAGAACAGGCCCCAACCCATGCGGATACTGGTCTTCCCATTGTTGCCAAAAACCTTGCCCAGCACCCCGCTATCAAAATTGGGGCTGTAGGCCAAGCCTACCCGTGGGGCAAAAGACTTGTAGTAGGTCGAGGTCAGGCCGGCGGGAACACCGGGATCCTTCGGAACCACCAGACCGGTAGGGCAATCGGCGGGATAGTCGGCGGTAAGGGCAGGACTGCAAGGGTAGATGGTGCTATTTTGGCCCGGACGAAAAGTTTCCACGTGTCCGCTAACGTCGGTCGGGGGCGTGTTGAGTTCCCACCGCAGCCCGTAATTCAGGGTCAGATTTGGTTTGATCTTCCAACTGTCCTGGAAGAAAGGATATAGGGAGGTGCTGCGAACCGCTTCACTTTGACCGGAGCCTTGGAGATAGGTATCCGTCAAACCCAGCAGGAACTCGGCGTAGTTATCGCCATCGCCGGTCCCGATCGCGTTCGATCCGAGACCGCTGAACGTGTAGTCGCCGTTGACATCGAAATAGTAAAACTGGTCGAAACGCTGGCGACGTACTTCCGCACCGAACTTAAAGGTGTGATTGCCTTTCACCCAAGTCAGGTTGTCGGACCACTGGAAACTGTTTCCTACCTGGGGAAGCACGCCCTCCCAGTTGTTGCCAAAATTCGCGCCACCTCCAATGCTGACAAACGGGACGCCAGTGAAGCTGGACGGCAGACCCGGGGTGATGCCAATCTTCGGGTTGGCTGGAATCGCCGTGGAGTCGGAAGTTCCGGTAAAGCAAACCGCCGCTGCGGCACCCGTACCACACGAGGCATTGACGGCATTGGTGGTTTGCGGTTTGAGGAAGCCCAACTGCCCTTCCCGCATGTAGGTGAAATGCGCCTCGTTGACTAGCGCATTGCTGAGCGACCAACTGTGACTGAGGTTCCACTGCTGGTAGCGAGAATTGTTGAAATTGCCAAACCCGGGGACATTGGCTCCCGCCTGCTCGAAAGTGTCATAGGGCGCAAGCTGTCTGACGTCGGTAAAGTAGTAGTAGATCGAAAGGTTCTGGCGATCGGTGATCCTGTGATCAACGCGGACGGTAAATTGATCTTCGTTGTCAGTTCCAGTGGGCACAGATTGATTCTGAAACTGCCCCACATTTGCCTGAGGGATAAAGTTCTGCATCAGGGCGACCGCGGCCGGGTCTTGACACGCAGTGGGGATCTTCCCGGTCGGAAATACCTGGGACCACAAGAGGCCAGCGGCAGGAGCCTGCCCGCCGAGATTCTGCACTGCCGCGGTACACCCGGCGCGTCCGTTCAATACTTGCGCTACGAATGGATCGCTGATTTGGTTGGGCAAGCCGCTATTAGGGTTCGTAGGCGGCGCGAATCCTCCCACCGCAGCCGCGGAAAAATCTCCTTGTCTTTCCGCAAGCGAAGGCACGTTCACGACTTCGCCGGGATCTCCCTGGCGGATGCGGCGGCCCTCATAAGAGGCGAAAAAGAAGGTGCGGTCTTTTTTGATGGGTCCGCCCAGGGTTCCGCCAAATTGATTCTGGTTAAGCTGCGGCTTGACGGTATTGAAATAGCCCTGCGCGTTTAACACCGTGTTGCGGAAGTACTCGTAGATGTCCCCGTGAAACTGATTGGTGCCCGATTTAGTGACGACGTTGACAATCGAACCGGAGTTGCGCCCGTACTCGGCATCGAAGGTGTTGGTGATTACACGGAACTCGGCGACGCTATCCGGAGTAGGCTGCACGGTGGGCAGGTTGACGAACTGGTCATTGGCGTCGCCGCCGTTGACGCTGAAGTTGTTGGCACGGGTGCGGCCGCCATTCACCGATACGCTGCCCGCATCGTCGGAACCAAAGAAGAGGCTGCCACTGCTTCCCAGTTGCGCTTGCACTCCGGGCTGGAGCTGCAAGAACTGATAAGTATCGCGAGTATTCAGCGGTAACTCGTTCACCGAGCGATCGTTGATGACAGCGCCGAGCTGTGTGCTGGTGGTATCGACCTGCTGCGCTTCCGAGGTGACCTCGACAACTTCCTGGGCCGCCCCGACGTCCAAAACCTTATTGAGCGTCACTACCTGATTGACGTCGACGGTGATGCCTTTCTGCACACTCTTTTTGAAACCCGTGAGCTCGAACTGCATATCGTAGACAGCAGGCACGACCTCCACGAAGCTGAAGTCACCGCTTTCATTGGTCACTGTCTCGCGGGCGGCGCCAGTGGCTTCATTGGTCAAAGTAACCTTCACGCCCGCCAGCACGGCTGCGGTCGGGTCGGCGACGCGGCCCAGAATTCTGCCGCCCTGTGCAAGAGCCGGAGAGGAGAAAAGCGCGATCAAACTGAGCAGGGCCAGGCAGAAGGACAAACTACGGCGGTCCAGAGACGGATGCATCGAGCACCTCCCGATCCGGGGTGGAGAATTTGCCAGCAACCAGGTTGCGTGAAAAACAAACCTTGCTATAATCGCGCAAGGTTAGTGAACCCGGCCATTGACTGTCAAGTAAAAAATGGGTCCCAGGAACGCCTCGAAAATACTCGGAGAGCGCGGTTTTGTAAAATGAAATCTGCCGAGCCAAAACCTAACTTGAAGATCGGCGAAGTCGCCCGACTAGCCGGGATTTCTCCTTCGGTGATCCGCTCCTGGGAACGCCTGGGTCTGACCCGTCCCCGCCGCACGGCCGGCCAATACCGCGTTTACACACCTGAGGACGTGAAACTACTGAAGCGGGCGCGCTTCCTGCGCAAAGTGCGGGGACTCAATGCGGCGGCTATCGTACAACTGCTGCGGCGGGAAGGGCGGGTGCGCGCGCAAACCAATGGGGCCAGCGGAGCGATTGGCGCACATCTGCGCCAACTCCGGCAGCAGCGCCGGCTTTCTCTGGCTCAGGTGGCGAAGCGGGTTGGCATCTCCGTGGGATTTCTGAGCGCCCTGGAACGTTCGCAGATGAGCGCATCGGTCAGCACGCTGCGGAAATTAGCGCTCTTCTACCAAACCAATATCCTGAATTTCTTCGATGCGGCGGAATCGCGAGGTCGACTGGTGTCGCCGGGAAAGCGCAAAGTCCTGGAGGCGGGGCCGGGAGTGCGCATGGAGTTGTTGGCGTGGGGGAATACAGTGATGGAACCACATTTGTTCCGCATCGCGCCGAAAGCGGGCAGCGGAGAATCCTACGCCCACGAAGGCGAGGAGTTTCTGTACGTGTTGCGAGGAGAATTGCGGATTTCAGTTCAGGAAGAGGAATACCGTTTGCGGACGGGCGACAGTTTCTATTTTGAGAGCGCGACTCCGCATCGCTGGCTAAACCCGGGCCGCAACGAGACCTGGGTGTTGTGGGTGAATACGCCGCCGACGTTCTAGCGCGAGGGGAGAGTTGGCCATAGTAGGTGGCAAAGTGGTATACCAATCCCCAAACTGGAACGCGGCAAGGACGAACTCGGAGGGCTCGCACTGATGATCCGGCGCGTTGGAATTGGGTTGTTGATGATGTGCGCGCTGCTTTTTGCTGGGGCGTGCTCGAAGAAAGCCCCAACTCTGAACTTATTGGTGTGGGAAGGCTATGCCGACCCGTCTTTTGTGCGCGGCTTCGAGGAGCAATACCACTGCAAGGTTTCCGCTTCGTACATGGGGTCGAGCGACGAGCTGGTGGCCAAGCTGCGGGGCGGGAGCGCAGGCAACTATGACGTAATCTCGCCCTCGAGCGATGTGGCAACTTCGATTGCTTCGGCGGGACTCGCGGCGCCGCTTGATCTCTCCAAGCTGCCCACCTACAGCCAACTTTCGCCGCAGCTCACTTCCCTGCCGCTGGTGCGGGTCAAGGGCCAGGTTTTTGGAGTGCCTTTCATGTGGGGCCCGGACCCACTCATTTACGACACCACCGCGTTCCCGCAACCGCCGGATAGTTGGAATGTGTTTTGGGACCCGAAGTACCGCGGCAAGATTTCGGTGTGGGACGATCTCTCCACGGTATACATGGCGGCGCAGGTGCTGGGTTTCGACAAGCCGGATTCCAGCCAACTCTACAACCTGAGCGACGAGCAACTGGAGGCGGTCAAGAAGAAGTTGCTGGAGCTGAAGCCCAACGTTCGCAAGATGTGGTCGACGGGCGGAGAGTTGACCAATCTTTTCCAGAACCACGAAGTGGTGGCAGCGATGGGCTGGCCGCTGATGACCAACCAGCTTCGCAAGATCAACTTTCCCGTGGGTGAAATCATTCCTAAGGAGAATACGACGGGCTGGATTGACCACCTGATGATCACCGCGGGGAGTGAGAACAAGGAACTGGCTCAGCAGTTTCTGGAGTACATGATTGGCGCGGAAATACAGAAGAAGGTAACGGATATCACTGGCTACACTCCGGCGAACCCGCAGGCGGCGCAGTACATGACCGCAAACGAAGTGAAGGGGTTGCATCTGGATGACGTGGACAATTACCAGAGGCGGCTGTACTTCTGGCAGAACGTTCCGCGGCGCGCGAAGTACAACGAAATTTGGAATGAAGTGAAGGCAGCGCAGTAATCTTCATCGGGTAGCGCCGGCGGCTTGCGCTGGCGCTACTAAAACAAATGGCCACCACCATCGAACCCACGCTCGCTCGTTCCGCCAACTCTGGGGCGCAACCGCTGCTTTCCATTCGCAATATCGCGAAATCGTTTGGGCAGAATCCGGTGTTGCGGGACATCTCCCTACAGATTGCGGAAGGCGAATTTCTGACCATACTCGGGGAGAGCGGGTCGGGCAAGACGACGCTGCTGCGTATCATCGCCGGCTTCGAGAGCGCGACGTCAGGCGAGATCTGGATGGAAGATGAGCGGCTCGATGTTTTGCCTCCGTATCGCCGTCGGGTGAATACGGTTTTTCAACACTACGCGCTGTTCCCGCATTTGACGGTCGAAGAAAATGTGGGCTACGGACTGCGTGTGGCAAAGCTGCCCAGAGCAGAAACTGCGAGCCGGGTGGAGCAAGCTCTGGCTATGGTGAAGATGACGGCCTACGCCAAGTCGAAGCCGGCGAAGATCAGCGGCGGCCAGCAGCAACGCATCGCTCTGGCGCGGGCGCTGGTGAACCGGCCGCGGTTGCTGCTGCTCGATGAGCCGCTCTCCGCATTGGACGCCAATCTTCGGCGACAAATGCAGGTGGAGTTGAAATCGCTGCAGCGGGAGGTGGGCATTTCGTTTGTGTTTGTCACTCACGACCAGGAAGAAGCCATGGTCATGTCGGACCGCATCGCGCTGTTGCGCAGGGGCGAACTGGAGCAGATTGCTTCTCCGCGTGAAATCTACGGCCAGCCAGCGACCGCGTACACGGCGCAGTTCATCGGACACACCAACCTGCTGCAAGGAGACGTGAAGGGCGGAGTGGTGCGATGCCACTCGCTGGATTGGCCGGTCGGCCTGCCGGATGGGCCGGTATTGCTCTCGCTGCGACCGGAGAATTTGCGGGTGGTGCATGCGGCGGTTGGAAGCGCCGGAGTAAACGTGGTCAGATTTCATGGCCGGGTTTGTCACCAGGCGTTTCACGGTTCGACAGAACTGTTGCAGGTGGAATGTGCGGACGGATTGAAGCTGTCGATACGCACCGCGACGCGGGAGAACTGGCAGGGCGATTTGGAGCTGGAGTTCTCGCCGGAAGATGCCGTGGCGGTCCGCAAGTCCGAGGAAAGGACCTGATGTTCTCCCGCGCCTACAGGGCTGCGATTACAGTACCGCCGCTGGTGTGGGTCGCAGTGTTTCTGCTGGTTCCGTATGCGTTGCTTTTCTGTTACAGCTTCTGGTCGGTGTCGCCGGCGCAGACGATTGTGCATTCGTGGACGCTCGACAACTACCGCGATTTGTTCCGCGTGAACGTCTATCTGCAAACGCTGTTTCGGTCGATGGGGATCGCCGCGCGAGTGATGCTATTTTCGCTGCTGTTGGGTTATCCGCTGGCGTACTACTTGTCGTTTTACGCGGGGGCGAGAAAAGAACTCTTTTATCAGTTGGTAATCATTCCGTTGTGGGTCAGTTATCTGGTCCGCGCCTATGCGTGGAAGACGATTCTGGGCAGCGACGGAGTGCTCAACACGCTCTTGCAGTACGTCCACCTTACGCGGCATCCGCTGGATTTCCTGCTCTACAGTCCGTTTGCAGTGGTGCTGACGCTCACACACATCTACACGCCGTTCGCGTTCTTGCCAATCTACGCTTCGCTCGAGCACATTCCTCGTAACCTGGTGGAAGCATCGCATGACCTGGGTGCGTCGCCCTTCCAGACCTTCAGGCGAGTGATCTTCCCACTTTCTATTCCAGGAGTGTTGGCCGGAGCGACCTTCGCGTTCGTGCTGAGCCTGGGAGATTTTCTGGCGCCGCTGTTGCTGGGCGGCCCGAGCGGCATCATGATTTCAAATATCGTCGTCAGCCTGTTCGGTGCAGCTTATAACTGGCCGCTGGGAGCGGCGATTTCTCTGTGCATGCTGCTGCTGGTACTGGCGCTGATTTATCTGTCGGAAAGTCTGGAAAAGAAATGGAGCTTCCGATGAGTGGCGGCGCTCAGGTGAAGTCGCGCTGGTTGCCCTGGCACGCGGTGGCGGTATTCGGCTTTTTGTACCTGCCCATCGTCACGCTGATCGTCTATTCCTTCAACGGAACTGGCGTGGGAGGGTTTCCGCCGCGCAATCTGACGCTGGATTGGTATCGCATGCTTTTCGCCGACGATGCCATCTGGACATCGGTTTTGAATAGTGTGCTGGTGGCGGCGGCGGCGATGGCAATTTCGCTGGCGTTTGGTATCCCTGCGGCCCTGGCCCTGGACCGCGCCAACTTTCCTGGGAAGGTGCTGTTCCGGAGGCTGGTTCTTCTGCCCCTGATTCTGCCGGGAATTATCACCGGACTTTCGCTACTGATGTTGTTTCGCGCCGCTGACATGAAGTTGAGTCTGCTAACCATTGTGTTGGGTCATGGCACGGCGCTGATTTCTGTGGCCACGACCGAAGTATTTGCGGGCTTGCAGAAGCTCGACCGCGCGCAGGAAGAGGCATCGCTTGATTTGGGCGCGAATTACTGGCAAACGTTCTGGCGAGTGACGATTCCCAACCTGCGCTTGTCGATCATTGGAGCAGCGCTGCTGATCTTTACGCTGTCAATGGATGAGATTGCGGTCAGTTTTTTTCTGATTGGACGGGACAACACTCTGCCGCTGGAGATCTGGGGACGGCTGCGGCGGGGGATCACGCCGGAGATCAACGCGATTTCGAGCATCATCTTTGTGTTTTCGCTGGTGGCTATTGTGATTTGGTATCGTCTGCGGGCGGGTGCGGAAGCCAAGGTTGAAGTGTAGCGCCGGCATCTCGCCGGCGGCGCTGCTTGGAAAAGGATTGCACATGGGCACGAATCGTCGAGACTTTATCAAGTACGTGGTGGCGGGTTCGATCGCCGCGGGATGCCCCGTAGATCTATCTTTGCTGGCGGCAGAGACCACGCCCCAGCCCGCCGTCGATGGTGAAGACAACCGTATTTGTCATCAGGTTCGCGACGGCAAGGTCTTCACTCTGCCACCTGCCAGCGCTCATCACGATATCGTGATCGTGGGCGGCGGAGTCAGCGGACTGACTGCGGCTTACCTGACCCGTCACCTGGATTTTCTGCTGTTGGAAAAAGAACCACACTGGGGCGGCAATGCTTACCTTATGGAGCATGACGGAAGCGCTTTCGCGACAGGATCAGCGTTCCTGACCAAGAGCGAACCTGCGGCCTTCAACTTCGCGAAGAAAATCGGGCTCGAACCCTTGCCGGTACACGATCGGGACGCTACCATCATCCGAGGCGAGTGGATTCCCAATACCTGGACCGACGGGCTCGATCAGCTGCCATATCCCGCGACCGTCCGCGAGGGTTTCAAGAAGTTCAAGAGAGAAATCCTGGCGATTGATGTCGCCAAGCGCAGCAAGGAACTCGACAATATTCCTTTTTCTAATTTCATGAAAGGCTATCCGGCCGAAGTCAAGCTTTGGTGGGACAACTACGGCCCGTCGAACTGGGGCGCCACGAGCGAAAACACCGCGGCCAGATTAGGGATCGATGAACTGCAAGAGATCGGCTCCGATGCGGTTCCGGACTTCTACACCTGGCCTGGCGGGTTGGGCGCTCTGACGAAGAAGTTGGCGGAGATTTTACAGCCGACATTTGCGGACCGTATGCAGGCTGGCGCCACTACCATTGCCGTGGTTCCGGGCAAGAAGGAAGTGCAAGTCACGTACATGCAGGGCGCAGAATTAAAGACGGTGACTGCGAAGGCGGTCATCGTGGCCACTCCGAAGTTCATTACCCGGCGCATTGTGCAAGGCATGCCTGAAAAACAGAGCGATGCCATGCACAAGATCCGCTACATTCCTTACCCGGTGGTGAATCTCATCTTCGATAAGCCGGTGTTTAACAAGTCGTACGACACCTGGTGCCCGGGAAACACATTCACCGATTTCATTGTTGCAGATTGGGTGGTCCGCAACCAGCCCGGTTACCAGCAGAAATACAACATTCTGACTTGCTACACGCCGATGAAGGAAGACGATCGCGGGTATCTGCTGACCGAGGGCAGCACGCGGAAGATCGCGGAGAATGTGCTGCGGGACTTTCAGAAGCTTTTTCCTGGATCGAATGTCGACCCCATCGAAGTTCATATTTACCGTCGCGGCCATCCTCTTTACATGTCCACTCCCGGCCTCTATTCCACCGTCCAGCCCTTGGTGCGGGAACCGATGGACCGTGTGTTCTTCGCCAATACCGATTCGGAAGGACCGGAGTCGACTACCAATAAGGGGATCCTTGCGGCGCACCGAGCGGTGAAGCAAGTGGAACATCGGCTGGCTGGGAAACCGATGCCGAAACATGCTGGGGTGGCGGGTTAGACGGAATATCGACAAAACCAGTTCCCAGTAGCCAGTTCTCAGTTCCCAGTTAGTCCCCAAATGCCCCCCGCATAGTAAAGTAGTAGAGAGGCATAGCCTCGTTCCCTGAAAGGATTCTCTTGAGTTCCGGCATTCGCAACATCGCAATTATTGCTCACGTCGACCACGGCAAGACCACGCTGGTGGACGCCATGCTGAAGCAGAGTGGCACATTTCGCTCCAACGAGCACATTATCGAGCGGGTCATGGACTCGAATGACCTGGAGCGTGAGCGCGGGATCACCATCCTGGCCAAGAACACGGCGATCTTTTATCACGACGTAAAGATCAACATCGTGGACACGCCTGGTCACAGTGATTTCGGCGGCGAGGTGGAGCGTGCATTGAAGATGGTGGATGGAGTGATGCTGCTGGTGGACGCCAGCGAAGGGCCGCTGCCGCAAACGCGGTATGTGCTGACCAAGGCGCTGGAAGCGCATCTGCCGCCGATTCTGGTCATCAACAAGATCGACCGCTCCGATGCGCGCCCGCAGGAGGTTTTGAACGAAGTCTATGACTTATTCATTGACCTCGATGCCAAGGAAGAGCAACTCGACTTTCCGGTACTCTACACCAATGCCAAGGCGGGCACGGCGTCGTTGGATATAAAAGGGGGCGGCGAGAATCTGCTGCCGCTGTTCGAGACCATTGTCAAGACCATTCCGGTGCCGACGGGCGATCCCGCTGGGCCGTTGCAAATCCTGGTGGCTAATCTTGACTACAGCGACTACCTGGGACGATTGGCCATCGCGCGAGTGTTCAACGGCAGCATGCACACCGGCGAGGACGTAGTCATCGCGAAGTTAGATGGATCGCTGCACAAGACCAAGATCACCAAACTGTTTTCGTTTTCAGGCTTGAAGCGGACCGACATCACGGAAACCACGTTGGGCGACATTATCGCCGTCGCGGGCGTCGAAGGCATCACCATCGGCGAGACCATCACCGACGTCGACCATCCAGCGCCCTTGCCGCACATCGCCATTGATGAGCCCACGATTGCCATGCAGTTCACGGTGAACACTTCGCCGTTTGCGGGGCGCGACGGCGCTTATGTGACCTCCCGCAATCTGCGTGAGCGGCTGCAAAAGGAACTACTGACCAATGTTTCCTTGCGGATCGAAGACACTGAGACCACAGACACGATGGTGGTCATGGGTCGCGGCGAGCTACAGCTTTCCATTCTCATCGAGATGATGCGGCGCGAAGGGTACGAGCTCATGGTTGGAAAACCGGAGATCGTGACCAAGCGCGTCGACGGAAAGCTGATGGAGCCGGTGGAGCACCTCACCGTCGATGTTCCCGAAGAGTTCGTCGGCGTGGTCATGGAACAGCTGGGGGCGCGGAAGAGCGAAGTCAAGAACATGCACAATCACGGGTACGGACGTGTGAGAATTGAATTTCGCGTCCCCAGCCGCGGATTGATTGGCCTGCGCAGCCAGTTGCTCACTGACACTCGTGGGACCATCGTGATGAACGCTTTGTTTGACGGGTATACGGAGTGGCAGGGAGAGATTCCGCACCGGCTTACAGGCGCGCTGGTGGCGGACCGGGGCGGCACTTCCACTGCCTACGCGCTTTGGGGTCTGCAAGAGCGCGGCGAACTGTTCGTCGGCCCGGGCGTGGAGTTGTACGAGGGAATGATCGTCGGGGAAAACGCCAAGGACAACGATCTCGACGTGAACGCGGTGCGCGAGAAAAAGCTGACCAACATGCGGGCGTCGACCGCGGACGAAGCCATCCGGCTGGTGCCGTTCCGCAACTTGAACCTGGAACAGGCCATCGAGTTCATCGCCGACGATGAGTTCGTGGAGATCACGCCCAAGTCGCTACGCTTGCGCAAGAAGGTCCTGCAGGCTAATCAGCGAAAGAGGAAGTCGATGGCGATGGCGGAGGAAAGTTGAAGTTGAGCGGCAGTAGAACGAAGACGCAACCTAGTCGCGGGCTGCGCATGTACCTTATACCTTGCAGTTGTGGCACCACCTTCGCGGTGGCGGAAGATCGCGAGTCTAAAAGCACGGGCTGGAGCCGCTATCTGAAGTGCCCAAGCTGCGGGAAACGGCACGACCCCAAGAACCGCCTACTCCAGGTTGGTTTCCAGAACGAAGGGTATTGGAAAGTAGAGCAGTGTTGACAGCCAGCGATCCTCTCGTAAGAGATACCATGACCCCTGAAGCGGCGTCACAACCTCGTCCCACCCGAGTCGCCGTTGTCGGCATGGGTAACGTGGGTGCGAGCTTTGCGTATGCTCTGCTGCTCAGCGGACTGGCTGCCGAAATCGTTTTGATCGACGCCAATCGAGCCAAAGCGGAAGGCGAGGCCATGGACCTGAACCATGCGGTCCCCTTCAGCCATCCAACGCGACTCTGGGCAGGTGATTATGCTGATTGCGCGGGAGCCGTGGTGACAGTGCTGGCCGCCGGCGCGGCACAAAAACCTGGCGACAGCCGTCTCGATCTGGTGAAGAAGAATGCTGCCATCTGGCGACAGATCGTTCCAGAACTGGCCAAGCACAACGGCGACGGAATCTTGCTCATCGCGACCAACCCCGTCGATGTGCTGACCTATGCTGCCTGGAAGCTCTCTGGACTGCCCTCGGCGCGCGTGATCGGTTCAGGCACAATTCTTGATACGGCACGCTTTCGCTATCTTCTCAGCCAGCACTTCGGGGTCGACGCGCGTAGTGTCCATGCCTTCATTATCGGCGAACACGGGGACAGTGAAGTGCCGGTGTGGTCCTCTGCCAACATCGCGGGCATGCGTCTGCCAGAATTTTGCCGGGCACAAGGCATGGCGTACGATCCCGAAGCCATGCGTCAGATTTTCCTGCAAACGCGGGACGCAGCCTACCGTATCATCGAGCGCAAAGGCGCAACCTACTACGCCGTGGCTGCCGGCCTGATGCAGATCACGCAAGCGATTCTTCGCAACCAAAGGACGGTCCTATCCGTCTCCAGCATTATTCGCGAGTTCCACGGGCTCAATGACCTGTGCTTCAGCCTGCCGACGGTGGTCGATCGGGGTGGAGTGGAGACCGTCTTACGGCTTGAACTGGATGAGTCTGAGATCAGCCAACTGCGGCATTCGGCAGAGGTTTTGCGGAAAACCATCCAATCCCTGGACCTGTCGTGACTGGGTTGGAGGTTGCAGTATTTGCTGAAAATTGGCTGCGACCTGCTATACTTCCCCCGCATTTGACTGTGAGTCAACTCCGGCTGCCGGGCCAACCAGCCTCCTCTGTCTCGCCGAAGCCGCACAATCAAATAGCTTGCAGAGGAAGAGGAACGTCGCTTGAAAAATATTTTCGTTGGCAACCTCGACTTCAATACGTCAGAAGACGAGTTACGCAAACTCTTCGAGCCGCACGGACAGGTGGACCGCATCACCATCTTGACCGACCGAGACACGGGCCGCTCCCGCGGCTTCGGCTTCGTGGAGATGGCAAACGCGGAAGAGGGCGACAAAGCCATTGCCGCCTTGAACGGCACGCAGATCGGCGGACGAACCCTGAACGTGAACGAAGCGCGCCCCAAGACAGAACGTAGCGGCGGGGGCGGCAAGGACCGCGGCGGCGATCGCGGCGGGCGCGGCGGTGGCGGCGGCGGTGGGGGCAGTGGCAGGAACCGCTGGTAGCGGCCAAGCGTGCGTGGCCCGTGCAATTGATGGGGCCAAGCTGTGCATGTACACTGGAACCGGAGTGCGCCCGTAGCTCAGATGGATAGAGCGATTGCCTCCGGAGCAATAGGTCGGGAGTTCGAATCTCTCCGGGCGCACCATATTCTCCCGATCACCCACGTAATTGAGGTCGAGCTCAAGGATTTCGGCTGCGGGCCCCCGCCTCGCTCACGCCTGCAAGACGCCTCAAGTTCGAGTCTGGGCAGTCGCACCAGGTCTTTAAACAAAGAGTCGGCGCGCCTGAAGGCGACCTTTTCAAAGTTCTCGACGGACCTGAGGTTGCGTCCCACACAAAATTGTTGAGTTTCGCTTAACCGCCCAGCCCGGACATTCCCGCCCAAGCAGGGCCTGGACCGGGCAAGCGCGTGGGTAACCGGGGGCGGGAAGTGGCGAAAGCCGCGCCAGAGTGCATTTTTGGGCCGTATCTGGACAGGTTCGGGTTACCAAGGTTCCTTCCCCGGAACGGTACGCGGCGAATATAATTTTAGGATTCCACTTGCCACTCGAGGTCGCGTTTTAATGACCGAGGCCGCTGAGCCTAACCGCAACCGGCTGACCCAGGAATTGGCCATTTTCCACGATGTGGCCAAGGCGCTGACGTCGTCGCTGGACCTCGACTCCATTCTGCAAACCATCATGGAGAAGATGGCGGAATACTTCCGTCCCGACAATTGGTCGCTGCTAATGCTGGACGAGGAGCGCGACGATCTGTATTTCGCGATTGCGGTGGGGAACGCTTCCGAGGCGCTGAAGAATGTGCGCTTGAAGGTCGGCGAGGGGATTGCCGGCCATGTGGCCAAGCATGGCGAACGGCTGGTGGTGCCGGATGTTTACACCGATCCGCGCTTCACCAAACGCATTGACGAAATGACCCAGTGGGAGACCCGTTCCATCATCTGCTTCCCGCTAAGGTCGCGCACGCGGGTGCTGGGCGTGATTCAACTGGTGAATGTGGACATGAAGCATTTCGGCGACCAGGAAATCTATTTCCTACAGTCGGTGTGCGACTATGCCGCGATCGCCATTGAGAATGCGCGGGCGGTACAGAAGATTCAGGAACTGACAATCACCGATGACTGCACCGGGCTCTTCAACGCGCGGCACCTTTACAAAACGTTGGAGACCGAGGTGTACCGCTCGGCGCGCTTTGGATACGAGTTTACGGTGGTGTTCATTGACCTGGACCACTTCAAGCAGGTGAACGACACCCACGGACACTTGATCGGAAGCAAGCTGCTGGCAGAGATCGGCTACCTAATCAAGGCACAGTTGCGGTTGATTGATTACGCGTTCCGCTATGGCGGCGACGAGTTTGTGGTGCTGCTGCCACAGACAGGGAAAGACTCGGCGCTGGTGGTGGCCAAGCGCCTGCGCGACAGCCTGCGCACCAGCATGTTCTGCCGCGAGGAAGGTCTTAACCTGAATATTCGCGCTTCGATGGGCGTGGCCACCTACCCACATGATGCCAAAACTCCGCACGACATCATCCGCCAAGCCGATGAGATGATGTATCTGGTGAAGAACACCAGCCGCGACAACATCGGGATTGCGCAGCGGGGAGTGATGAAGTAAGCATTCAGCATTCAGCATTCGTGCCCATGATTGATATCCATTGTCACGTTCTGGCAGAAGTCGACGATGGCCCGACATCTTGGGAGGTATCTGAGGAGATGTGCCGCATGGCGGCCGCCGACGGTACCGAGCACATCGTGGCCACACCCCATGCTAACCGGCGTTTTCACTACGACCGCGAATACCTGGAACGAGCGCTCGAGCAATTGCGCCAGCGGGTGGGAAAGCGGCCGGGTCTCAGCCTGGGATGCGACTTTCGTCTTTCGGCGGAGAACCTGAAAGATGCCATGACTTTTCCTGAGCGATACGTGATCGAAGGCGGGCGCTACCTGTTGGCTGAACCCAATCACACCGACGTCCCAAAGCACATTGATGACAGTCTGCGCGAGCTGCTGAAGATTGGAATCACTCCGGTGATTACTCATCCCGAACGCAATACCGTGCTGCAGCGGACGCCTCAGCGCATTCTGGAATGGGTGGAGTTGGGTTGCGTGATTCAGGTGACGGCGTCGGCGCTGACCGGAGGCTGGGGAGAAACGGCGTGGCATACGGCGCAATGGCTGCTCAAACGAAACGCAGTCCACGTGCTGGCCAGCGATGCGCATGATACGGTGCGGCGTCCGCCGGGGCTTTCGCTGGCGCGGGAAGTGGTGGCAGAATCGCAGGGCGAAAAGATTGCGCGGGCGCTGGTGGAGGATAATCCGCGGGCAATTGTGAGCGGAAAAACCCTGCCGTATTTTCCGAGGCCGGCGGTGAAGTGAGAGGTTGCCGCCTAATTCGGCGGTTGGTTGTCAGTATTGAGGATCAGCCGGAGCAGTGGGACCTGTGCTTTGTGCGGCGTGCGCCGGTGGCGGATCGGTCATGGCGCTCTGGGGATTGAGCAGATGTTCGTGGTCGGGACCGAGGCCGAGCTTGATGAGAGCGCGGGAGTCGGGAGTGGTTTTCGATTGCCAGCCATGGTCGGCCTGATATTTTTGCATGGCCTTTTGCGAGGCATCGTCCCAGACGCCGGAGGCTTTCCCGGTGAGATAGTGTTCGCGAATCAAGGCTTCCTGGATATCGTGGGCGCGCTGGGGATCAATTTTCTGCTGGCCGCGGCGTGAGCTGACTTTCTTGTGAGATTTCTTCTTCTTGTGAGTGGGGGCAGTTGTTGCGGCGGAGTGGGTCTGGGCGGGAAGCGGCGGTGAGACTGCAAACAAACAGCCCAACAGCAGGACGCCGATTGTCTTCCGACGAAGTGACTGCAAGCTTTCTCCGTTCATTTGTGGAATCCCACCCTTTCACAAAAGGCGCGAAAGGATGGGGCACCCACCCCCATATCCAAACAAAAAACCGGCACTGAGTATGATGCCGTGAAAGGGCTGCTCAGTGCCAGTGTGTATGACTTGCGCTAATTACGGAAGTGTACCGGCCAGGAAGATAGTACCGCCCTGACGGCCAGTGCCCCGCTGAAGAACCAGGAAGACGACATCCTGTCCGCTCTTCAGAGTGGCGGCGACACGGTTGAAATCGTCCTCGGAGTTGACCGCATGCTTGTTGATTTCGAGGATCACGTCGCCACGGGCCAGACCGACGTCGTCGGCGAAAGCACCGGGTTTGACGTCCTGGACAATGACGCCCTTGCCCGCCGCAATGTCGAGCCGGTCGGCCATTTCATTGGTGACTGCACGCACCGTCAACCCCAGCTTGCTCTCTTTGGGGGCGACAGGTTCTCCGCCTTCGTCCTCTTCTCCCAGGCGAGCCGAGAACAATTTGGCGCGATCGGTGACGATCACTCCAGCTTCCTGTTTTTTACCATTGCGCACGAAGCCCAAAGTCACCTTGGTACCGGGTTTGCGGCCGGCGATGTCCGCCACCAGTTCGTCGCCGTTCTTGACCGGCTTGCCATCGACGGAAACGATGGTATCGCCCACCTGGAGGCCGGCTTGATCCGCCGGAGTACCGGCGATGACGTTGGAGATGGTGACGCCGCTGTTGACGCCATAAACGCGGGCGATGGCGGGATTCTCCTGCGCGGCAAACTCAATGCCGATGGAGCCACGGGCGACGCGGTGGTCCGGGCCGATGAGCTGGTTGTAGACAGTGATCACGGTGTTTGAGGGCATGGCAAAGCCGACACCGGCGTAGGCGTTGGTGTCGGTGAGAATGGCGGTGTTGATACCGATGACTTCTCCCGCCATGTTGACCAGCGGGCCGCCGGAGTTGCCAGGATTGATGGCGGCGTCGGTCTGAATAAAGGACTGGAATTGACGGTTGGGCACGATGTTACGGCCCTTGGCAGAGACGATCCCAGCCGTCACAGTCTCCGACAATCCGAATGGGCTGCCTACGGCCAGCACCCAATCGCCAACCTGCATGCTCTCGGAATTGCCGAGCTTGGCGACGGGCAAAGCCTTGTCGGTGTCGATCTTGATGACAGCCAGATCGGTTTCCTGGTCGGCGCCGATCAACTTAGCGTCGTGCAACACGCCCGGGGGATCCTCGTCGATGCGGACGCGGATGCGGTCGGCCTTCTCGACTACGTGGCGATTGGTGACGATGTAGCCCTTGGCATCCACGATCACGCCTGATCCCAGCGAACGTTCGCGGATGGGACCCTGGTTTCCGCCTTGGCCGCCGAAGAAGCGGTCGAAGAAATCGTCAAAGGGATTCTGCTCGTCGCCCCCGTCTTGATCGGGACCGCCGCGGCGGCGGCGTGGCTGAGCCTTGATGGTGGACTCAGTGTTGATGTTGACGACGCTGGGTTCTAATTGTTTAGCAATCTGCGAGAACTGGTTCGAAAGTTGCTGTGGCGAGGGAATGATCAGCGGCGTGGCTGCCTCAGGGCTCTTTTTGCTCTCCTGGCCGCGGACTCCCTTGGAGATGACCGTACCGATCAAAATACCCAGGGTCAGAGTGGCCAAAATGGTGAGAGTGTAGGCTGGTTTCCAACGAGTCCCGAAGCCGCTGGCGTGCGGATCCATACGATTACTTCCTCCAGACATGCTGTGACATTATACCGTTTCGCGTGGCGGGGGCGAGTTGTAATGGGTTAGACGCGGAAACGGCGGAAAGAGTTTGTTTTGGAGGGCAGGGATCGAGGCTACTGAACGTCCTGGGGAAAGGACTTTAAGGTCACCTCGCGTGACTTCGAGGAGACTTTCTTGTCAGGGTCGGTGCGGAAGTCAGTGAGCGCGCCTTTGAGCACATGATAAGCCTCGTCGGCGGGAGTTTTGCCTTCTCCGCGATCCACGGTGCCAGTAAATTCGAACCAGACGCCGTGTACGGTTTCGGTCGTGAAGCTGAGTTTGCGACCGTCGAGTTTGCCCTGTTTGAAGAACTGATCGAGGAAAGCGCCGCGGTCGCCGTCGGCGTCTCCATAGCGGGAAACAAAGCCGGTGAGCTTGCCGGCATCTTCCACGGTAACCTGCACAAACTCGCCTTCTTGGAGGAAGGTGTACATGCCGGAATAGTTTTCGGATGGGGAGGGCGGCGGTGCGGAAGTGGTCTGGGCGATGAGTGGTGAACTCAACAAGGCAAGCGTAAAGGCGAGGGACCCAGACAGTCTCATATCGGTATTAGAGCACGAAAAATGGCCAGTGCGGCACTTGTGGCGAAATGCCGGACCGCGACTGGCGGCTATAATGAGAGCCTCTCAGACAGTGGCGGCTCACGCTATGAAACAGCGCTTCAGGCTGATCGAATCCGAACTGAAACGACGGCGGAACCCGGTCGCAGTACCGACTTTTGTGGTCAGAGTCGATCCCTGGCATAGGACGTTTTTTCGCAATCTGCGCGATCTGGTGGGGCGGCAACAGGAAACGCCGCTGCGAGCAGTCTCCCGGCCGGGGACGTTTTGGGACGATGTGTTCGTGGCTTCCCCGCTGCCATGGGGCCGGTTTGCGCAATCTGGGGCGGGGCATGCGGCGGTCATTGCAATGCTGTGGGGCGCGTCGGCCCTTTGGTCGCATGCCACCCGCGTAATGCCACCAGCGGTGTTTCACAGCTCGGATGTGGTTTACTACTCCGCGCAGGAGTACTTGCAGCCACTGGATACGGGTAGAACGAAGCCGCGCTTGCCGCAGAAAGCTGATCCAGCTTACGCGCCCCAAGCCATAATTTCGGTGCCGCCGGAGCCGGACAATCGCCGGCAGACCATTGTTGCTCCTCCCAAGATCAAGCTGGATCACGATGTGCCAGTGCCTAACGTGGTGGCGTGGGGTCTAGCGCAACCTGCGGTTCCACTGGCGGCGACCAGCAAGGCAACCGATCTGCGGCTGCCTACGCTGCCAACTTCAGTAGTGGCTCCGCCGCCGGAAGTCAACAAAAACCGGTTGGCTTCGGCTCCGACGCTGGCGGAAACGGTGGTGGCGCCGGCACCGGACATGAACACGGCACACTCGAACCGCAATGTTCACATGCCTGAGCCGGCGGTAGTGGAACCGCCTCCGAGCATGGAAACGGCGTCAATTCGAAAAGTAGGGGACATCAATATTGGCCATGCGCAGGTGGTCGCTCCTGCGCCGCAACTGCCGGTCGGTGAGCAGCGTGCGATCGCAACTCTGGGGCAAGGACCGCTGGGAGGAGCAAGCCCGGCAGCGGTTCCGCCACCGCCGTCGGTGCAGGGACGCGGACTTTCGGGCGCGGGGGGGCGGATGATTGCGTTGAGTGTGAATCCGGCGGCCCCATCGGCCTCGGTGGAAGTGCCCAGCGGAAATCGCAGGGGAACGTTTGCGGCGACGCCAGAGGGCAAAGCGGGCGCCGCCGGAACTCCGGAGGTTGCGGGCGAAGGCAAGGCGGCAAGCGAATCGAATGGACGCAGCAGCGCAACCCATAGCGCCAATGGGATTCCGCCTGGGCTGTTCGTGGGGGCAGGGCCAAAGTCAGAGAGTAGTTCCACGATGGCCGGCAGTGGGAGGCCAGGGTACGCAGTTGACCCAAGGCTGGTGGCCGGCGCGGGGCCGTCTCGGGGCTCCACTTCGAGGAAGGTGGCCTCCGAGATGTCGCCAGATAGTCAGACGGAAGCAGAACGCAAGGTGTTTGCCGGCCGGAAGTCTTATGCTATGACGCTCAACATGCCGAACCTGAATTCTGCTGGTGGGAGTTGGGTGATGCACTTCGTCGAGGAAAAAGAGGGCGAGAAGCAGGGCGATTTGGTTGCGCCAGTGGCCACGCGGACGGCGGACCCAGGGTACCCACTGGAGTTGATGCGGCAGAACGTGCGCGGCACGGTCATACTCTCAGCCGTGATCAATGCAGATGGCACCGTGGGCGAGGTGCAGGTGCTGAACAGCATTGACGACCGACTGGACGAATACGCCTCGAATGCGCTCTCACGATGGCGGTTTCTGCCGGCGCTGAAGAATGGGAATCCGGTGGCGCTGCAAGCCGTGGTGATGATTCCGTTCAGGCCGCGGCCGGAAAAGGCGGGGTTTTAAGGGGCTGACTCACTCGCGGATGCCAGCGAGAGCCAACACCGTCAGCAGAATGCGCTTGAGGCTCAACTCGCGGCCGCTGCAATCGAACCATTCCTGTAGGGTGTGAGCGCCGCCACCCGTGCCGCCGCCTCCGATGGCGATGGCTTCGCGGGAGAGTGATAGCGGGATGTTGGCGTCGGTGGAGGCACGCTGGATTTGCGCAGCGTTGCCGAGGTGGGCGTCCACCGCGCGAATGACCTTGAGCATGCGGGCATTGGAGGCGAGTTCGCCGGCCGGACGATTGCCGATAGCAACAATTTCATAGCTAAGAGCGGTGGACCGTTTTGGCGACGGATTACGGCGTTCGCTGGCCAAGGTTTCTTCTTCGCTGGCCAGTTCCAATTCGCGGCGCAGAGCAGCTTCCAGACGCTCCATTTCCGCCATCGAAGTAGATCGAATATCCACGCGCATGCTGGCGGACTCGGGAATCGAATTCACGGAAGTGCCGCCCCGGATCACGCCGATATTGAAAGTGGTCTTGGGAGACGTGGGAACCGGGCTTTGGGCGAAGGCACGGATGGCCCGCGCCAGTACCAGAATCGGATTGGGAGCGCCAAAATCGCTCCAGGAATGGCCGCCCGGGCCGCGCACGATGACTTCAAAACGGCGACTGCCCAGGGCCTCGGCGACGATGGTATCGGCCCCCGCGCCATCGAGTACCAAGCTGTAACGAATGGAATCCTTCCAGCGCGGATTCGCGAAGATGTGGCGCATGCCGCGGAGATCGCCTTCGCCCTCTTCGCCGACGTTGCCGACAAAAACAATCGGAGTCTGCGGCGCTATTTTTGCGGCTTGCAGAGCGGCAGCGACCGCGAGCAGGGCGGCAACTCCTGCGCCGTTGTCGGAAACCCCCGGACCGTAAAGGCGAGTTCCCTGCTGCCGGACGTTGAGCGGAGTTCCCGCAGGAAAGACGGTGTCAATGTGCGCGCTCAGCGAGACGAACCCAGGGCCAGAGCCGTCCCGTATTCCGAAGACGTTGCCGACGCTGTCGATGTGGACGTCAGCTAAACCGACTTCACGAAAGCGCTTTTTCAACCACTCGGCCCGGGCAGCTTCGCCAAACGGCGGGGCGGGAATACGCGCCATCTCAAGCTGCCAGCAGGCCACTTGAGTCTCCTGGGAACGAAACCAGGCGGAGGCAGCGCGCAACTCGGAAAGCCCTGCCAGACGGGCGACCTCCTGCTGGGCGGTGGGAACTGCTTCGGGTGGGGCTTCGCGTGGGGAGGCCATGGAACTTGTGGGCCATCTTACAACGGGTGGGGCAATCTTTGCTGCGAAAAGCTGGGTCCGAAACGCGGCTCTGAGGCGGCAACCGGTAGCGGGAGTCGGCAATCTAATAAAGTGACGGCGGGTTAGTACGTCCAGTTCCTACGGAAACCCGCAGTTCGTATAAGATAGGTCCATCATCATGAAACGTATGCGCTTTGCGGCCTTGCTGGTAGCGGTGTTCGCCATTTGCAGTCTGCTGCTGCCCGCCGTTTGGGCGGATGAAGGACCGCTGGAGAATGCTCAGCCGAAGAACGCCACGGTGGATGAAATCATTCAGCGCTTTGCGGCCAAGGAGAAAGAGTTCAAGACGGCACGCGACCAATATACGTATCATCAAACCGTAAAGGTCCAGACGGTGGATGGTGACACTGTCGATGGCGAGTACCGGGAGGATTTCGACGTCACCTTTGACAACCAGGGGCACAAGACCAAGACCGTTACCTTTGCGCCCCAGTCGACACTAGAGCGGATCTTCATGTCGCAGGAAGATTTCGATGACATCGAGAACCGGCTGCCGTTCGTGCTGACCAGCGACGAGATTCCCGAGTACCAGATCGTTTACGTCGGCCAGCAGCAGGAAGATGAATTGCGCTGCTACGTGTTTGACATCGCGCCCAAGCAGATCGAAGGGAAGAAACGGTATTTTCAGGGACGCATCTGGGTGGATGATCACGATTTCCAGATCGTGAAAACCTATGGCAAGACTGTCCCTGATATAAAAAAGAAGAAAAACAACGAGAACCTTTTCCCCAAGTTCACCACCTGGCGGGAACAGGTTGACGGCACCTTTTGGTTCCCTACCTACACCAAAGCTGATGACACGCTGCGATTTTCCACGGGAGACGTTCGCATCAAAGAGTTTGTGAAGTACGAGAATTACAAGCGATTCGGTTCGAAGGCAAAGATCACCTTCGATGGGAAAGAAATTCCGAAGACGGACGAGAAAGGTCAGCCGCAGAAGCCATAGTGAGCCGTCAGCTTTCAGCACTCAGCATTCGGCGAGGCCAAGGACGGCGGCGATCCGCGTAACATTTCGGCAGCGTTGGGATCAAGAGTTCGTTCTCTCGGGTTGTGGCTGGAAGCTGACGGCTGAGAGCTCAGTAGAAGAGGTATTTCCGCCACTTGTCGTCGGAACGGCCCATCAAGCGCATGATGTGACGGCTGGTGTGCAGGTTGAAGGCGCGGGGCTCACGCATCAGCTTCATACGGGCTTCGATGGGAAGCTGATTTCCCTTCTGACGGTTGCAGAGATGGCAGCAGGCCACCAGGTTCTCCCAGGTGGACGCGCCGCCGCGGGAGCGGGGCACGACGTGATCGAGCGTCAACTCACCTGAAGGCAGGACTTCCCCACAATATTGGCAGGTATTGCGATCGCGCAGCAGGATGTTTTTGCGCGAGAGGGCGCGTGTCTGATGCGGAATGCGACGGTACTCGAGCAGCCGAATCACCGAAGGCAAACGGATGGCCAAGCGCGCGGCGTGCAGGAAGTGGCCGTTTTCTTCTTCGGTCATGGCGACGCCCTTGAGCACCAAAACAATGGCCCGGCGGGCGGCGCAAACGTTGATGGGCTCGTAGGATGCATTTAGTACCAGCACCGGCGCGTGCAGCACGTGGACTTCGCCGTCCGGGCGAGCGTTCTCTGGGCGAGCAAGGGCCATGCTCGGAGGCAGAGTGTGAGTCCTCGTCATGCCCAGCGCCGAATTGTGCCATTTCCCTGACATATTCTTTTTAGCTCGCAGCAGCCATTGTCATAGCAGCTTCGGGTTCTAATTGTGCCCCTTGTGCTTCCAGCTTCAGCGTGCGCGCGACGGTAGCGACGTAAACTTTGGCGGCGCCGGCGCGGCGTAGCACGCGGGCGCACTCGGAGACCGTGGTACCGGTGGTGAAGACGTCATCCACCAACAGGACTTCGCGGCCACGAATCGCTTCGGGCGCAGTCACGGCAAAGGCTCCTCGCAGATTTTCACGGCGCTGGTGGCGCGACAAGCCGATTTGCGATTGGGTTTCGCGAGTGCGCTCGAGAACGGGTTTGAGTTCAAATGGTCGAGACGGCTCAGGCTTCAGGGCGGCGCGAGCAATCAGCTCGCTCTGGTTGAATCCTCGCTGGCGCAATTTTCGGACGTGCAAGGGCACCGGAACGACCACAAGCCGATTTTCCGCCAAGAGCGGTTGTAACATTGCAATGGCTTCCGCCAGCATACGTCCCAACACATTGGCGGCTGGACGAACTCCGTCGTACTTGAGCAGATGAATCAGCTCACGCAGACCGCTCTCATAGCTGCCGTAGGCGGCGGCCTTCACATAGGGAGGTTCGAGGCGGCGACACAGCACGCAAAGCAGCTCGGCACCGGTAGAAAGTGCATAGGGGCCCAGCAATCGCTCGCCGCAAACGGAGCAGAGGCCATCGCCGATCGGACGAATAGACGACAAACACTGATCACAAACCGGCAGCCGCGAGATGTTCAGTAATGGGGATCCGCACAGGCGACAATCAGAAGGAAAGAGCGTGACGAACAGGGCTACGGCAACGCTATGAACTCCGGAGGTCAGAGACGAAACCAGCGAACCTTGCAGCGTTTCACACGCGGACCGAATTGAGCCCTTGCTACTGCTGAAGACGACCCTCCCTCGCCCAAGCGCCTCAGCAGGGCTCCAGCCGGGCGAATCTTCTTTAGTATATCGGCAGACCGGGGCGGGCGCAACGCGGAACCGGTAAGACCGCTCGGAAGTAACACCGCTATCATTTTCGCGGCTCGGGTAAAGCTGTCTGATGGCGGACGAAGAAACTCCAGATCACCTCATTGGCGTTTAGATCGTTGCTGGTTTTGCCGATCACCTTTTCCACTAGGTATTGTTCGCCGCCGGGCCAGGTGTTGCCGCCGCCGTCAATGCTGTAGAGGGCGACTTGCGCTCCCTTTTGGCAGTCGTCGTAGGTATCGACTTCGGTTTTCATGCCGCCTCTTTCGCGCGGAGATAACTTCTGCCGCTGCGGCTTGGACTGGCAGCCACCCAGCTTGGCCCAATACTTGGCGCTATCTTCGGCGGAAAGAACCCCATATCGACCGACGTGGCCGCCGTTGTAGTGCACGATGGGGTCCGATGTGCCATTCATCATCAGAACGGATAGAGGGTGAGAAGGCAGACAAGTCATGGTCTTAGGCATGGCCGCGCCCACGGCGGCGATGGCAGCGAAGCGGTCGGCCATGGTGCAGCCGAGGCGGAAGGCCATGAACCCGCCATCCGAAAGACCTGTAACGTAAACGCGCGAGGCATCGACGGAGTATTCGGATGAAAGTTTGTCGAGCAACTGGTCGATGAAGGCATTGTCATCGGCTGGAGTTGCACGGTCCTCGCGGCTTCCGGATTGGCCGCTGCGACCACCGCCGCTGCCGCCCGGATATCCGCCACCTCCGCCTGGGTAACCGCCGCCAGGATATCCGCCGCCTCCGCCTCCCCAGCCGCCGTGCCTTCCTCCCCTGCGACCCATGCCTCCCGGACTCGGCTCTTCCTGCGTGATACCGAGATTCCAGCCGCGCCCGGTGGAGTTGGGATACACGGCGATCACTGAATCGCGATCAGCAAGCTCGTCAAACCGCGTTAGCTGTTCCATGTCACCCGCGTCCTGGTCGCGGGTGTGCAAGAGAATCACGAGGGCATAGTGCTGCTTGGCGTTGTATCCCTTGGGGAGATGGACGATGAAAGTGCGCTCTTTGTCGTCGACGGTAATTTTCTCTGGTGGCGCCTGAGCGTGGAGGGCGGGTACCAAGATCGCAAAAGCGAGCATGGTGATGGAAACGAACAAGAGAAGGCCTGGTTTTGGATTATTCACGCTAAGTCGGATGCTCGCGTCGAAAACCAAGTTGTTTGGTGGCATCCGGGAGTGAAGGGACACTACCCAAATTCAGGGCGCACTTGTATTGGAAGGAGGCTGCGTGATAACTTTCGCCGTTCTGCTTTTGCGCCTATTCCTGACCACTTACGAGGATTTTGCCTATGAGTCCCGCCGGTTCGACCGAAGCTCCCAAGAAGTTCCGACCTTATGTTCCCGAGAACATGGAGATGAAGGAGTTCACCTTCCGGGCCGTGTTGATCGGCCTGGTGATGACTGGGATTCTGGGGGCGGCCAATGCCTATCTCGGATTGAAAGCCGGGATGACGATCGCAGCTACGTATCCAGCGGCGGTGATTGGCATGTCGCTGCTGCGGCTGATGAAGGGGTCGCTGCTGGAAGAAAACATTGCTCGAACCGTCGGAGCGATCGGGGAGTCGGTGGCGGCGGGCGCGGTGTTCACCATCCCGGCATTTGTGCTGGCGGGACTGTGGCCCAGCCTGGGCATGGAACATTACTGGGCGTCGGTGGCGCTGATGGTGATCGGCGGATTGCTGGGGATTTTGTTTGTCACGCTGCTGCGGCGCGTGATGGTGGAAGATCCCGAACTTCCATTCCCCGAGTCGGTGGCTGCGTCGGAAATCCATAAGGCGGGACAGCAAGGCTCGAAGGCGGCAAAGATTCTGTTCGCCAACATGGGTTTTGGCGGCTTGATGTACTTCCTATCGCAGGTCAACCTCTTCTGGTACACGAAAAATATCCTGGTGAACATTCCGAAGATGGCGACCGGCTTACGGCTGGGTCGCGGCAACGCCGCCCCCATGCTGGCTACGGGCGGGATGAGTCAGTTCACCTCGCCGGCGGTCAGCCCGGCTTACCTGGGTGTGGGCTACATTATTGGGCCAAGGCTGGCATCGCTGAATTTCGCGGGTGGCGTAGTGGCGTGGGGGTTGCTGGTTCCACTCCTAATTTATTTCCTCGGACCGACTTTGCCGGCGATGCCGGAAGGCGCAAACCCCGCGGCTTATTGGGGAGGGATCGCTTTCAGCGTGTGGTATTCGATTGTGCGGCCGATCGCGGTAGGTGGCATGTTGGTGGGCGCGGGCTTCACGCTGTTTCGCATGCGCAAGCAACTGGTGGCAGGCATGAAGCGCGCGGTTTCTGATCTGAAGAAATCGGCGGAAGCGCATAAGGCGACCAGCCGCATCGATCGCGACTTGAATGCGAAAGTCGTGTTTGCGGGGGTCGGGCTGGTGTTCATTGCGATGATCGGGCTGTACTACTACTTTATCTCCGCGGCGCACAACCTGTCAGGAAGCAAGGTAATAGCTGGAGCGGTTGTGGCGGCTGCGGTCATGATCGTGCTGGGATTTTTCTTTGCAGCAGTCTCGGGCAATCTGGTCGGCATGATTGGGTCGTCGAATAATCCCGTGTCCGGTCTGACGCTGTGCACGCTGGTGGTGGCGGCGCTGCTGATGGTGGCTTTGGGAGTCTCAGGCGTCGGCGGTGTGGCTGCCGTGTTGGGAGTCGCCGCCGTGGTCTGTGTCTCGTCAGCGGTCGCGGGCGAGATGCTGCAGGATTTGAAAGCTGGGCACATTCTGGGCGGCACACCGTCAAAGATGCAGATTGGCGACATTTTGGGGACGATTGTAGCGTCGCTGGTTTTGTTTTTCCCGCTAATGATCCTCGATAAGGCTTATCACTTCGGGAGCGCGGCTTTGCCGGCGCCGCAAGCGGGGCTGATGGCCATGCTGTCCCAGGGAATCGTCGGTGGAAATATGGCCTGGCCGCTGGTGATTGTAGGCATCCTGATGGGATTCGCCATGATTCTGGTGGAAGTGAAGAGTCCGATGCTCTTCTCGGTGGGCATGTACTTGCCGCTGGAAACGACGTCGGCGATCTTCGTCGGCGGAGTCATTCGCTGGTTTACGGACAAACTGCGTGACCGGCGCGGATACAACGACGCGCAGAAGGCGCGGGTTGATAACGCTGGAGTGCTGACAGCCTCGGGCTTGATTGCCGGAGAGGCGCTGTGCGGCCTGGTGATCGCCGGCGTGGTGGGAAGCAATCATCAGCTTTGGCATATTGACATTGGCGACTTTGCCTTTTCCGGATTGATTGGGTTGGCGGTGCTGATCTTCGTGATGATGAAAGTGCCACTGGCCAATGCCGGCAGCCCGGATGAACCGGCGCCGCCGACCGCGATTATGTAGTCAACGGCAATAACCACAAAGGACACGAAGGTACACAGAGGAATTCCTGATTCGAGTGATTTCCTTTGTGATACTTCGTGTCCTTTGTGGTTCAGAGGTTCTAGTGTCCATCTCTGAAAACATCGCGCAAGTGCGGCGGCGGATCGCTGAAGCGGCGCGGCGTGCGGGGAGAAATCCGACCGAGATTTCGCTGATGGCGGTGACCAAGACCCAGCCGCCAGAGCGCATTCGCGAGGCCTATCATGCGGGATTGCGGCTGTTTGGTGAGAATCGAGTGCAGGAATTCGACGGGAAAGCTGGGGCCCTACGAGACTTGGCCGCTGCCGAATGGCGAATGATCGGTCACTTGCAATCGAACAAGGCCGCGAAGGCGGTGGAACTATTCACTGGCGTGGATTCAGTGGATTCGCTGCGGCTGGCGGAAAAGCTGAACCTTGTGGCGCAAGAGCTGGAAAAAAAGATCGCAGTGCTGATCGAGATCAACGTTGGCGGAGAAGCGGCGAAAAGCGGAGTGGCAGCGGAATCCGAAGTTCTGCAGGAATTGCTGCAAGCCGCGGCAGAACTGGAGCACTTGGAGTTTCGCGGTTTGATGACCGTGCCACCGTTCAATGAAGATCCGCAACAGGCGCGGCCGTATTTTCGCCGGCTGCGGGAATTGCGCGATCGGATTGCCGCGTGGGATCTGCCCGCTGTGGGCATGCAGGCGCTTTCGATGGGGATGTCCCAGGACTTCGAAGTGGCGATCGAAGAGGGATCGACTTGTGTGCGGGTGGGGACGGCGATTTTCGGGGAAAGGGCAAAAGGTTAACCACAGAGGACACAGAGAATCACGGAGGAAACCCAAATCGGTTGCGCATGATTCCCGTCCACGAAAGCGCCGCTGGCGTCAGCTTCGTAGTGAAAGTCCAACCGAGGGCGAAGAAGAATGCCATCGTTGGCGAACTGGGTGATGCTTTAAAGATCGCGCTGACTGCGCCTCCGGTCGAGGGACGGGCCAATGAAGCCTGCATTGAATTCTTGGCAAATCTCTTGGAGGTTCCGCGATCCTCCGTTACTATTGCGTCCGGTGAGACCAGTCGGCGGAAGGTGATTCGAGTCCAGGGGCTGACTGCGGAAGATTTGCGCAAACGGCTTCGACTGTAGAGATTGCGGCGCTACACTTTGAGAACATTCAATGAGCCTGTCTTTTTCTGAGCGCTTTCATGAGATCCGCACTGGGTTTGAGCGGCCGTTCTGGATCGCGAACATCAGCGAGATCTTCGAGCGGCTGTCCTACTACGGGGCTTTTGCGTCTCTCGCGCTTTATCTGCAAGAGAAGCTGAATTTCTCCACTGAACAGACAGGGACGCTGACCGGCCTCTTCGGCGGCATGGTGTGGTTTCTCGCCATCTTCGGCGGAGCCGTCGCCGATCGTTTAGGTTTTCGACGCGCGCTGGCGACCGCGTACCTGATTCTGGCTGTGGCGTATTTTCTGATTGGGTCTATTGGCGCGGCGTGGCTGGCGCCGGTGCGAAACGCGGTTCCGCTCAGTTTGTTTGTGGGATTCATTCTCATCCTGCCTGCGCTTGGTATCTCGATGGTGAAGCCTTGCGTGGTGGGGACAACCGCTCGCGCGTCCAAACCCAACGTTCGTACCATTGGCTACTCGATCTATTACACGATGGTCAACTTCGGTGGCGCGGTGGGCCCTCTTGTGGCGTCCTGGACTCACCGTCATCTGGGCGTGGAGAAGGTATACAAAGTCTCGGCGCTGAGCGTGTTCGCGATGTTCTTCGTAGTCTTGTTCTTCTTTCGGGAACCGCGCAAGGCAGGAGATGCGCCTCCGCCTTCGATTGCGACTGTGGCGCGGAATTTCTGTGTGGTGGTGGGCAACTACCGGCTGGTGTTGCCGGTGCTGACACTCGCGCTGCTGCTGCGCATTGGGTTATGGGTGTATCCCGGCTTCGCCGTGCCGTGGTGGGTTTGGGTAGGGCTTCTGCTGGCGGTACTCGCGGGCATCAGCAAGTTCATGTGGTTTCTCGTGCTCTTCACCGGCTACTGGGTTGTGTTCTGGCAGGAGTTCATCAGTCTGCCCGGATACCTTCACCGGTACGTCAGTTCCCAGGCCGACGTGGAGAAAATTCTGGCGACCGACGCGATCACGGTGATCTGTCTGACCCTGGTCGTGAGTCTTTTGACGCGCAAGATACCGGCATTTCAGGCAGTGATTCTGGGGACGGTGATCACATCGGTCTCGTGGCTGATTTTTGCGATGCGGCCGACGGTTTGGGGGGCCGTACTCTCACTGTTTGTGCTGGCGTTGGGTGAGATCACGCAGCAGCCACCGTATTACGACTATATTTCGCGGCTGGCTCCGCCGGGGCAGCAGGGAACCTATATGGGGTTTGCATTTCTGCCGATTGGGCTTGGATCGCTCATCGGGGGATGGTTTGGCGGGACATTGATGCATCACTTTGGCGAGGTCACACATCAGCCGGAGCGCATGTGGTGGGTGGTGACTGGGGTGGGGCTGGCGACGGCGGCAGCGCTGTGGATTTATGACAGGGTGGTGAGGACGGCTCGGCAATAGAGATTTCACATGCCGCAACACAAAGCTACTCCTGCCCAGGTCGCAGCGGACATTCGACGATTATTGAAGGATGGTGGCACAGCTGAGCATGCTGCGGGTGTGCAGTGGTTCTTCAAGGAAGAAATCAAATCAATGCGCAGAAACAGGCATCAACGCCGCGGCAACGGTCAGTATTGTTCCGACAAGTCTATTCACAGTGGCAACCTCAGTCGCTGGTGGCAAGCAGGACGATGTCCGTGGCCGACCAAAGATGATCTTTCGCGAAATTGTGTAGTGTATGGCGGGAATCGGAGCCACTACGCTCCCCCGCGATTCGCTCAAATGGCTGGTCTTGATTAGAATAGTTGTTTGCCCATGAACCTGGCCGCCATCCAGTCTGCCCTGCGCGAACGCAATATCGACGCGTGGCTTTTCTACGATCACCATCATCGCGACCCCATTGCTTACCGGGTGCTGGGATTGCCTGCCGATTTGATGGTCACGCGGCGGTGGTATTACGTGATCCCTGCGCATGGCGAGCCGGTCAAATTGGTGCACAAGATTGAGTCCGGACATCTGGACACGCTCCCGGGGAAGAAGCTTCAGTACGCGGCGTGGCAGGAACTGTTTGAGCAGCTCAAGGGAATGCTGGCGGCGTATCGTGACGTGGCCATGCAGTATTCTCCGAACAACCTGGTCTTCTACGTTTCGCTGGTGGATGGTGGAACCCTCGAAATGATTCGGGGCTTGGGCAAGAACGTGGTCAGCTCTGGCGACCTGGTGGCGCAGTTTGAGGCGACGTGGACGGAAGAGCAGATCAAGAGTCACTACGCGGCCCGGGATGCGGTGGATGCAATCACCGCCGAAGCTTTCAAGGAGATCGGACGGCGGGTGCGAAACGGCGGCACGAATGAATACCAGATTCAGCAGTGGTTCATGGAAGCGTTTCAGCGCGAGAACCTGGTGACCGACGATCCGCCGATTGTGGGCGCGAACGCGAACAGCGGAAACCCGCACTACGAGCCACATGCGCAGGGTTCGGCTCCCATTCGCGAAGGGGATTTTGTCCTGCTTGACGTTTGGGCGAAGAAAAATACGCCCGGGGCCGTCTATTATGACATCACGTGGACAGGGTTCGTGGGCAAAGCGCCCTCCGACCGTATGCGAGAAATCTTCGCCATTGTGAGTGGCGCACGGGACGCGGGCGTAAAAACAGTACAGGATGCGATTGCCGGCGGCCGCGCCATTGCCGGGTGGGAAGTCGATCGGGCGACACGTGAGCACATCCGGAAGGCTGGATTCGGGGACTATTTCATCCATCGCACCGGACATTCGATCGGCACTGATGTTCACGCTAACGGCGCGAATATGGATGACCTGGAAACCCACGACGAGCGCCGCATCCTGCCCAATTCCTGCTTCTCGATTGAACCCGGCATTTACCTGCCGGAATTCGGCGTACGCAGCGAAGTGAATGTGCTGGTGCGGCCAAAGCTGGCGGAAGTGACGGGTAAAATCCAACGCGAGATTGTGCTGATCTGAATGGCAAATTCCTCTAGCGGTAAGAAATCGTCGGAAACAACCGAGAATAAGGCAGCGCCGCTGACCACCATGGCGGTTTTGGCGCCAGCGGTAGGATGGCTGATCCCTGGAGCTGGACACCTGATCCAGAGACGCTGGCTTCGCGGCGGGCTGCTCTTGGGCTCGATTGCGACCATGTTCGTGCTCGGCCTGCTGATGCAGGGCCATGTCTATCAACCCAATGGCGGCGATATTCTAGACATTCTGGGATTCGTCGGCGATGTGGGCGCCGGAGGTCTATACATTGTGACCCAGGCGATGAACTGGGGGCAGGGCGCCATTTCGCATGCCACGGCGGATTATGGGACGAAATACCTGATCGTGGCCGGACTGCTGAATTTCATCAGCGTGGCGGACGCTTACCACATTGCGGTGGGGAAAAAACCGTGACCCTTACTCTTTCGCATTTCAGCGCCGCCCTGCTGTTCGCCGTGTTTGCCTCGATTGTGTTCGGCATCACCCAGCGCGGCACTTCGCGGGAGCAGATTCGCTACGGCCTGTACTGCTTCGCCATGTTCGTGGGTGGCGTGTTCGTAGCGGGATGGGTGATGTGGTTCTTGCGCAGGTAGTTCCGGGTTAACTACGCGGAACGTTAAGTTCTGCCCTATCTCACTCCCTCCTTGAATGAGAACACTGGGTCGATATCTACGGGGACGCTGGCGGCGGACTTCAAAGTTGCTCTCAGCTCGATTGGCATCACGTCATACTTCTTGAACCAGTTTTCGACATGCTCGCGATCCCCGGTCGCTTCCATCGTCAGTAGCTCTTTCGCCAGATCGCTTAAGGTTCCCGGCATTTTCGCGTAGTCAATCGCGTAACGTCCTGACGATTGCCGCTTGATGGCGCCATGTTCGACGAGATAGTTAAACTCCATCATCTCCGCCTGGGAGTGGGCTTCGGCGACGCCGAAACGCACGGTGCGAAACAGGCCCCCAACGTAGGAGGCGTAACATTCTTCCACACTGCTCTTAGGCATAAGGCCGTGTTCCACCAGCCAATTCAGGCCGAACAAACCGACGACATCAGCTTTGGCTTCTTCCAGTCCGCTGTAGGCAGGTCCGATGGCCTCGCGAATATCTACCTTGCCAGCTTTCGTATGAGCGTAGACTGGCCCGAGTCCGTGCGAAATCTCGTGCATGATGGTTCCCAGAACGTAGCCTTCGACGGTGACTTTTGACGCCTGCGCGGGCAGCATCACATGCCGGGCGACGGGGATGATGATGTAGTTCACGCGCGCATCCATGAAGTTCTTGAAAAAGATCTTCTTGCTGCCCTTCTGCTCATGAATTCGAGGCTCGTTGGGTAGGTTGTCGGCCACTGCCTGGTAGCCGTGGGTCAGGTCTCCGGCGCGGTAAGGCGCGTCCATGACTTCCATGGGAGTTTTCAGGCCATGTTTGGAAGGCCGGTCTTCGGGAGGCAGTGGAAGCGCATCCTGGATATCCGCCACATACGTCTGGAACATTTCGAGCTTGCGGCTTTCCGCGGAGTTGCGCACCAGCACCGCGGCGCCATAAGTAGCCTTCACACCCAGCAGGAGGTCGTCGTAGGTCTCGTAGGGAGCGAAGATCACGTCCACTTTCGGGCCGTCCAGATCTAGCCAAGCCAGGTCGCTCTTGTAGTAGTCATCGGTGAGCAAGGCGTCGGCGCGAAGGCGCAGATAGTTGGCGAAATGCGGGTCGTCGCTGAGCGCGGCCGCTTCGCGCAGGTCGCGGGCGGCAGGCTCCAGGAAAGACCGGAAGGCGATGTGATAGGGCAAACCTTCCAATTGGCCGTCATGCCAGCGCACGATGGTGGTCTCGCTGTAGATCTCTTCCTTCTTCTCGGGATGGGCCTTGACGTATTGCTCGACCTTTTCACGGGTCAGATCCTGCGGGTAAAAGCCGCGCCCGGGCGGCATGGGGGCGGTCCCGACAAAGGGCTTATTTTCATCGAGCAGATCAAATCGCGAAGCATTGATGCGAAGATAGCGCCGGAGTTCTACGTCGCGCGGATTTTTGCTCCCCGCCAGCAACTGATAAAGGGTGAGGCCATCAGGGTCAATCTGGCGCCAGTAGATTTCCTCCAGGTAGCGTGAGGCATCCACCAACTTCTCAACCATTTTCACTTCGCGCGGAGTTAGGCCGGCGGTATGGAACGGCATCTCGACCCGGACAAACTTAGCCACCCGGCGATCGAGATCGAGAACGACGCGCAGACCCGCGGATTCAGCGCCCTTGGCGGCAGATCCAGTCATGGGTCGGCTTTCTGGTTGATTTTCTTTCTGAATTGCGGCGGCAGAAAACAGAGTGGAAGCAAGAAGCAGGAAAACCCAGGGGCCCGGTGTCATTCGTTGGTGATTTTAGCAGAAGCGGCTGCACAAACATCTTCCTTCGTCTCGCGAAGCAACCATAACACCGTTATGATGTTATGGAATGAGCACGGCAGACCATTCCTATGAATCGCAGACGCTGCTGATTGATGCTGACGACACGCTCTGGGAAAACAACATCTACTTTGAGCGGGCGATTGCCAACTTCATTTCATTTCTCAACCATCACGAGTACTCCCCCGAACAGGTGCGCGAAGTCTTGAATGACGTGGAGCGGGAGTGCATCGTCAGTCACGGTTACGGGCTGCACAGCTTTGCGCACGCCCTGGTACAAACCTTCGAGCGGCTGGCGGTGGAACCGTTGACTCCGGCACTGCACGAGACCATCCGCGGATTTGCTCACACCATTGCCGAACATCCGGTGGAGATTTTGCAGGGAGTGGCCGAGACTTTGCAGTATCTGTCGGCGCGGCATCACGTGATTCTGATGACGAAAGGCGCGGTGGTGGAGCAATCGGGGAAGGTTGAGCGATCAGGATTGAAGGACTATTTCGCCGCGGTCGAGGTGGTGGCGGAAAAAGACGCCCCGACGTATCGCGCGGTGATCTCGAAGTACGGTCTTTCTCCCAACTCGACGTGGATGGTGGGCAACAGCCCCAAGTCGGACATTAATCCGGCGCTGGCAGCAGGACTGAACGCGGTGTTTGTACCGCATGGCAATACCTGGATCCTGGAACACGATGAGGTTGCCGAAGCGCAGCCCCCGAGTCAACTTCTGGTGGTCGCAAACTTCGCTGGCTTGCGGCAGCACTTCTAGCTCCGTTTCAGCAAGTGTGGTGGCCGAATCTTTTAGCGGTTCATGGTTCTTAGACTCAAGGCCACAGTCTCGAGAATGAAAACCCCTGACGCAAGACATGTGCGGATGGTGTTGACCTTGTCCCATGGTCGCCAGAGCTCTCGAAGATTCTCCGGCGGGGCATCAGCGCTCCAGGTCATGAGTTTGTTATTCAGGGGAACATTCACGGCGCGAGTCAACGCAGCGGAGACGACACTGCCGCAGGTTGATGCCGCCAGGAGCCAGAATTCGACCGACGCCCATTGTGATCGCAACGAAACCAGCCAAATCAGCGTAGATAAGAGTGCAGCCAGAGTGAGCGGTGGCATGAAGCGAACGAAGTGGGTGTGCACAACCTGCTGAAATTGCACAAAGCCTGATGGACTGAGCTTTTGCAGGGCATATTGTGGACCCGCGCGATGGCCGAGGAATATTCCCGCCTTCAAGCCCACCGAAACGACGGCAACAATTCTGACGATCACGAATACGCCCATAACGCCCTCCCTTCGAGATTCATGATTTGCGCCGCAAGGGGACTGCGTCGCGCAGCCAAGTATAAAACGAAAGGAAAGGCCCGTAGCGCCCCGCACGGTCGCGGAATCCCTTTACATACTTGCGCTCCCGGGGGGATGGAGACAGTATTTTGTCTTGGCCGTCGAGGCCGTCACAAAAGGGGGACATCCTTTGGAAACCTTGTATTGTCTGCGCTGCAATCGGGAACTGGAAGCGGGACACAAATCGGTTGCGGTGTATATGTTCGCGCAGACGGTCGGAATCAGGCCGCGACAGAAATCGTCGGCACAACGAATTTGTTTCTGTCCGCAGTGTTCGGTCTCCCTGGCGATGGGCCCGCCGCCGGAAGGCGCGCTCAACGTAGCGGCGTGGAACATGATCCGCGATCTCGTAGGTTCCGATCCCGCGCTCAATCAGGCGGCCTGGGAAAATCTGAGAGGGGTGGTTGGCTTACTGCCCGCCACAGGAACCGACGGCGTTCCCCGGCGGGCTAGTGGTGAAGGATATTTTGAGTTCTGATCACTCCGCCGGTTCGGGCACGAAGCGATACCCCACGCCACGCACCGTGAGCAGGTGGGTAGGTTCTGCGGGGTCGTCTTCAATGTAGCGGCGCAACCGCACCATGAAGTTGTCGATGGCGCGAGTGTCAGTGTCTTCGCGTAGTCCCCAAACTTCTTCCAACATGGATTTGCGGGAGACGACCTGGCCGCTGTTGCGCACCAGGTAGCGCAAGAGTTCTGCCTCCATGAGGGTGAGTTGGATGGTGTTCCCATTGACTCGCAGTTCGAGTTTTCGAAAGTCAAGCGTCCGGCCGTCAAAGGAGAAAATGTCGTCTTCCTGCGCGTTTGCGGCGGATGACGGGCTGGAGGCCGCGTTCGAGGCCATACGCGACCATTCACGGCGACGTAGTAGTCCTTGCAAGCGGGCCAGCAGAATGGGCAACTCAAAGGGCTTGGGAAGATAGTCGTCGGCACCGGATGCGAAACCCTTGAGAATATCTTCGGGACGGCCGCGGGCAGTCAGCATCAGTACGGGAACGAAGTTCTTGGCGGCGCGGAGTTCGGCCGCAACCATAAAGCCATCTTTGCCGGGAAGCATCACGTCAAGCACAACGGCGTCAAACGAGGCGGGCTTGCTTTTCTTGCCTTGCCCGGAAGGTCCCAAAAGCCGGTCAAGGGCGGTTTCGCCGTCGGCAGCAACTTCCACCGAATGCCCTTCCGCTTCCAGATTGAAACGCAGCCCGTTGGCGAGATGGGCTTCGTCTTCCACGATAAGGACGCGGCTCACGCCAGCTTCTCCGGAACGGTACTCCGCGGCAGTTCCAGAACCACGGTAGTGCCGTGGCCTTCGCCCTCACTCTGGGCAAACACGCGGCCCCCGTGCTTCTGGGCAATGGCGCGCACGATGAACAAGCCGAGCCCGGTCCCCTTGACATGCGACGATGAGCGGTTCGGCACACGATAAAAGCGTTTGAAGACTCGCTTCAACTCCGCTGGCGGAATGCCCATGCCGTGATCGTGGACGCTCAAGGCGACGCGCTTTTCATCAGGCGCGTCGAGGCGAACGGAAATGTCCACCTGGTCGCCAGAGTACTTGATGGCATTGTCGAGCACGTTGGAAACGGCGGTACGAAGTTCTTCGGGGTCGCCATTCACGGTCGCCCCAGTTCCATTCACTACGGGTTCGAATCGCAGGGCTTCCGGTTTAAGATGGCGACCGTTGCGGGCGATCTGGACACATTCCTGTACCAGTCCTGCGAAGTCCAACGGGACGCGCCCAGGGGAGCTTCGTTTGTGGCCCAACATGCCGGCCTTTAAGACCTGCTCCACGGTAGTCAGGAGGCGATCAGAGTCGTCCAGCATGAGGCGGTAGAACTCGCGGCGCTGGGCTTCGTCCACGTCGCGATGTTGCAAGGTTTGCAGGTAAAGACGAATGGAGGTGATTGGGGTCTTCAGTTCGTGGGTAACGGCGTTGATAAAACTGTCGTGCTGCTCATTGCGGCGAATTTCCCGCAGCAGGAAAATCGTATTGAGCACCAGTCCGGCAGTGATGGCTCCGAAGAAGATGAATCCCAGGAAGACCTTGATGTCGAGGCGCCAGTTGAGGATGATCCAGCCAGAACCCACGGCGACCGCGACGCCGGCCAGGCCAACGCCCAGGACGAGGAAGGTGACGGTAGCTTTGCGCCGGCTGGTGATGCGCATAGCAGGATTCTAGCGCGTTAGGAGAGGATCGACGAATGTAGCTGTGCCGTCGGCGATACCGGTGGGGAACGCGGCCTAGTCGGCTGAGGCAGCCGACGAGGTCGGGGCAGTCAAATGAAGCGTCGTGATGGAAGACGCCACCGCCGGGGTAGGCGGAAGATTGGACATCTTCACCCGGTACACGTGGCGCGCCAACCCGAGCTTCTTTAGCGCCCAAATGCCGTACCAGTTCATGTCGACTTCATACCAGCGCAGGCCGTGTTGAGCGGAAACCGGGTGGGCGTGGTGGTTGTTGTGCCAGCCCTCGCCAAAGGTAAGAATCGCCACCCACCAATTGTTGGTGGAGAGGTCTGTGGTGATGAAGCGGCGCGATCCCCAAGTGTGGGTTGCGGAGTTGACCAGCCAGGTAGAGTGCAGGCCGACCACGGTGCGCATGAAGATCCCCCACATCAAGAACGGCAGTCCGCCGACGGCCAGCAGGATCAAGCCCAGCACGATCATGGGAACGTAGTGATACTTCGTAATCCAGACATGGAACTTGTCTTTGGCAAGATCGGGAACATAGCGGGCCAGAGTCGTGGTGTCGTGGTGCATGGACTTGCCAGTCAGGATCCAGCCCATGTGGGCCCACCACTTGCCGTCAATGGGCGAGTGCGGGTCGCCTTCTTCGTCGGAAAACTGATGATGAATGCGGTGTGTGGCAACCCAGAAAATGGGGCCGCCTTCGAGCGCCAGCGTGGCGCAGGTGGTCAGGAAATACTCGACCCACTTCGGGGTCTTGTAGCCGCGGTGAGTCAGCAGCCGGTGATAGCCCATGCCGATGCCGAGACTCCCTGAAACCCACCATAGGAACATGGCGACGAACAAGGCTTTCCAGGTGAAGAAAAACAGGGCCGCAATGGCTCCAAGGTGAAACAGGGCCATAAAGGTCGCGGTCACCCAGTTGATTTGATTGTCGGCGGCGGCTTTGCGATTGAGGGCTTCGAGTTCCATCGCGCGTTTCCCCGGTTGTGGCTGGAATCTAGAGTTAAGGTAACAGGAGGGGCGAATATCCCGTGTAATAGTTCTGTAATATTAGGGTTACGAGAGGTCACGCCCGTCAGGCCGCGGTGCCTTTGACCTCGATTCCCGCCCACTTTTCGAGCAGGGTGAGGGTAGCGGCATAGTCCAGGTTTTCGTGGCCGTCCTCGGTGGCCATTTCGTAGATTTCTTCTACGGTTTCAAGGCCAGGCAGCTTGACGCGGGCTTCTTTAGCGGCCTCAAGGGCGAGGCGGATATCTTTCCGCATGAGCCGCAGCGGGAAATTGGGGGAAAAGTCGCGTTTCAGGATAAAGGGGGCCTTGTAGTCCACTACACCGGAACGAACCATGGATGCCTCGATCAGAGGAAGCAAGGTTTCGGCGTCGACCCCGAGTTTGGTGGCCAAGGTCAGGGCCTCGGCGAAACCCTCGAAGATGAGCGCAATTTGCAGGTTCATGGCCAGCTTGGCGGCTTCGCCTTTGCCGGTTTCGCCCATGCGGAAAATCTTCTTGCCGGTAGCGGCGAACAAAGGCTTCAATCTCTCGATGGCCGCTTCTTCCCCGCCCACGATGAAAATCAGCGTGCCATTTTCAGCTCCGACCTTGGATCCAGTGACGGGGGCGTCCACGTACTGCACACCCTTGGCCCCTACGCGCTCGGCAAAGCGGCGGGTGGCGGAGGGAGAGATAGTACTGGAATCGACAATAATTTGTCCGTCGGCCAAGGACTCATCCACGCCCTGAGGACCGAACAAAACGCTCTCCACGGCTTCGGTATCGGCGACGCACAGCCAGATTACTTCGGCATCGCGTGCGGCTTCCGCTGGGCAGGTAGCGGTTTTAGCGCCTTCAACATCTTTGCCCGGGGTGCGGTTCCACACGGTTACTTCGTGACCAGCTTTCACCAGATTCAACGCCATGGCGCGCCCCATGATGCCCAAGCCTAAAAATGCGATACGCATGTCCGCTCCCTGAAGTAAGAAAATACCGGAACAAGAATTAGAACTGACGGCGGTGGAACGGTCAAGCAATCTGCAAAGGATTGTCATAGAATAGAGACAACTAAGCCCACGTCGGATGAGTCCAAGTAGCCAGGAGCCGTAAGGATTTTGGATCCTGCCCCCGGAAAGCGGTTGTAGCCGAACCGGGTGAGATTTGAAGCGTATTGATGCTGAAGGCCAGTCTCAAGAACCCCGTCCTTCGCAAGCGTGCCCGGGCCTTCGGGCGGTTGGTGCAGAACTCCGCCGTGACTCCCCGCACCGGGCAAACCCATAAGCCCAAACTGGTAAGCAACGGAGAACTGGGAGTAACTTTCATTGGCCACGCCAGTTTCTTCATCCAGATGGGCGGGCAGAATGTAATTATCGATCCCAATTTTGCGCGCTGGTTGTTCGTGCTGAAGCGCCTGCGAAAGCCTGGCGTACAACTGCACGATCTGCCATCCATCGACCTGGTGCTGGTCACGCACGCGCATTTCGACCACTTGCACCGGCCATCGTTGCGGGCGATTGTGCAGCAGGCTCGGCGTCGGCGAGCGGCGCCGCCGGTGATCGTGGTGCCTCATCACGTCGTGGATCTAGTCTCGGATTTGGGGTTTCGCGAAGTCGTGGAACTGGACTGGTGGGACAACGATTGCCGGCAGGGACTGACGGTGACACATGTTCCCGCGCGGCATTGGGGAGCGCGTGTGCTCAAGGATTCGCATCGCGGCTATGGCGGATATGTGCTGCGAGATGATCAGCACTCGGTCTACCACGCCGGCGACACCGCCTATTTCCCCGGATTTCGCGAGATTGGGCGAAGGCTGGCGCCAGATTTGGCCCTGTTGCCGATTGGGGCTTACAATCCGCCCTCTTTCAGAAACGTCCACGCCGATCCCTCCGACGCGACCCGCGCATTCCTCGACCTGAACGCGCGCTGGATGGTACCCATGCACTACGGGACCTTCCGGCTGTCCCATGAGCCTGTGGATGAGCCTTTGCAGCTTCTGGCCCAGGAGGCCAAGGCTGCGGGGATTGAGGATCGCGTGAGAGTAATGGAAGAAGGGGTTACGCAGTTCTTCTGAAGGACCACTGAGCGTAATTCCCTTAATAAGCCAGCAGAATACGCAGATCCCGCAGATTGTTTCCCGTAGGGCCACTCATGATGGCGTCGCCGAGGGCAGCGAAGAACGGGTAGGCGTCGAAATCTGTCAGGTGGGTTTCTGCGTTTAAGCCGCGGGCCTGGGCGCGATCAAGAGTCGTGCCGTCAACGATAGCGCCCGCAGCGGTGCTGTTACCATCGATGCCGTCAGTGCCCGCACTGAGGACAGTGATGTTTTCCCCGGCGATCTTTCGCGCACAAGCTAAAGCAAACTGCTGGTTGCGGCCGCCAACTCCGCCCTTGGTGACCTTGACTGTGACTTCGCCTCCTGAGATCAAGCAAACCCGTTCGGAATGCGTCCGCAGTTCGCGCACCCGTGCAATAAGATAATCGGCTGCCCGCTCGTAATCCCAGTCGTCGCAACTATTGTCCACATCAACATTGAAGCCTTGGCGTTCGGCCTCAGCTTTGGCCGGCGTTATCAGCGTGGCATTCGATAGCACCGTCCACCAGCGACTGCGGTGGAAGACGGGATCGTCGGACTTAGGTGTTTCTTCCAAGGCATGGCGCTGGAAAAGCTCACGGACCGATGCGGGGAATTGCGCCAGCAGCTCATGCTTCGCGGCAATGCGGTCGCAGTCTTCTATCGAGGTGGAATCGGGCATGGTTGGGCCAGAGGCCAAGGCATCAGGCGTGTTGTCGGGAACGTCAGACACCAGAATCGAGACCTGCTGCGCAGGATGGGCGGCACGAGCCAGCCTGCCGCCCTTGATGGCCGACAAATGCTTGCGGATGGCGTTGATCTCCGCGATCGACGACCCGGAATGCACCAGCGCCTGGTAGGTTGCGATGAGATCATCGAGCGAGATTTCTTCGTCAATGGGTTTTTCAGCAATGGAAGACCCGCCGCCGCTCAGCAGGAAGAGGACAAGAGACGATGCATCCTGGAACTCGAGCGCCTTGAGCATGGCTTCAGCGGCGCGGATGGATTCCTGATTGGGCGTGGGATGGCCTCCGAGAAAATAGCGGAAGCCACGGATTTGGGAAACGGGGGCGACCGAGCTGGCAACGATCCCTTCAAAGCGGTCACCGGCCTGCATCTCGAGCGCGTTCACCATGGTGTGCGCGGCCTTGCCCAGCGACAGAACGAATACACGGTGGTAGGAGTGGAGATCGTACAGATCCTGGCGAATACGTAGAACGCCGCGCTCGCAAACCACATGCTGTTCGAAAGCGCGATCAATGCTGGATTCGGCCAGGGCGTGTGCGAAAAGATGGCGTGCGGTGACGCGCATCTCGATGGCCTGGGTTTCCGAGGGCACGGGAAGATTATAAGGTCGAGCAGTCAGCTTTCAGTTGTCAACTCCCAGAGATAGGGTTTCTTTGCGGTCTTTGCGATTTCCTTCGCGATCTTTGCGGTAAAGTTCCAGGCCGCAATCACGTCGCAATGACTTCCCTCACCCAGGTTTCGATTGTTTCTCGCAATTCTTTCAATCGGCCTTCAAAGAAGTGGTCGGCAGCTTCGATCATTACTAATTTCTTCGGTTCGGGGAGGGTTTGTGCCAATTGCTCCAACCTCGCTCTGGGGCCAAATTGGTCGCGGGTTCCACTCACCAGCAACTTGGGTTTGCTGCAGGTGTGAAGAAAATCGAGATCATAACTGCGGTCGTCGGTGGGCAGGAGAGGAAGGCCGAGGCCGATGACAGAATCCACGCGCGTATCCGGGCAGGCGGCGCGCAAGCCGATGGCGGCGCCGAAGGAAAATCCGGCGAAAATCATCGGCAGATGAAACTCAGCGTCGAGCCAATCCAAAGCAGTGCGAACGTCGTCCACCTCGCCCAGACCGTTGTCGTGCGTGCCTTGACTCATCCCCGCGCCCCGAAAATTGAACCGCAAAACCGGAAAGCCGAAGCGGTTCAGGGCTTTCATGGTGTGAAAAACCACCTTATTGTGAAACGCCCCGCCATACAGAGGATGGGGATGGCAAACCAGCGCGGCGTGAGTCGCACCCCCAGTGCCCACGTTAAGCAGAGCTTCGAGGCGTCCTGCGGGCCCGTCGAGAAACAATGAGCGGATGGCGGAGGTGGGTAACGTGTGCACTGACATCAAATTATCAGAAGCCTGCCGAGCTTCGCTGGGCTTGCACGGGCGAGACGCCCGCGCCTACATGGCCACCTGTGGGTTATGCTTTCGTGCATGGAAGTTGCCGCGTTTACTCGTCAACTGGTTGATATCGAGTCAACTACCGGAAATGAAAGTCGCGTGGCGGATTTTCTTCACCAGGAACTTAGCCGGCTAGGCTACCGCGCCAGCAAGATGCCGGTCGAAGGCGAGCGCTGCAATGTGTTTGCGACGTCTCCGCAGCAAGCCCGGCCGGAGATTGTTTTCTCCACTCACATGGACACGGTTCCTCCCTTCATTCCGTCGTCGGAGGATGATAGGAAGATTTACGGGCGCGGGTCTTGCGATGCCAAGGGGATCATAACCGCTCAGATCGCGGCTGCGGAACGGCTTCGGCAAGAAGGAATTTACGTTGGGCTACTTTTTGTGGTGGGTGAGGAAAAGGACAGTCTGGGAGCGAAGGTTGCAAATCAGCAGTCGCCCGGCTGCAAGTTTCTGGTGAACGGGGAACCGACAGAAAACAAGATGGCGTCGGCATCGAAAGGAACCTTGCGCGTGGAAATCAGCGCCACGGGACGCATGGCACACTCGGCGTATCCGGAGTTGGGCGAATCGGCGATCGACAAGCTTCTGGAAGCCTTGAATCGCTTGCGGGCCATCAAGCTGCCGTCCGCCGAAGGAATTGGGCCATGCACCGTGAACATTGGAGTGATCGAAGGCGGACGCGCTCCCAATGTGATTCCTGACAAAGCACGGGCGCAACTGCTTTACCGGCTGGTGGGGCCGTCCGAGAAATTGCGGGAAGAGATAGTGCGAAGTGTGGCAGGCCTGGCAACAGCAGAGTTTGTGCTTGAGATTCCTTTCGCTCGCCTGCGCACGCTGGATGGCCTGCCCACGATGGTCGCGGCGTTCACTACGGACATTCCCTGGCTGGGGAACTGGGGCGAGCCGTTGCTGGTCGGGCCGGGATCGATCCACGTGGCGCACACCGAGGGTGAGTACATCGGGAAAAAGCAGTTACAGGAGGCGGTGGAGCTGTATTGTGCGATTGCAAAGCGGCTAACCAACAGTTGATATTGCACACCTTCCCTAGTATTCTCTTAGCACCTAAAAAGGTGCTCTAGGAGCCAACAAATGCTCGACATCACCCGTGACATTCAATCGCTGACGACTTTCCGCCGCCGATCCGGCGACTTCATTAAACAGCTGAAAAAAAGTAAGCGCCCCGTAGTGCTGACGGTCAAAGGCAAGGCAGCGGCAATCGTTCAGGATGCCGAGGCCTATCAGCGTCTACTCGACACTGTTGCCCGCGCCGATGCCGAAGAAGGCATCCGGCAGGGCCTCAAGGATGCAAAACAAGGAAGGGTGCGACCGCTGAGAGAGTTTCTTGGCGAGTTCGAAGCCAAACATGGCATACGCAATTAGCATCTCTTCCCGGGCTCAGCGCGACCTAGTAAGCTTGTACGAAGAAATCAACGTCGAGTATTCCGATGCCGCCCTGAACTGGTACCAGGGACTGAAACAGGCCATCATGAGTCTGGAAGAGAAGCCGAACCGATGCCCGCTGCCGCGCAAGCGCGACAAGTTACGGCACCTCTTGTACGGCCGCAGACCTAACATCTATCGGGTGATCTGCCGGGTTCAGGAGAAACAGAAGCAGGTTGAGGTGCTGCACATCCGCCACGGCGCAAGGCGGAAACTCAAGGCGTCGGATCTGGCCAATTCTTAGTTCCCAGTTCTGAGTTGCCCCCGCGGAACAGTTACACTTAGGACATGTCTGCCCAGACGCTCAATTCCCTTTCCAAGGCGTCTTCTGCCTACTTGCGTTCGGCCATGCATCAGCCCATCCAATGGCGGGAGTGGGGTGAGGAAGCGTTTGCCGTGGCGCAGCGCGAGAACAAGCCCGTCCTGCTGGATATTGGCGCGGTGTGGTGCCACTGGTGCCATGTCATGGACCGGGAGTCGTATGACAGTCCGGAGATTGCGCAGATTGTGAACGAACGTTTCGTGGCGGTGAAGGTGGACCGCGACGAGCGGCCTGACATCGACAGCCGCTATCAGGTGGCGGTGAGTTCCATCAGCGGGC
>JBKQLO010000056.1:0-4878 GCA_052147055.1 Terriglobales bacterium
CCGTGGCGGGCAATCTGACCATGCCCTTTACGATCACTCCGGCGGGAGCGAATGAGATTATCTTCGAGGAAGTGATCTGGGACTCCAACACAGCTTCCGGACTCGTCGGACCGGAGCAATTCTTCGATAGCAACACCTTTGACGGAGAGAGTCAGAGCGGGCCGGAACCGGTCGATCAAAACAATGGCTGGGGCCACGCCCTCACCACCAGTACCGCTCCCGTGGCCATCATGTGGGAAACGATGTTCAGCGGTCTTGCAACTGGGAATTGGGCGGGCATAGCAGCCGCCTTCACAGCCGCTCCGTAACTCGCGCAGTTCCTGCGCTGCCGCAGAGAATTAGATGGCTATGTAGCCGGCGTTTTCACTCTGACCCGTTGACCAGTCGATTGGCCACGAGTGCCACTGCCATCCAACGTGAATCAAAAATCCATGGTGTCAGGGCCCCGGAGCCGACGCGGCGCGGAAAGCGACCATCTGCATGATCCATGGATTGGATGGATTGATTGGCGCGGTCGCGCTGTAGCTGCCTGTCGCCGTGACCATAGTATCTTCGGCAATGTCACCGTCTGGCTGGGTCAGCAGCCGGCTGGCGAAGCCACTGCCCGGTCCGGTGGTTGTACTCCCAACTAGATTGGCGCCAAACAGCAGATCGGCCGCATTGGTCGTAGTCGCGGCGCCGCTGCTGCTGGTGGCACTGTTGCCGGTGCTGGCGACTGTTACATCGACCGGATTGGTCAGATCCGCACCGTGGTACTCGAGGATCCGAATGTCTGGGAACGCAGCGGCACTGGCAAAGATCACGGTAACGGTGTTTGCTCCAGCGGCAGCCCCGGCGATGTTTTTGGCGTAATAGATGGACTGCGACGCGACTCCCGCTTCGACTGTCGGGCCTACAGCGAGCGTATAGCTGTTATTGAGAGCGTCTGTGACAGCGCTAACGGTCGCCGTACTGTTGTTCCACCCCACGACAACAACGTTGAGGTCGCCAGCGGCCTGCGCGGCGGTGAACGGGACACTTACAGTGGTCTGGGCAGTTTGCGGCGTCGCATAATTGCCTTGCACATAACTGATAATTGCCGTGGCAACGGTCAGCGTGACGGTGGCAGTTTCCTGAACTCCTTCGCCATTGCCGGTTACCGTAATGGGATAGGTTCCCACTGCGGTGGTCGACCCTACCGTAATGGTCATGGTCGAGTTGCCCGCACCCGGAGCGGCAATCGTGCTCGGATTGAAGCTCACCGTTGTGCCCGAAGGCATACCGGAAGCCGACAAGCTGATCGAGTTGCTGAATCCACCAATGAGGGTGGTGGTGATCGTGGACGTTCCCTGGGTGCCCGGTACGACACTGAGAGCGGCAGGCGTCGCCAACAGGGTGAAACCGGGCGCCCCGCTCGTCTGGGTGGTCGCGCTGGCCACGTTCGAGTATGGGCTCAGGTTCCCGGCCGCGTCCGTAGCCTGCACTTCATAGGCGTAGGCTTGGTCCGCCGATAAGCCGGTGTCGCTGTAGGTAGTACCCGTGCCCACCGACACCGCTACCCGGAAGAAGAGTGTGCAACCAGCACCTTCGCACCGCAAAATATCATAGGAGGTGACACCCTCATTGTCGGTCGAGGCCGTCCAACTCAGATTGATTTGGCTGGAACTCGCCGCAGTTGCAGTCAAGTTGCTGGGCGCCGTCGGGGGCTGAGTATCCGGAGTTTGTGCGGTGGCGCTGGCCACATTCGAGTATGGGCTCAGGTTCCCGGCCGCATCCTTGGCCTGGACTTCATAGTTGTAGGTGTCCCCGTTCGTCAAGCCGGTGTCGTTGTAGGTAGTACCCGACGATGTGCCGATCTCGGCGAAGTTCGTGCAGTTGGCGCCCTGGCAGCGTTCCACCAAGTAATCGCTGATCGTTCCGCCGGTCTCCGTCGACGCCGACCACGAGAGAACAATCTCCGTGCTCGATGGTGAGGTCGCCGTCAGATTCCCCGGCAAAGAGGGAATCAGAGCGGGCGTCGCAACACTTGTGACAGCTGAGTAAGGCCCCAAGTTACCATTTGCATCCTGGGCTCGAACCCGATAGCTGTAGCTTGTGGATGCGGTCAGGCCAGTGTCGTTATATGACGTCGTTGTCGTGGTGGCAACTTGGACAAAGCTGCTGCAACCCGTGCCCTGGCAGCGCTCCACCAAGTAGTCGCTGATCGTTCCGCCCGGCTCCGTCGATGCCGTCCACGATAGACTCGTTTGGTTCGGATTGTTGGCCACGGCCACGACCGCCGACTGCCAAGTTTGCGTTTGGCTAAGCGTGAAAGTTGCGTTGTAGGTCCCCAGTACCGCTGCCGGTTCTGTCTCCGCTTCGAGGTTTGTCAAGGACGCGGCAGGTTGTGGCGTAAAACCTGGGCCGGATTGGAAAGTGGCGGCGGCAGAGACCTTTACAAATCCGATTAGAAGATCGTTCGCGCTTGTGGTGTTTATATTTGGGCTGACAACGTTCACCGTTTGCGTTCCGTTGTCGCTGCCGATGAGAGATACTGCGTCAATCGGTGAGGAGATATCCGAACCCTTTACAACGATAACCGACATCACCAGAGCCATTCCCCCGGAAAGGTTCATGGTGATAGTGTGACCCGGACCAACAATGGGATGCGGTGCATACCAGACTTGCGTCCGCAGGTCGAATCCCAAACTGGTGTTCGTTGGCCCAGCCATGGAGATCCAGGTGTTGCCAAAGTTATCGCTGGGAGTAAAGGTGAGCCCAAAATGGGAAGAGGCAAGCAAGACTATCAAATCCCCGCCGGTGCTATCGAAAGGCGCAGTCGTGTGGGACGTTAAGAAGGCTGTATTGAGGTAGCTTTGGGCAGCGTCCACGATTGGTCCTGGACCGCCTCCGCCAGCCGTCAGGCCGGAAGGCGCCGTCGGCACCGCCGCATAAGTGTACCCGTTCGTCAAACTCCCGCTCTGCGCCCCAGGGTTGGTCACGGTCACAGTCACTGCCCCAGCGCTGCCTGCCGGCGCCGTCGCCGTGATCGTCGTGCTGTTCACTACCACCACGTTCGTCGCCGCTGTACCCCCAAACGTCACCGTCGCTCCCGCGGCAAAGTTCGTCCCCGTGATCGTCACTGCCGTCCCGCCCAGCGTCGACCCGCTATTGGGACTGACGCTGGTCACTGTAGGTAGAGCACCCGAAACATAGGTGTAAGCGTTGCTCAACCACTGTCCTCCAACTAGCGAGTACAGCGTCGCGTAAATGGTGCTGCCATTTGCCGGCAGACTGTACACCGTTGTGGTCAGCACGCTGCCCAGGTTCCCGGACTGATAGTACTGGTTGCCTTTCGGAACGCTCCCAATGTCCAGCCAGTACGCGGTCGCACTCGGGTCCGAGCTCCACGTGAACGTTGCTGTGTTCCCGCTAAGCGTTGACCCCGGAGCCGGCGTCTGCATGACGGCCAAGCCGCCGGTCGTATTGAACGCCGTGTAGGTGTATGCGTTACTGAGCCACTGACCTCCGATCATCGAGTACAGGGTCGCGTAGATAGTACTGCCATTGGTGGGCAATGTGTTCACCGTCAGCTGCAGCGGAGGAGTAGTCGGCAGGCTTCCCGATTGCTCGTACTGGTTGCCTCCCGGCGTGCTGCCCACATCCAGCCAGTAGGCAGTCGCTCCCGTCCCCGCACTCCACTGGAAAATTACGCTGCTGCTGGTTAACGTCGTGCTGGGGGTCGGCGACGTCATCACGCCTTTGTTGTTGGCAGCGTTGAAGGCCGTGTAGGTGTATGCGTTACTGAACCACTGACCGCCGATCAGCGAGTACAGGGTCGCGTAGATGGTGTTCCCATTGGTGGGCAGTCCGTTTACCGCCAAGGTCAGCACGTTGCCCAGGTTCCCCGATTGCTCGTACTGGTTACCTCCCGGAACGTTCCCTATGTCCAGCCAGTAGGCGGTCGCTCCCGTCCCCGCATTCCACTGGAAAGTTGCGCTGCTGCCGGTTAACGTCGAGCCCGGGGTCGGCGACGTCATCATCGCCGGAGGTTGCGCGAGGGCCGTACTCAAGCAAATGATCAGTAGACTAACGACAATGCTGATAGAGCGGGTGGACATATGGTTTTGTTCCTTGTTACACCGAGTTCGTAAAGAAGTAGCCCCGAATGGGGTCTTGTAGTGAAGCAGACAGGGTTGCAACGAGACCCACTAGACACCTCAGTAAAAACTCGCTGGCTAGATCGCCGTGCCTTCTGCACAAACGATAGCCGGTGACAAATTCGACCCTATGGATTTTCAGCTCACATCACTCCCTTGCAGCAGTAGAACGATTCTGCATAGCGGACGGCAGCGTTGCATTGCGTCGGGGGAAGCGTTTCCAGAAATATCACAAGGCGATTATCAGTGAGGGTACGCAAACTTGTGGCGTGGCCCCAAGAAAGGAATCTACATACCTATCATAAGTTGAAGGTCGGTGGCGAAGCGGTTTTGCTCTGTCGCGGAGTAACCATCGCTAGAGCTGGCTGCATAAATCGGTTGGGCATCTGTCAGCCCAGTGAACCCTAAAAAAAGGCACGGACCGAAGTCCGTGCCCTACTTCGAGTCTCATGCCCCGCAGGGCAACAGCCTCCCCACTTAGCGGCTTCTCTTACTGCCAGAGCCTTATTTAGACGCATTCCGCAAACGGACGCCGCCTTTCGCTTCGACGATTGCGCTGCACGTCGGATAGCCAGTATATCCCGACGCGCAGTAGCCGACTTCCGGGCTCGCTACCCACACTCCTCCAATCAGATTCCACAGGGTCATTTCCACCTCCCAGTTTGGCGGAGGATTGCCATCGTTCGCCAGCGGCGGAATATTGTAGGCCGTGCCACTCGTCACATCTCCCAAGTTCCCGGATTGATAGTAGAAGTTCTCA
>JBKQLO010000057.1:0-7745 GCA_052147055.1 Terriglobales bacterium
GTTTCGGCATTGACCATCAATCGCTTTTGCTCTTCCGGCCTCCAAGCCATCGCTTTGGCCGCCGAGCGCATCGGCAGCGGCGGCGCTGAAGTGATGGTCGCGGGTGGCACGGAATCGATGTCCATGATTCCCATGGGTGGCCACAAGATTTCACCCAATCCCTGGCTGGTGGACCATTATCCCGACGCGTATCTGTCGATGGGCCTTACCGCAGAACGCCTGGTGCAGCGTTTCGGCATCACGCGCGAGCAAGCCGATGAGTTTTCTTATCACAGCCATCAGAGGGCGCTGGCGGCAATTCAAGCGGGCAAGTTCAGCGATGAAACCGTTGCAGTGCCGGTGAGCTTCACCACTCCCAACGGCTCGAAGCCCAAGCGACAGGAAATCACTTTCAAAGTGGATGAAGGCCCTCGCGCCGATACTTCACTTGGGGCGTTGCTCGCACTAAAACCCGCGTTTCACGTCAAGGGCACGGTGACCGCCGGCAATTCTTCGCAGATGTCGGACGGCGCCGCAGCGGCGGTGGTCATGTCCGCGGATCGAGCCAAGGCGCTGGGCATCAAGCCGCTGGCGCGCTACGTTTCCTTCGCCACTGCCGGATACAAGCCGGAAGAAATGGGTCTGGGCCCGGTGTTTGCGATTCCCAAGGCACTGAAACTGGCGGGACTGAAGCTTGCCGACATTGATGTGATCGAGCTGAACGAAGCCTTCGCGGCACAGTCGCTGGCGGTGATCCAAGAAGCCGGGCTTGATCCCAGCCGCGTGAATGTCAACGGCGGCGCGATCGCGTTGGGGCATCCGCTGGGCTGCACCGGAGCCAAGCTGACGGCAACCATCATCCGCGAACTTCAGCGCCGCGAGGCCCGCTACGGCATGGTGACCATGTGCGTGGGCGGTGGCATGGGCGCGGCGGGCATTTTTGAGCGGCTTTAACCCCAAAGGCGTCAACCACAAAGGACACAAAGGTCCACAAGGAAATCGTAAAACTTCACATTGCTTTCGCTGAATATCGGGTTCCTGGATCTCTGGCCTTTCCTTTGTGAACCTTTGTGTCCTTTGTGGTTATTGGTTTTGCCATCCAGCTTGTGACAACTGACCTTGAATCCCATTCACCCCCAAGCAACCATGGCCGCTGGAGATTCCCATGGCAACCATACCCCTACGAAGGCTCTCAGCTAACCCTGTGAGTCACGCCATCATCACTGCGGCAATGCAAGTTCACACCGAACTCGGCCCAGGCCTGCTGGAGAGCACTTATTCTGCCTGCTTACGTCACGAACTCGCCCTTGCGGGATATCGAGCCGCTTCTCAAGTAGGCCTGCCCGTCATTTACCGAGGAACAAAACTTGAATTGGGCTATCGTATCGACCTGCTGGTCGAAGACCTGGTTATCGTCGAAATCAAGTCGGTTGATGCCATCTCGCCAGTACATCAGGCCCAGCTACTTTCGTACCTTAAGCTCAGTGGTAAATCGCTCGGACTGCTTATAAACTTCAATGTGGTTCATTTGAAGGACGGCATCAGGCGATTTGTGAACGGTACCGGCTGGAAGTGAAAAGCGATCAACCACAAAGGACACGAAGGTACACAAAGGCGGTCCGCTGGGGCTCTTCCTTTGTGCTCCTTTGTGTCCTTGGTGGTTAAAAAGGGGTTTTTCATGGCTACAACCGCAATTCCTAGTGCCAAGATCGTCGGCGGAGGTTTTCTGCTTGAAGAGCGCCGTCCCGACGAAGTGTTCACTCCTGAAGACTTCACCGAGCAGCATCACCTGATTGGTCAGACGGCAGAGGAGTTTGCTGTCAACGAGATTCTTCCCAACGCCGAGAAAATCGAGCACAAAGACTTCTCCGTCACTCGCGATCTGCTGAAAAAAGCCGGAGAACTCGGACTTAGTTCCGCCGAAATTCCCGAAGCTTACGGCGGCCTGGAGATGGACAAGGTCACCGCCGCGGTGATTGCCGACCACATCGCCAAGTACGCCGGCTTTGCCACCACTTGGGGCGGACACACCGGCATCGGCACCCTGCCCATCGTGTACTTCGGAACCGAAGCGCAGAAAAAGAAGTATCTGCCGCGTCTGGGAACAGGCGAAATCGTGGGCGCTTACGCGTTGTCGGAAGCGTCGTCCGGGTCCGATGCCCTGAATTGCCGCGCCCGCGCCGAACTCTCCAAGGACGGCAAGTTCTACGTGCTGAACGGCGAAAAAATGTGGATCACCAATGCCGGCTTCGCCGATCTTTTCACGGTTTTTGCCAAAGTCGATGGTGAAAAGTTCACCGCCTTCCTCGTCGAAAAGACTTTCCCAGGTTTCTCGGTCGGCGCGGAAGAGCACAAAATGGGCATTCGCGGATCGTCCACCTGCCCCATCATCCTGAACGACTGCAAAGTCCCCGTTGAAAACGTGCTGGGCGAAATCGGCAAAGGGCACGTCATTGCCTTCAATATTCTGAACGTGGGCCGCTTCAAACTCGGCGCCATGTGCGTGGGCGGAGCTCGCGTATCCATCGCCAACGCCATTGGCTATGCCAAGCAGCGCAAGGCCTTCGGCAAAGTCATTGCCGACTTCGGCCTGATGCGCGAAAAGCTGGCTAACATGGCGACGCTGCTCTATGTGGGCGAATCGCTGGTCTATCGCACCGTGGGCATGATGGACGTCGCGCTCAACGAAGTCGATAAGTCTGGCGCCGATGCGCTGAAAGAAACCCGCAAAGCCATCGAAGAATATGCCGTCGAGTGCTCGATCATCAAAGTCTGGGGCTCGGAGATGATCGACTACGTGGTCGATGAAACGGTGCAGATTTACGGCGGTTACGGTTTTGTCGAAGAGTATCCCGCCGAGCGCGCCTATCGCGACGCTCGCATTAACCGGATCTTTGAAGGCACCAACGAAATTAACCGGCTGATCATCACCGGATTTCTGCTCAAGCGGGCAATGAGCGGCCAGTTGCCCCTGATGCCGGCGATCAAGAAGCTGATGGACGAAGTGCTCTCCGGCCCTGCAATGGGCGAAGACCGCGAAGGTCCGCTCGCCGAGGAGCGTAAGCTGGTGGCGAATGCCAAGAAGCTCGCACTGTTCGCCTCCGGCGCAGCTACCCAGAAATATATGCAGGCCATCCAGGACCAGCAGGAAGTCATGGGCGCCATCGCGGACATGGTGATTGAAACTTACGCCATGGAATCGGCGGTGCTGCGGGCGCAGAAGATCGTCGAGCATAGCGGTGAATCTGCCGCTGCGCTGCCCATTGCCATGACGCGCGTATACCTGTCGCAGGCGATGGAGAAAATTGAAGCCGCTGCGAAGAAGGTTATCGCCGCCGTAGCCGATGGCGACATGCTGCGCACCCAGCTCGCGATTTTGCGCCGCCTGGCCAAGCACGAGCCATTCAATACGATTGAGCTGCGCCAGCAGATCGCGCAGAAGATGATTGAGAGAGGGAAGTACTCGCTGGGGTAGTTCTGTCCCGCCCGTTATTCTCCCATCGATCCCGCCTGCCAGTTCTTCATCATCGCCACACATGCGTCCTTCACCGAGTTGCCAAGCTGCAACGATTGCCCGGAAGCGATGACCTCTCCAGACTTGTTCGAAACCGCCCAGCGATTGCCCCGCCCACCGCCGTGCTGTAGCAGCAGGAAGAAGTCGGCTTTGTCTTTAAGCATGTTTTCGGAGAATCCCTGGCATTCTTTTCGGTGCTGGAGCTCCTGATAAATCATCGCGACCTGGGGCTCCTTGCCATTGTGCGCGGAGTCCACAACCACCTGCGATCCTGAGTTGGATTCCGGATTCGTTAAAGCGTTCGGCATCACGAACACTATCGGTCGCCGGGCGGGCGACTGAACTTCGGGAGTGGAGTTCGCTTTTGCGGATTGAGCGAGGCTATATGGAACCGTAGTCAGAAAGAAAACAGCGCCCAGACAGAAAAGCATGCGCTTCATGACGTCCTCCCTTGCCGCATCGTTATCGGCACTCGTTTATAGTTAGATTGTCGGGCGCCGGCTTTGGCTATGAAAAGATTGTAGAAATTTGTAAACGGAGATCCATTGGCATCAGCGGGACTCGCTGTCCACGTTAGGTGTCCGAGTTGTGCCGCTTCAACTCCTCCATCACACTTTGAATCAACTCCTTTGCGTCGGTTAAGTTCTTCATGACCATCTGAATGTCCATGACCGGCTTGCCCGGCCAGCGCGTGCTTTGGCAATACACGCCGTGCTGGCCGACCAGGGCCATGGCATCGGTGATCGTGTCCATGGTGACGGCGAGTCGCCCCCGGGGCACACCCATCATGGTTTCGTAATGCTCCAGTTCTTCGTGTTTTTCGTCGAATACCGGCATGGGAAGATTGTAAATGGCATTCAGCACTCAGCACTTGGCATTCAGGCCAGATCGTCCGGTTTGCTATCCGGCAAAAGCCTCCGATAGTCTAAGGATCTGCCCTCAGCGTCTAGGTAGCGGAGCCATACCCAGTCCTTGCTGGCTGAATGCTGAGTGCTGATCGCTCAAAGGAGACTCTTATGTTCAAACCAGCTGTTCTTGTCACTTTATCTATTTTTGGCCTCGTCACCCTGGCTTGTGCTCAAAAACCCAGCCCGGCGGCGCAGGCGCAATGCAAATTCTCTGACGGCAAGACCATCACCGTGGACTACTCCAGCCCGCGCATGAAAGGCCGCAAGATTTTCGGCGATCTGGTGCCCTACGGCGAAGTCTGGCGCACCGGGGCCAACGAAGCTACCACGTTCGTTACTACGGCGAACCTAACCGTCAGCGGCAAGGGTGTTCCGGCGGGCAGCTATACCCTCTTCACCGTCCCCAACCAGGGCAACTGGACTCTGATCATTAACAAGAAAACCGGCGAGTGGGGCATTCCCTACAAGTATGAGGCGGATGAACTAGCGCGGGTAGGAATGAACGCTTCGCAGACGCCGTCAGCGGTCGAGAATTTCACCATCGCATTTGATCAGGCTTGCACACTGACCGTAAGCTGGGAGAGCACTCAAGCCTCGGTGAAAATCGCCGAAGCCAAATAGCCGACGCCCGCTGGGACGATGGTTTTCCTTTGTGGTCCTTCGCGTCCTTTGTGGTTAGGCGGTCTTATTGCTTTAGCAAGTTGTCAGCGGTCTGCTGTAACTGGTCGAAGTTCTCCGAGAGCTGCCGGGCTTGCTCCATGGCGGCTCTTGCTGCGTCTGGCTGCCCGTTCTGCTCCAAGGCGCGTGCCAATAGAAAATACCCCAGGTCCCAGGGTTGAATCGCCAAGACCTGCGCATAATCCTTGACCGCCTCGGCGTAGTTCCCCGATTTTTGCTCTGTCAGCCCGAGACCCAGCCACGCGCGCAGGGTTCGGGGCCTCAAGTTCACCGCCGACCGGAAGCTGGCTTTGGCGTGCTCGGAATCTCCCAAGTCGCGCAAGGCATAGCCCATGTCGCTGAACGCCGTGGCTCGCAGCCTGGGATCGCGAGTCATGGTTAGCACCTTGGCGTACTGGTCGATTGCCTCCTGCGGATGGCCTTGCCGCTGCGCGTAAGCTGCGAGATTCAAGCGGCTCATGGGATCGATAGAATCGAGGGCTGCCGCCGCACGAAAGTGCGGCATGGCTTCGTTTTCTTTACCTTCCGTCAGCAACGCGCCGCCTAAGTTATCTTCAGCAATGAAGCTGCCCTGCATCACCGCGACCGCGTGCGACCATAGGGTCACGTTGTCGTTCCAATAACCGATCTGGCGAAAAGTAACTGCCGACAGGGCTGCGAGTGCAATGCAGCTAACAACGGCCAGGGCAATGTTCGAGGCAGCCTTGTCACCGGCCAAATCTGTCAGCCCCCAGCAGATCAGTACGAATAACCCCACAAATGGGAGATAAGCATAGCGATCGGCCATGGCCTGGCTGCCCACCTGGACCAGGCCAATCATCGGAACCAGCGCGCCCAGGAACCAGAACCATCCGACGGCCAGATAGCGGCGTTTTCTTCCGGCGGTAAAGATCAGAACGGTTATCACCAGTAAGAAGACGCAAGCGCCGATAGCTTGCCACTTGAGCAGACCTTCAGGATAGGGATACTGTGGGGACAGCGCTGACGGCCACAACGCCTTGCCCCCATAGCGCACGTAGGAAAGAGCTGCGTTCTCCATCCGCATGGATGGCGGATACTCCAACATACTGCCGACGGCGTTGCCCGCCCGCTGCGCTTTCATGGTGACTACCGCGCTGGCCGCCGAGAGTGCCAGCAGCGGGACTTTTTCCAGTGCCAACTTCACGAAGTTCTGTGCCCGTTGTAGCGGCCAGTAGTCCCAGAGCAAAAGCAGAAACGGAAACGTGATCACCATGGGCTTAGCCATCAGCCCGCAAGCAAACAGCGCCGCCACCGTCAAATAACGCCCAATCGCTGGCTTCCGCGCGTACCATGCGTAAGCCCCGAGCGCCAGCAGAAGAAACAACATGCTGAGAACAGTCTTGCGTTCGGCCACCCACGCCACCGACTCCACGTTGATGGGATGAAGCGCAAACAGCGCGGCTACCATCCAACTTCGGCCCGTCGAACCTGTCGCCCGCCACAGCATCCAGAAAAGCAGGACTGCGTTCAGCGCATGAATCAGTACGTTGATGTAGTGGTGTCCGGCGGGATTCTGTCCGAACAACTGGCAATCCAACGCATGTGAAAGCCAGGTTAGCGGATGCCAGTTGGCCTCGTCGAAGGTGGTGAAGGCCCACTTGACCGTTTCCCAGTGGAGGCCTGCGCGCACGTGGATGTTGTCGGTAACGTAGCGGTCGTCATCGAAATTAACAAAGGGATGATGAATGACCGGGTTGTACAGGGCCAGCGTCGCGACTACGAGAAGAAGGCCGAGAACGAGGTTGCGCTTCTCAGGGGAAGAAAAAAGCGTCTGGCTCGACGGGCTGACGCGCATTGTCGCGGGAGATGCCAACAATGTGATTTAACCACAGAGAGCACAGAGCGAGAGGGAAACCAAAGTAATTGCAGCAGGCTCTCAGCAGCAGCTGTTTTGCCTTACTGAACACTAAAATGGTCGTCGATAACAGCGAAACGAGCGAACTCCCCGGAGGTGGGGATGATAAAGAAACAATGGGTCGTGGCGCTTGTCCTCTTCCTGCTGATTCCCTGCGTTTTGAAGCTGGAGGGAACGCTGTTCGGCCTGGTTAATCCCGAGAGTGCGGCAGGTCATCCCGACTATGCGCAGAATTACCACCGTCTCAGTCAGCTGAGGCACATGGCTCTCTGGGGATCTGAAGCGGCTGTGGCCGTCTTATGGCTGCTGGTCTGTCTTCTCGTGATCCGCTCCAAGAAGCGATCCCTGCTATGGCTGTTTCTGGCGGCATTGGGGCCCTTCGGGTTCGCCGTCCTAGCGATGCTGAACGACCGCGCGCCTGCGGAGAACGACTCGTACGCCCGGTTCGTGCGTAACCTGAACTGGTTTGTGCGCGCCGGCTACGAACTTTGCACCTTCGTAATGGTATGGGTGCTCGCCGATGAGGGCATGGTTTTCAAGCGCAATCTGATGATCCGGCATGAGGCCGCCATCACGGGAATGTCGGTCGCGCAGATTATCGATCAGCAGAACGCTTCGTCTGGCATGTGGGCATTCGCCGAGGGGAGTGAAGTGATGTACCTGGTGATTCTTCTCTACCTGCTTCGGCCCATCGTCTTTAACATCGTGGGTCGTGTGGCAGCGATGATGGCATCGCCCAAGGCGAAAGCCCGGGCGTAGCAGGTTGAAATTCCTGTTTGGAGCCTATTGC
>JBKQLO010000058.1:0-24723 GCA_052147055.1 Terriglobales bacterium
TAGGATCGGGTCAGCGGAAAAGCTCCCGCCCCGGAGCGTGAGCTAGTGGAACCATGACCGCATGGTAAACTAGTAAAAACCGGCGCCGGAGAGGTGGCAGAGCGGCCGAATGCGGCGGTTTGCTAAACCGTTGTACGGGCTAACACCTGTACCGAGGGTTCGAATCCCTCCCTCTCCGCCAGTTCCTACAATCCCAATCACTTAGCTTCTACTGAATCGTGGAAGGCTCCACGCTCGATTTGCTTTCTAGTGTCCCATTAGTGTCCGATTGAATCCGGGCCGCTTCCGTGATGTGATTTTCCAGCTTCTCCATAGCACTCCGAACGTCAACAGCAGCGGTCTTGATGTAGTACGTCGCTGTTGTGCTCACGTTCGCGTGCCTCAGGATTCGCTGAATCACCATGTCCGGCACACCCAGACGGTAGAGGTTGCTTCCCAGCCCTCGGCGCGCCGCATGCCAGCCGTGCCAGTCCGGGATGCGCGTGTCTCGCTTGTAAGAATGGTCTGCCTTGTGGTGGTCTGCCTCTGCCTTGCCACAAGCCTCACAGCGATTCAGAGCGGGGAGGATGACCCGATTGACCAAACTTCCCAGCGACAGCGGCTTGCCCACGGCATTGGCGAAGATCGGGCCAGCAAGGGGATTCGCTGAGCGGAGCCGATGCATTTCCAGCCGATCTGCCAGTTGCCGAATTACTGGAACAGGAGCGCGACCTTTGCGGGTTTTTGGGTCTGAGATGCGGCCATTCCAGATTGAGCGAGAAACATACAGCTCTCCATCCCGATAGTTTTCCCAAAGCAGCCCCTGTATTTCGCCATGCCTCAAGCCCATGAATGCCGCGACTGCAAAGGCCGTCGCTGCGGGTTCGGAGAGTAACGCGAGGATGGTCTGAATTTCTTCCAGCGTGTAGGCGTACGTTTCCTGCGGTTCTGCGGCCTTTGGGTTAACGGCAGAATCACGAGCGGGGTTCTCACCCTGGAAATAATCTTGCTGCTTAGCCAGCGTGAAAATTCCGCTGATTACACTCTTGACGTGTTTCAGAGTGTTGCGGCTCAGCTTGCCCGTTCCGATCTGATTCAGCCAACCTTGGACGTGGTAGGTCCGCGTGTCCTTCAGCCAAACTTGCTGCGAGAGTGGTTTGAGATGATCTTCCCAGATGTCTCGATAACCTTTGGCCGTCGAGGGCCGCTTGTGTTCTGCAATCCAGGGCAAGTACACACGTTCGACAAAATCGCCTACCGTGACGATTCGCTCGGCGGGGACTGTGCCGCTGTTGACGGTTGCCATGTGCCGCTCAGCTTCGGTCTTGATGTCTGCGGGTGGGCGCTTCCCTCTTGTCGTAACCTCACCGAGTAAATGGGTGACTCGCTTTCGTTGGATAGTCCCGCCCATGTTGCGCCGCTCCCAGTACCTCACATACCAGTTGCTGCCGATACGGATGGTTGTCCCGTTCTGCTTCCTGTTGCGCATGGCTATTGATTCTCCTTTCGTTTGCGTTCACGGGCTGCAACAGCTAACTTTGCAATCCGGCTGCGCTCAGCAGCGGACAGCGTAGCTGCCCTTGCCTTCCCGCCCTTGCTGGCGATCTTGACGACCTCTGCGGCGGACAGATTCCGCGCCCTTGCTTTGCCGCCGAGACTGCCTAGCGCCTGTGCGTTTGGGTTGAGTTTCTTTCCCATGTCGCCATTATCTTGCTTACCGCTATGCAAGTCAAGAGAAAAGAATGTAGCTAGTGTCGTCGCTTCGCAAGCCATTCCGAGAGTCTGGGACATCCCCATTCGAAGCGGACATACCGTCCGAGCCGAATGCAGGGAATACGCTCATCCTTCGGAGTGCGAGCGCGGGTGTGGTTCCGAATCCATGACGCAGGGACTCGCCAGCGGTTTGCTAACTCAGCCGAATCAATCAATTCGACTTGGTTTCCGCTGCTACGGGACATCGTCGGGACATCTGCCGTTTCTTTGTTCATGTTTTCTATCGCTTGAAGGTGTACAGCGGTTACGGTAACCGCCGTTCACCTTGAGTCTGCTGTCTCAACCGGACCATCAATCCTCGGTGGTTCTCTCGTCTACCGCTTGGGACGCTGATCTCTACAGCCGCCACACAGCCAGTTCCCCCTACCGTAGTAAATCCCGCCACATGGCCTCTGGCATAAGTCGCAGACATAAGAACCCGCGTAACCCGTCAGAAACGGGCCAGAATAGGCAACGTAATGACTCTTGGCTTGCGTCTGGCCGAACTGGCGCAAGGGTCCCCCTTCCCACATTCGCCGTATGCCGTCAGACTTTCTGCCAGGCGAGGCAGGCCGAGATTGCTCTCTGCCCGCCCCACCTTCGGGGTAGTTGTGCTGATGGTCGATCTGCTCGCTACCCAAACCTTTCATTTCGATCCGCTCACTTTCAAAGAAGACGAATTGCGCTCTTGCGCTTCTCTCTCTGCCAGGGGTGTGTTCTCAGTGTTGCTGTGTTGGTCGGTTAAATGTGTTGTCTGTGTTCTCAGTGTTGCAGGGTTGATAGGTTCAGTGTTGGAGGGTTGAAGGGTTGGCGTCCCGGCGGGATGAATCTCACGAACGATGCTGTACCAGTGCTCAGGTTTGCGTTCTTGACCGTGGCGGTTTAGTTTCACGGTTTCGACGGTGATTTCGTATAGGCGGCCTTCAAAGATTCGCATCGTCACTTCTGGGTTCACTGGCTGGCCGCCGTTTAGTTCAACAAACAGCCGGCGAAAGTCACTCTGCGGGGCCGCAAAGGGTCTTTCTGGGTCTCGGCCCAACGACAGGAACTTGCAGAGCTTCCCTTGGTAGGACCGCCCGGTGTAGTCCTGAGGGTCAAGAACCAGGCGAGCCATCCATTTCTTCCACTGCCGTGCCCATGCGAACGTGGCTTCGGTGCAAACCGCAATGTACCTTCCAGCATCCAGCAACGGATACGGTGCGCTGAGAGTTAAGACCCGTCTATCGGGCATCGGTTGTGTCCCTCTCGGGGTCAAACGTTAGGAAGTAGCGGGAGCGCACCCCTTCTCCGTAACGGTCAGTTTCATTCACCACAACGAATCCACGTGATCGGATTTCGTGAAACCGCGCACTGTGCTGGGCAATTCCCGCCGCCATGATTTCGGGAAGTTCGAGTGGTTTCCCCAGGGCACGCTTCTCACGTAGCAGTTCGACAATCACATCGGCCTGTGTGGGCCGTGCGCGCTTCCTGCTCGACTTGAAGGCCAACTGTTCTTGCCTTGGGCTTGCAGGGTGGTCCTGCCAGAGTCCGCTGCTCACAGGTCACGCCCTCTCTCAAGGCAGCTAGCTATCCTGGAAAGTGGTAAAGCTACGTCGCGCACGCCCGTTGCGAAAAATCGCAAGCGGTCACAACTGTACTTGTCAGCGGTTGTCTGGCTTGCGGCTTGGAGCTGCTGCCCGGCGCGAGACAAAAGGATTACGGCCTTTGCAATGTGGCGGCTTGCAATGCGGTGGGAGGAGGTTCTAAAGTATTCTTGCATCCAATTTTCTCCGATCTGTTCAACCCCCGGTCCTGGCCGGGGGTTCGTTTTGCTTGCAGGCTTAACTCTGAACGGGTTGGCTCGAATAGAGAATGACTCGCGTTGCCCACAAATGCTTTGCGGACACCTAGTTCGCTGTCGACGGCTCTCGATGGAGCCTTAAGGTTGGATCATGTTTTTTGTCCAGAAACATTTCTGGACAGTCAGAACTGATTTGACGAGGCGTTTCTGGGCAAAATACTTGCGCAACGCGAGAGCAATCTTCTCATGCCGCGCAGGTGGTCCTTGTCGGCGTATGAGACCAGGTCGGACCATGTTTGGATCGAGCCACTTTTGGAATTGGCATTTCTGCTATTGAAAGCCTTCACTGCTTTAGCTAGGCTCTGTGCCAAATACTTCGCCGGTGGAGTATAGCCCGCTGAATCCAGGCTGCAGGCAATCTCCGCAAGACAACTGCCCCTGACGCTAGACTGCCCGTGTTGCCGCGCATCGCGCCACAATCGCCCAGCTAAGGTGACAAACTCGGGCGGTAATTTGGGAGGGCGGCCACTCGTCTTGATAGGTGGATCACTCGCGGCAGGAACTAGCACCTGCGTTTCCGACGAACGTTCGATGACCTGGTGTTCAAGGCGCGAGCAGAATGTAGCCGACACAGCACACAAAGACTCGATAATCGCGCAATCATGCTGAGCCAATTGCAACTGTTTACTCCTATGCGTTATTAGGTCCGAATACAAGCGACGAAGCCAAAAATCCATCGGTCTTGCACTCGCCGGAGGTTTTAGAACAGCCCCTGCGCCACTTGCCACAGCACTAAAGCGAGCCTCGAAATCTTCATCAAAAGCACCTGAAATCTGCCACTCGCCTAATTCGCCGACTCGTTCAAAAGAGACACACGCGTGGAGCCAGCCTCGCGGACCATGTTCTCGCCCTCTCTGCAATTCTTCCTTCGCGAGTGCGTCAAACTTCTCGCGAAAGCCTTGCCACACGTTAGCGCTTGCAGAGGACAGCAGCAGCCTAGCGAGGTCAGCAAATCGCTCTGGCTCTGTCCTAATCTTCCGGGCGAATCTCTCTTGCAGAGATTTCGTGACATCATCGTGTCCGCGCTCTTCGATCCACTTCCTCAACTTGCTCAGTGGAGGAGCCGAGTCGGATGAACGGATTCGCCCAACTGCCTGCCAAATCCACAAATGAATGGGACTGCATCTCGCACTCCTGTGAGAACCGAGAAATCTGCTGAGCACTTGCTGGATAACTTTCTTTGCTGAGCCCTGAGGATCGTCATCGCGGGCAGCAGAAAATGTCTCCACAAATTTACTGAACCAAGTGTCAGCGCAGTGGAGAGATAATTTCAGCCAAGACCCTAAGAACGCGTCATTGTCCCAGGAATCCGCGTAGTGTCGGATGAGAGCTTCTGTGAAGCTATGAGTAACCAGTCGCCTGTTCGGCCCAGCCAAGCCGTCTTGTAATTCTTCCCAAGCGTGTCCAGATGACTGATGGAAGGCCTGCCTTAGGTCTCGGATTAACAGCTTCCGAGCGGCGCTTAAGGCGGGCGAAGAGCCTGAGTCGTTGTTCACGGTCACCTTCCCGAGTGACCTTCCCGCTTGCTTATGAAGTGACTGGAAGGTGGAGCGGGAAGGTGCCCCACCTTGTCACCGCCAGGAGCGACCCGGCGGCTATCCGGTTCTGATGGATATGTTAACGCCACGGAGTACAATTTGTGCCGCGAGCTGTGGGTCAAAAACATGCGCCTACTGTGGAAACGCGGGTTTCATCGCCTTTACTTAGCTCTCGCGGTTGTCTGGATTATCGGAGGTGGACTCTACAGCTACGAGAAAGAGAAGGGCGAGGGTGCCCTAGCTTGTGGCCAACTGGCTGTGGCACAGGCCATTGAAAGCAGCGTTGACTCCCAGATGGCTGCGGAGAAGATTGAGGGGCTGCCACCTGGAGCGATTGTTGTGCCGATTCAGCCACAGAGCGGTGGTTCTATGAGAACAATTCAGGAAGTGGCAGAGGCAGAAAGGCGAGGAGTTGATGTTCAGGTGCTCACCTGCGCAGGCCTTTGAACAAGTGACCGCGCCTCTTGAGGCCGCTTTTCCTGCGCGGAGTCTTTAGAACATTCTCCATTCGCTTTAGCCCCTTGCTTTCTGCCGCAGTGATTTTTCCATTTCTCCTTCCTCCGGTAGGAAGCCTACATGTGACGCAATGTATTGTTCCCTGGTGAGGGGCAAACCATCTCGTGCCCGATTCAGAGCCTCGGGAAGGATATCCAAAGGGATGCTTTGCAGGCGGCGCTTTCTCCTCTCGAAATTCGAGAGAGTTCGCTCTTCCAGCAAGCGCACTAGTTCTTCCTTCAGAGCACGGGTCATTTCGCCAGCTTCAACTCCTCCATCAATTCGGAAATTCGTTGCTCCAATGCTTCATCACTCATGTTGTGGATGTCCAGCGGTCCACCATCGGGGCCGCTAAGTTCCAGATGCCGCTTGGGCTTGCCCTGCACACGCTCTGCAACCAACTGAATTGCCCTTATTTCGCCCGTCTTGGCTCGAGACAACAGCTTCTTGGCAATCGCTAGAGCGAGTTCTGAATCGTTACTGAGCAGCAACTCCTCAAGCGCTTCGTCGATCAGCCTTCTCTTCGGCCTCCCGCCGGGATTGCCGCTCTGCCCCGGTTTCCACGGCTTCAAGTTTTGGACACGTCCTGCCACTGTTTTCCCACTGTTCTGAGAAGGATTATAATGCCAGCCGACCAAAGAGCCGGACACTTGTGAGGGGTCATGCGCTACTTAGTTTGGTTGTTTCTAGTTGCTGTCCCGAGTTTTTCGACAGATTCACCCTGCGTCATTCTGGCTCCAGTCGAACCGCCGCAGGGTATGGCCACCTGGAGTCAAGTGGGACGACAGCAGCGCCACGCGATGATTTATCTTGCTGGAGAGTACCCGCCCGGCATTCCATTTCGCAGCCAGATCAAAGACAAAGACGTTGACAAGATTCGCTCCAAGGGCGGTCGTGTCTTAATTCTCGACTCGCATTACACGCACGATGATCTCGAAAAGGCCCGCAAACAATGCGGCATCTCTGTTGCTGAACCCTCGCCTGGTGTGCCTGGTCAAACCCAGTCTGTGCCAAAATAGCCGAGGTCGTTATTATGCGCTACCTACTTTGTTTGTTTGTGGTTGCTATTCCATGTTTTGCGGGAGATTCACCCTGCGTGATCCTGAAGTTTCATCACCATCAGCTTGGAGATAATTTTTGGACGATGCACGCCCCATACGACTACGTCGAGGGTGATTTCCCGAAAGGCATGAAATTCCGTTCGGCTATTGGCGACAAGCAGATTCAGGCGATCAAAGACAAAGGGGGCAAAGTCGTGATTGTGCCACGCGAGTACGGACTGCCTGATCTGCAAGATGCCCGCAAGCAGTGCGGCAACGCTGCTGCTGAGCCCTCGCCTGCCGTGCCTGGTCCAACCCAGTCTGCAAAATAGCCGGAGGTTGTTAACTGTCCGCAGTGAAAAGTTTTCTGCCCCTCCAAGACGAGCCCCCATTTCACTGTCCCGAGCGGTGTCCCGTAACTGCCGACTGGGGTAACATTGCGTAAGATTTGGTGAGCGAGCGCGACTGTAAGTGATTGGGATTACGTGGCGTCGCACCGGGGCAGAGAATTGCTAAACCGTTGTACGGGCTAACACCTGTACCGAGGGTTCGAATCCCTCCCTCTCCGCCAGTCCCTTAAAATCAGTAGCGGATGCCCGGCTACAAATGACGCTAACTCTGAACTGCGGAACGACGCCAGCGGTTTCCGTGGCTGGCTTCCTCTGTGTCCCCTGTGGTTAGCCTTTAGATGTGGACATGCCGCCCGTCACTCCCCGCGTTTCATCGCGTCGATCGTCTGGAACAACTCGCTGCTCGGTTCCTTCACCTCGGCGAACGGCCGTCCCTTCGGGTTGTTGCTGACCACGTAGATGGTGGGGGTGTGGTCAAGGTGTAGCGCGATTCCCAGCGCCCGCTCCGCATTCACCTCAGCCGCGAACTTCCCCTGGGGATCAACCACAAAAGGCAAATCAACCTTGTGATCGGCGGCGAACTTCTCCACAAACTGTTGCAGGTTCGTAGGAAAGATCTCTGGCTGGTGCTCGAAGATGTAGTCCCGGAAATCGATCCCCAACTGCTTCGACCGGCTGTCGAAATAATGGGCGATCACCGCTGCCTGGTATGACCAATTGTGCATCGGCAGCGGGAAGTCGTGGCGAATCACGGGAATCTTGTAGGTTTTTGCCGCTTGCGCCACCAACGGGGCGTCGCGCCTGCACTGCGGACATTGCAGGTCCTCGAACACTACCAGCGCGAGCGCAGCCCCCTTAGGCGGGCGCAGCGCCGGATTGACCGCCTGCTGCGCAGAGACTAGGGAGGCAAGCAGAACGGCTGCAAGGGCAAATCGAGAGAAATTCTTAATCATAGTTAGCTCGTTGCGGCGCGCTTCGGGCGCGAAATCACAATTGTTCCAAAGCTAAGCAAGGTTAGCAAGCAAATCGTTCCTAGCGAAGCCACGCAATAGATGCACCACACTCCCAGAATGTCCCTCTCCACGTGCGCCAGATACAGCGAAAAGGCCAGCCCAATCAACGCCACAGCCAACAGCAGCCGATAGGCTCGTTTCAGCGCCAGTGTTCCCATCAGTAGATATCCAGCCATTCCGATCACCGCAACTGGCACGCCGGCCAGCATCGCGAACGGGCTATGGTTCACGATCCCACAGTCCCAGTGTTCGTTGATACTGCAAGGGGACGAGTCGGTCCGGTAGTGTTCGCGCAGCGCGAGACCCGAAGCTACAAAGCCGAACAGAGCGATGAAAGCCAGAAAGAACCGCATCAGGTTAGGATTTCCCTCGATCACATTTTACAGCAACCGTAACTGCTTCCTCTCCAGCGCCAGCAACTTCTCTTTGATTGGCAATCCCCCGCCGTACCCGGTGAGCTTGCCATTGCTCCCGATCACGCGATGGCAGGGAATCACAATCGGAATGGGATTCGACCCATTCGCCAGGCCCACCGCCCGCGAGGCTTGCGGATTCCCCATCCGCCGCGCCAGTTCGCCATACGAAATCGTCTCGCCGTACTGAATCTCGCAAAGCCGTCGCCAAACCTCTTGCTGAAACGCCGTCCCCTCCGGCGCCAGCGTCAGATCGAAGGCTTCCCGCTCGCCTGCAAAATAAGAACGTAACTGGCTAATGGTTTTGTTTAGCTGCGCCGCATCCAGCTTCCACGACGGATCCGGCCGCGCCTGATGCCTGCCGTTAACAAACAGAATCTGCCGCAAGCCAGCCTCATCCGCCACCAGCAGCAACGGCCCCACCGGACTCTCGATCTGGGTGTAGCTCATCATGATCATGTCTGAGAACTGGGAACTGAGATCTGACAACTGGTTTTCTAACTCACGGCCCAGGACCCTATAGCGCCGCCCCCTGCTCGCGCCGCCGTCCTTGAATCTCAATGTAGACATTCACCAGCGACACCGCCGCTGGAGTCACTCCCGGAATGCGCGACGCATGACCGATAGTTCGGGGCCGAATTTTCAACAGCTTCTCCTGCATTTCACGGGAAAGACCACTCACCGATTGATAGTCAAACCACTCTGGAATGGCCCGCTGTTCAGCCTTCTTCAGGCGGTCGATGGCCCGCTGCTGCTGACTCAAATAGCCTTCGTACTTAATTTCTGTTTCTACTGACTTCAGTTCGTTTCTAACTTGGGAAGAAAGTCCAGTCGAACCCGAATTCTTACCCACTCCCTCCCGCTGGAAAAATGCCGCATCCAACTCGCTGAGAATCGGAACCAATCGCTCAATCGTGATCTCGGGCCGTTTGAGCAACTGCGCCAGCGTCTGGCCGACTACTCCCTCGCCATCCGATGAGATGATCCCCGCCATCCCAACCGTCAACCTTGTCCCCTCCAGCAGCCTCTTCATCGCTTCCAGCCGCCTCTGCTTGGCTTCAAAATCCGTCCACGCCGCATCCGAAATCAATCCCACCCGCCGCCCATGCGGCGTAAGCCGCCGGTCGGCGTTGTCGATCCGCAAATGCAGCCGAAACTCCGCCCGCGAAGTGAACATCCGATACGGCTCGTTCGTCCCCTTCGAAATCAGATCGTCAATCAGGATCGCCGTATAAGCCTCCGTGCGATCCAGCACCAGCGCCGGCTCCTGCTTCACCTTCAGCGCCGCGTTAATCCCCGCCATCAACCCCTGGCACGCCGCTTCTTCATACCCGCTCGTCCCATTAATCTGCCCTGCAAGGAACAATCCCGTGATCTTCTTGACTTCGAGCGTCCGCTCCAGTTCCGTCGGATCAATCGAGTCGTACTCAATCGCATACCCAGGGCGCAGCATCTCCGCCGTCTCTAACCCCGGAATCGACTTCAGAATCTCCAGTTGCACCTCAACCGGCAGCGAGGTGCTCATGCCATTCACATAAATTTCGTGTGTGTTCAGCCCCTCGGGCTCGAGAAAAAGCTGGTGCGTAGTCTTGTCCGGAAACTTGACGATCTTGTCTTCAATCGACGGACAATACCTCGGCCCAATCGACTGAATCTGTCCGCTGTACATCGGCGACCGGTGCACATTCTCACGAATAATGCGCTGCGTCTCCGGCGTAGTCCAGGCAATGTAGCAGGGAACTTGCGAGTCGTGGTGTGCCACCCGCCGGGTGCGAAAACTGAACGGCGTTGGATCAACATCGCCCGCCTGCACCTGAAATCGCGACCAGTCAATCGTCCGCCCATCCAGTCGCGGCGGCGTTCCTGTCTTCAACCGGCAACCTCGCAGCCCCAGTTGCTTCAAAGCTTCTCCCAGCAGAACCGCCGCCGCTTCACCCGACCGTCCCGCCGGATACTGCTGTTCGCCACAATGAATCAACCCATTAAGAAACGTCCCGGTAGTGACGATGACCGTCGCAGCACCAACGCTCCGCCCGTCGCGCAGCCTGACGCCGAGACAGACGCGGTCTTCCGGGCTACTGCTGGGCTGAGTGCTGAGTGCTGAATGCTGAGTGCTCTCCAGAATCAGACCCGCCACTTCCGCCTGCTTGATCTTCAAATTCGGCTGCGACTCCAGCACCTCCCGCATCTTCAGCCGGTAAGCCTGCTTGTCGCACTGCGCGCGGGGCGACCAAACTGCCGGCCCGCGCGAAGTGTTCAGCAAGCGAAACTGGATGCCGACCGCGTCGGTAATTTCGCCCATGATTCCGCCCAGCGCATCCACTTCACGCACCAGATGTCCCTTGGCGATCCCACCGATCGCCGGGTTGCACGACATCTGCGCAATCAAATCGACGTTCAGCGTGTACAGCGCAGTCTTCAACCCCATGCGCGCCGCCGCCATGGCCGCCTCACAGCCAGCATGACCAGCGCCCACTACGACTACATCGAAATGTTCAGTGAATTGCAGCACAGACCTATTCTAAATCAGCGTTGATCAGCGTAGATCTGCGGCAATAGGAGTTTGCCTTATCCGTGCGAATCCGTGTAAATCCGTGGCCGGTTTAAGCCTTTGCTTTCGCTGTCTCCTTGACTGCCGCGTGCCGGCTGACCTGGATCACCATCTTCCCCGCCCGCTTGTCGGCATCCACAATCACATGGTCCCCATGCAGCACCTCGCCATCCAGAATCTTCAGCGCCAGCGGATCCTGCACCAGCTTCTGAATCGCCCGCTTCAAGGGCCGCGCTCCGAAGTTAGGATCAAAGCCTTCCGTGAATAACAAGTCCTTGGCCGCGTCCGTCAGTTCCAGCGAAATCTTCCTATCCGCCAGCAACCGCCGCACATCTTCGAGGCGCAGCTCGATGATCTTCACCAACTGCTCTTTCCCCAGTGGCCTGAAAATAATGATGTCATCCACCCGGTTCAAGAACTCCGGCTTAAAGTGTCCGTGCAACGCGTTCATGACCTGCTTCGAGGCTTCCTCAAATTCTGTTTCCGAGCGCAATCCCTCAGCTTGCAAGAAAGAAGATCCCAGGTTCGAGGTCATAATGATGACCGCGTTCTTGAAGTCCACCGTTCGGCCCTTGCCATCCGTCAGCCGTCCATCATCCATCATCTGCAGCAGCACGTTGAACACGTCCGGATGCGCTTTCTCGATCTCATCGAACAACACCACGGCATAAGGCCGCCGCCGCACCTGCTCGGTCAGTTGTCCGCCCTCTTCATAGCCCACGTATCCCGGAGGCGCGCCAATCAGCCGCGACACCGCGTGCTTCTCCATGTACTCGGACATGTCGATGCGCACCAATGCATGTTCATCGTCAAACAAAAATTCCGCCAGCGCCCGCGCTAGCTCGGTCTTGCCCACGCCCGTCGGCCCTAGGAATATGAAAGACCCAATCGGTCGCTTGGGATCGCTCAACCCCGCGCGCGATCGCCGGATGGCATTTGCCACCCGCTCCAGCGCCGCGTCCTGCCCCACCACCCGCTGCCGCAGCCGGTCTTCCATCTTGACCAGCTTCTTGACCTCGCCCTCCAGCATTTTCGATACCGGAATCCCGGTCCACTTCGACACAATGCGAGCAATGTCCTCTTCGTCCACTTCCTCCTTCAACATTCGTGGACGACGGGTGTCCCCGCCCGTCGCTTTTCCGTCGATCTGCACCGAGAGCTTTGCCAGCTCCTCTTCCGCCTGCCGCAGCAACCCATACCGAATTTCCGCCACCCGCTGCAAATTCCCTTTGCGCTCTTCCGCCTGCTCCTCGATCTTCAACTGCTCAATCTTTTCCTTCAGCGCCCGCGATCGCGCAATCAGGTCTTTTTCCTTCTTCCAATTCGCCTTCAACGCAGTCGACTTCTCGCGAATCTCCGCCAGCTCTTTGTCGATCACCTTGAGCCGGTCCCGCGAGTTCGCGTCATCTTCTTTCTTAAGAGCCTGCCGCTCGATCTCCATGTGTGTAGCGCGACGTTCGAGTTGATCAATCTCCGTCGGCAGGGAATCAATCTGGATACGCAACGATGCTGCCGCCTCATCCATCAGGTCGATCACCTTGTCCGGCAAGAAGCGGTCGGAAATATAGCGATGCGACAAAGTTGCCGCCGCCACAATCGCCGAATCCTTGATCCTCACCCCATGGTGAACTTCGTACCGCTCTTTTAGCCCCCGCAGGATCGCAATCGTATCCTCGACATTCGGCTCACCCACGAACACGATCTGGAAACGGCGCTCCAGGGCAGCGTCCTTTTCGATGTACTTGCGATATTCGTTGAGCGTGGTGGCCCCGATGGCGCGCAGCTCGCCCCGTGCCAGCGCCGGCTTCAACATGTTGGACGCATCAATCGCCCCCTCGGCCGCGCCCGCTCCCACCAGCGTGTGCAGTTCGTCGATGAACAAAATCACCTGCCCCGCCGAATCTTCAATCTCTTTCAGTACCGCCTTCAACCGGTCTTCAAATTCTCCGCGATACTTCGCCCCCGCCAGCATCGCTCCCAAATCGAGCGCGACCACGCGCTTGTTCTTCAGCGCCTCAGGCACATCACCGGAAATAATTCGCTGCGCCAGACCCTCCACAATCGCCGTCTTTCCCACCCCCGGCTCTCCAATCAACACCGGATTATTCTTCGTCCGCCGCGAAAGCACCTGCACTACTCGGCGAACTTCCTCATCCCGCCCAATCACCGGATCCAGCTTCCCCCGCCGCGCCTGCTCCGTCAGATCTCGCGCATAGCGCTCCAGCGCCTGATACTTGGCCTCCGGATTCTGGTCAGTCACCTTCTGCGAACCACGCACTGCGGTCAATGCCTTCAGAATCGCGTCATTGGTCGCCCCGTGGCGCGCCAAAATCTCCTGCGCTGGGTTGCGCTTGCCCTGCGTGGCCGCCAGCAGCAGATGCTCGGTCGAAACGTATTCGTCCTTGAAGTTCGCGGCTTCTTTGAAAGCTCGCTCCAGCAGTTGGTTGACCGCCGGCGACATCGTCGCCTGTGCGCCTTCCCCCGAAACCTTGGGCAAGCGATCGATTTCACTGTAAACATCATTCAGCACCGCCTGCGGCCCAATGCCAATCTTCTCCAGCACCGGCGGCACAATGCCCTCTTTGTCTTCGAGCAACGCCGCCAGCACATGCAGCGGCAGCAACTCCGCATTGCCATGCTCCGAGGCCAATTCATTCGCCCGCTGCACTGCCTCCTGCGCCTTCACCGTAAATTTGTCCCAACGAATTGCCATATTCCCCTTTTCCTACCTATTGTCATCCTCAGCGAAGCGGAGGATCTATGTATTTTCTGTGTGCTGGCAATGCTTCGACGGACTATTTCTTCCTCTGTTGAATGTGTTTGAGAGTGAGGTCTATCTCCTCAATGGCAAGTCGTCCAGGCCAGTTTGGGTCTGGGTCGGTGTCCATTCGTTTCTTGAAGCTTATGAACATACGTTCCGTGAATTCGGTAATAAAGAGGGAAGTTGCGTAACTCGAAAACGACGGCGCACAGTCTCTCTATCCAAACTCTCCCATCCTCAGGCTGTGAAAGCTCCTTGACGAGCTTGTGAAAGGCTTGGAACGCTCGTTCACGTGCCTCAGCCTTACGTTGAGTTACCTGCTGAATGGTCGACCAGATAAAGGCTACGGCAGCTCCCAAGATTCCGAGAGTTGCCGCATTCGATGAAAGCCACGCTACGAACTGGTGCACGGTGCCTTCCCGCCTTGCCTCTAACCTTTGCTCCCCTTGTCCGCCTTCTTGCGAGCGCCTTCCGCCGACTGCGACCTCAGCCCACTAGCCGCCAGGGCCAGGCTGCGGTCGCGGAGTTTTTCGAGGATTTTGACTTTCTCTGAAAAGCTGAGCCCCGCCAACTGTCTACGCATTTCCGTTTTACTCATTTGTGCCCCCTAAATACTTGTCCTGGAACTGCTGCCACTTCGACGTCAACCCATGACGTTCCAGAATTGCGTGCAGCTTCTCTTGATCCAGCGCATCCTGCTCGATAAATTGCAAGACGCGAATGTAGTCTTTCGACCTGCCTGTTCGCAAAGCAATTGCAACCAAGTGTTCAGCTGACATGACCCAGGTCGGGACACCCTCCACAGTAGTCTCAACCGCTTCAGCCACTGCCTCCTGCTCCAATTCGTTGCTGGGAGGGAGAAATTGCACCGGCCAGCCAGCAATCTTTACATGTTCGTATTCGATCACACCCCCACGCGCTTTCAGATACTCGTAGATTGGCGTCAAGCTGAGCAAAGGGCTGTCGGACGACGTCGGAATTACCGCAAATATATCCACGTCAAGCGTCGATGCGGGTTCCAGGTACAGGGTGGCGCCAACCGCTCCGCCGATCGCGTACTTGCCAATCACCCCATCGGCTTGCATCTGGTTAATGATTTCGAGTGTCTCTTTCACCCAATGATTGTGAACCAATGGCCGTGCCAGGCCAAGCTATAAAAAAAGATATGGGAGGCGGCCACCTCTGCCGCCTCCCATCCTAACCCGTCGAGCTTGCGCTCGACCGGACGCAGCCTGTTTACGCTGCCTTGCCTTTGCCTTCCAGCGTCTTCTCGCTGCCGACGCTGATTTTGATCTGCTTCGGCTTGGCTTCGGCCTTTTTGGCCAGCTTGATCTTCAACACGCCTTTGTCGTACTGGGCAGAAACGCTCTCTGCATCTACCGTGTTAGGCAGTGTGAACGACCGCGTAAAGCTGCCATACTGCCGCTCCACCCGCCGATAGTTCTCTTCCTTCTCTTCCTTTTCCAGCTTGCGCTCGCCATGCACGGTGAGTGTGTTGTTCTCCAGCCGGACATCGATGTCTTTCTCGTCGATCCCCGGTACTTCGATCTTCAGCGTCACATGCTGATCGTCTTCGTATACATCGACCGCCGGCGCGAAGCTGCTGGTAGTCAGGTCTTCCTCGCGGCCGTCACCGACCGACTGTTGAAACAGCCGGCCCAGCCGATCCTGTAGAGTGCTGAACTCACGGAATGGATCCCAACGGGTAATTACAGTCATGACTGATTCCTCCTAAGAAATCTCAACGGCCAGGTCCAAAGGTCTTGGATGCCGTTATTAGTATGAAGTAATCATAAAACATGAGTGTTTGATTGTCAATGTACAATATATTGTTATATTTCAATTTCTTACATACACTATTATGCACTTCAAGTATCCCGTTTCCGGCACGTTTGCCAGTATCGGGTGGTCTTTGGCCTGCGTCCGGTTCTCCAGGATCCGTAGCTCTCGATGGGCATCGTGGGCAGCCTCCGCCACTACTCCGAGGAACTCCGCCGCGCTTACATGGTAGGAACAGGAGCAGGTCACCAGAATCCCTCCCCGTCGCAGCATCTTCAGCGCCCGCAGATTCAGCTCTTTGTATCCCCGCAGCGCCGTCTCCAGCTCACGTTTGCTCTTGGCGAAGGCCGGAGGATCGACCACGACAGTGTCATACCGCTGCCCACTCTTCTGATAGTCCCGCAGCACATCGAATGCGTTGCCCTCGATCCACTCGATTTCCCTGCCGTTGAGTCCCGCGTTGCGGTCCGCGACCTCGAGCGCGGGCCGTGAGCTGTCCACCCCGGCGACTTTGCAACCGGCCTGCGCCAAGTGCAGAGCGAACCCGCCGTGATAACAGAAAACGTCCAGCGCCTCACCCCGCGCGTACTGCGCCGCCGCCGCATAATTCTCTCTCTGGTCCAGGAAAGCTCCGGTCTTCTGCCCTTCCTTGACGTCGTAGTGAAACCGTACGCCGTTCATGGAAAATATCGTGCTGCTTTTCTCGCCCTGCACCAGTCCGGAGGTGCGCGCCGGCAACTGCTCCAGCTCCCGAATCTTGGGTTCTACTCTTTCGCCAATCGCCGCGGGATGCAGTTGCTCAGTCAGCTCTGCGAGAACTGTCTCCCGGACCGGCTCCGCGTCCGTCCCTTGCGTCAGTACTTGAAACGACAGCAAATCGTTGTAGCGATCCACAATCAATCCCGGCAGAAAGTCGGCTTCGCTGAACACCACCCGGTAAGCGTCTGCATCGCGCACCACCCGCTCGCGATACCCGATCGCAGACCGAATCCGCTCCCGCAGCAGCTCCTTCAAATCTCCTACGGCCTCCTTGGAAATCAAGCGCAGGGCAATCTGCGACGAACTGCTGTAAAAGGCCGTACCCAGGAACTTTCCGCGCTCGTCCACCACCCCCACCATGGCGCCCGGAGCCACTCCATCAGCCGCCGCAACATCCGACCGATAGACCCATACGTGGCCATCTTGGATCCGCTTGGCGCCGCGCGCCGAAATCTTGATCTTGGGAAAATCCGGCGAATTGCCGGGCTTTAAGACAGGGGATGGCATGAACAGATACTAACCGACCGCAGAAAAAGTGTTTTGGGTGGAGCGGCGCTTCAGCGCTTGCAATCTAACTTGCCGCCGGATGCTCCGCTGTAACCGCTTCTTCTTTCGAGCGCTTGGGGGGATTCGCCGCTTCCGTCCGCGCCAGATTCAAGTCCCGGTGCAGCGCATCCAGCGTCGCGGTAGGCAGTTCAGCGCCCCACTCATCAATCTCGGACTCTGCCCAACTCCCATTCAGGCGGATCGCATCAGTCAGCTCTTCCGGGAATGCCAAGCGATACGCGCCTTCCCGCAGCAGCGTCTCTCCAACTTTTCGCCCGCTGGCCCCATCGTAGATTCGACGGCTCGATTCCGCTCCGTGGTTCACGAATACCAGAAACACTTCGCCTTCTTCGCCGTGCGTCGCCCGGTAATACCACGCCTGGCTGGCCTCGATCTTGGGATGCGCCCGCCGCTTCCTGGTCGCCATCGCCGGGTGGTCGTGGCTGGGATCGTAATAGAGAATCCGCTGACAGGACTCGCAGCTGACGAGTTTATCCGATCGCACTTCGTTGTAAGTCTGCGGTCGCAACATCACCTGGCAGGCCATGCATTTCTGGTCTCTTACTTCTGAAATGCCGGTGCCGCGGTACTTGCCCACCCGGTCGTACTGGCGTAGCACATCGGGATTCACTCCGCTCCGCGCGCTTTCCCGCTTGCCGTTCCATTCCACCATCTGCTTCTCATCTTCTGCGGTGCGCTCGCGTGCCTGAATCTTCTCCTCTTCAATCTCGGCTGTCTCGGCCTTCAATTTGGCCTCGGCCGCCTTCACGTCTTTCTCCCGGGCCTCGGCATTCACCATCAGTTCCAGAATCTTGTCTTCGTTCGCGCGAATGTCCTGTTCCGCGAACTGGATCTCGTGCATCAACGCCTTGTACTGCTCGTTGGTCTTCACTTCGAGCGATTGGTCGCGGTACTTGGAGATCTTCTGCTGCGATTCCTGGATCGCGGTCTCATACTTGCGCCGCGCAGCCTCATCCGCTTTTACCGCAGTCTTGACTTTCTCCAACCCTGCCTTGGTTCCCGCCAGCCTCTCCTCAATCGCCGCCACCCGCTTGGGCAAAGCGGCAATCTCCTCCTTTAGACGCAGGATCTCCCGGTCGGCACGTTGCAATTCAATGAGGTTCTGGATGTCGGGGACCATCTCTCTGAGCCTGATTTTAGCACGCTTGGCCCGCCTGCCCTGCCCCAGTTCAGCCTTGGGGCCCCCCTGTGCCTAGTGTCGTAAGGTTCCTTTGTGTACCTTAGTGTCCTTTGTGGTTAAAGCGGTTGGGCCTTTCCTCTGTGCCTCTGTAGTGAATGGTTGTGACCTGCCGTTGTACACTTCTTTCCCGGTCACAATGCTCATTGGGAGACTCTTCGTGAAACGTTTTTGCCTCTTGCTGCTCGCCATTTCGCTATTGCTTCCACTCGCTTACGCGCAGTCTTTCCCGCAAAAGCTCCTCACCATCGAATCCGCTTTCGCCGAGGGCGGCATCACCGGCCGATCTCCAGAATCCATTCAATGGGCGCCCGACAACACCACCCTCTCCTTCATCCAGCGCGACGACTCCGGCGAACACGGTGAACTCTGGACTGTGAACGCTGCCACCGGCCAAAAGAACCTTCTGGTCACCGAAGCCCGGCTCGCCAAATTGTCTCCGCCTCTGAACCGCCTGAAAGATGATCGCGAGCGCGAGCGTATCACCCGCTACCACGTCGAACCCTACCAGTGGGCGCCCGATTCCAAGCATCTGATCTTCAACTCTCTCGGACAACTCTGGCTCTACACCATCGCCAACGGAACCGCAGTCCTGCTCAGCTCCTCGCCCGACTCGTCCGGTGACCCCAAGTTTTCACCCGACGGCAACAGACTCGCCTACCTCCGCAAGCACAATCTCCATGTCCGCTCGCTCCTCAACCATCCTCCGACCGATGCCGAACTCCAACTGACTCACGACGGCGAGAAGGAAGAGAAAGATGAAAACCTGCTCAATGGTGAGGTCGACTGGGTGTATGCCGAAGAACTTTCGGTCCGCAGCAACTATTTCTGGTCCCCCGACGGCCACGACATCGTTTTCCTTCAGATGGATGAATCCAAAGTGCCCGCTTACCCCATCGTCAACTGGCTGCCCACGCACCCAACTGTCGACATGGAGAAATATCCCAAGGCCGGTGATCCCAACCCCGTCGTGCGCCTGGGAGTCGTCGGCTCCTCCGGCGGTAAGCCAAGATGGATTTCCCTGACCAAGGATTCCGACATCTACATTCCACGCTTTGGCTGGGTGAGCGACGGATTGCTCTGGGCCCAGGTCCTCAATCGCGCCCAGGACACCCTGGACCTCTATTTTGTAGACACGCAATCCGGTCATTCGCGCAAGGTATTGACCGAGGCCGCTCCCGACGCCTGGGTCTACGTCAACGACGATTTCAAAGTCCTGAAATCAGGAGACCGCTTCCTCTGGTCCAGTTGGCGCGACGGCACCACGCAACTCTATTTGTACAGCTTCGACAAGGAGAAGCCACTCGCTTCCGACGCCCGCCTCGAACGCCAGCTTACTCACGGCGACTTCGAAATGCTCGGTGTCGAGGGCCTCGACGAGACCGCCGGTCTGCTCTACTTCCTCTGCAACAAAGATGATCCCCGCCAGCGCCAGCTCTACTCGGTGAAGCTCGACGGCTCCGGACTACAACGTGTCTCCCGCGAAGACGGCACTCACGCCACCACTTTCGCCGACGACGCCAAGCACTACTTTGACCAATTCTCCGCTCTCATGACCCCGCCGCGTCTTTCCGCCTGCGACTCCGCTGGAGCCTGCACCCGGGTCTGGAATTCGCGAAATCTCGATGCCTATGGCCTGACCCCACCCCAGTTCCTCGAATTCAAGGCCAGCGACGGCACCACCCTCTACGGCGAACTCCTGCTTCCACCCACCAGCGCCGCCACCAGCAAGATTCCGCTGATCGTAAACATCTACGGCGGCCCCGCCGCCCAGCTGGTTCAGAACACTTGGATCCAGGACTGGTCCGGCTCCTCCGGCCTCTTTCATCAAATTCTCGCCCGTGAAGGCTTCGCCATCTTTACCGTGGACAATCGCGGCACCCCCGCGCGCAATCGCAAATTCCAGACTGCCGTCCGCCATCAGTTCGGTGCCATCGAACTGCAAGACCAGCTCGCCGCCCTCGACCAGCTCTTCGCCCAATATCCGCAGCTCGACCGCTCCCGCGTCGGCATTTGGGGATGGAGCAATGGCGCATCCATGACCCTTTACGCCATGACCCATTCCGACGCCTTCAAAGCTGGTGCCGCGGTTTCTCCCGTCACCAGTTGGCGTGACTACGATTCCATCTACACCGAACGCTACAACGCCCTGCCTACCGACAAAACCACCACCAGCTATAACGACCTCGATCTCGCCAAAGTCGCCGACAAGCTCCACGGATCGTTGCTGCTCCTGCACGGCACCAGCGACGACAACGTTCATTTCCAGAACAGCATTCAGATGGTGGAAGCTCTGGTCGAAGCCGGCAAGCAGTTCCGCTTCATGGCCTATCCCAACAAGACCCACAGCATCGCCGGCGCCACCGATCAAACTCATCTTTTCCATCTGATCGAGGACCACTTCCTGCGGGAACTGAAATGAACAAATGACTGAAGCCGCCGCGTCCTAGCCGTCTGGATCCCGGTTTTCTTTGCGGCCTTTGCGGCCGTTCTTAGCGATCTTTGCGGTTAAAGGTTCCTGAATCCGCGCAAATCCGTGGCCCGGGTTTTCCTTTGTGCACCTTAGTGTCCTTCGTGGTTAAAAGTATCTATGGAGGACGGGCGTCCTGGCCCGCCACGCCCCACAATAGAATGTGGGAAACTAATCCCATGCACCGCCTCACTCTCGGCAACTTCGAACTCACCGCCATCTCCGACGGCACCTACAACCTCGACGGCGGCTCTTTCTTCGGCGTCATCCCCAAATCCCTCTGGCAAAAGAAGGTCGCTCCCGACGACCGCAACCTCGTCCCCACGGGATTGAACTCCATCGTCGTCCGCACCGGCGATAAAACCATCCTGATCGAAACCGGCATCGGCAACAAGCTGACCGAGAGGATGACCAAAATCTACGGTCAGCCCGCAAAACTACTAGATAACCTCGCCGCCACCAAAATCGCGCCCGAAGACATCGACATCGTCATCAACACTCATCTCCACTTCGACCACTGCGGATGGAACACCGTCCTCCGCGGCTCAACCGTCGTGCCCACGTTCCCCCGCGCAAAATATTACGCTCAGGAAGGCGAGTGGCAATACGCGCAAAAGCCCAGCGAGCGCGACGCCATCAGCTACATCAGCGCCAACTACGACCCACTAGTCGCCAACGGCCAAATGCAGCTCCTGAAAGCCGATCAGGAGATCGTCCCCGGCATCTCCGTCGCCGTCTTCCCCGGCCACACTCGCCACATGCAGGCTGTAATCCTCCGCAGTGCCGGCAAAACCGCCTGCTACATTTCCGATCTCATCCCCACCACCTGGCATCTCGACTTAACCTGGGGCATGTCTTTCGATCTGTTCCCACTCGAAACCATCGCCAACAAAAAGCGTTACTACGCCCAGGCCATCCCCGAGAAATGGCTGACCCTCTTCACCCACGATCCCAACACGCCCTGGGCTTACGTAGAGAAAGACGAGAAAGAAAAGATGGTGGCGATCAAAGCTGTCTGAGAACTGCTTTTCAATTTCCCTGTGATCCTCTGTGTCCTCTGTGGTTGCGATTCTGCCGGACTGCGGGTGCCCAATCTGAGAACTGGCAACTGAGATCTGAGAACTGGTTCCCAGTTTCTTCGAAACATCGTCTCCGTGGGACGATCAAACAGAACTACAATACCTCCTCACAGGTGTAGCATGAACCTTTCGATTCGGATTGCACTCGCTCTGCTGCTCACATCCTCCATGTCCGCCCAAGACCGCGCCAGCGCCCGCTCCATGGTCGTCACTCGCTTCGGCATCGTCGCCACCAGCCACGTGCAAGCTTCGGTAGCAGGTTCGCAGATCCTCGAGCGTGGAGGCTCCGCCGTCGATGCCGCCATCGCCGCCAACGCCACACTCGGCGTGACCGAGCCCATGATGAACGGCATGGGCGGCGATCTCTTCGCCATCTACTGGGACGCCAAAACCGGCAAGCTCTACGGCCTCAACGCCAGCGGATGGGCCCCACGCGGCCTGACCATCGCGCACGTGAAAGCAAAAGACGCCACCGCCATGCCGCTCGGCGGCATCGACTCCGTCACCGTTCCTGGTGCGGTAGCCGGCTGGCAAGCGCTCCACGAGCGCTTCGGCCGCCTCGCCTGGAAAGATCTTTTCCAATCCGCAATTTTCTACGCCCAAGACGGCTACCCCGTTCCTGAAATCATTCAGTCTTATTGGGCCGACGCCGCCGACTGGATCGCCAAAGATCCCGAAGGCCGCCGCGTCTTTCTGCCCAATGGCAAACCGCCGGCCGTCGGACAGATCTTCCAGAATCCCGATCTCGCAAAAACCCTGCGCCTACTAGCGCAGAACGGTGCGGCCACCTTTTACAAAGGCGAAATTGCCCACGCCATACTGAGCACCTCTCAAAGTCTAGGTGGAACCATGGCCGCCGACGATCTCGCCGACTTTTCCCCAGAATGGGTCGAGCCCATTTCAACCACCTATCGCAACTGGACCATCTACGAACTTCCTCCCAACGGACAAGGCATGGCCGCCCTCGAAATGCTGAACCTCATGGAAACATCTCCGCCATCGCCCGACGGCCCGCTCAGCACTGCCGAACTGCATAAGAAGATCGAAGCCATGAAGCTCGCTTACGCCGATCTCGGCCGCTACAACGCTGATCCAAGATTCGCCAAAGTCCCAGTCAAGGGAATGCTCTCGAAGGAATACGCCCGCCAGCGCGCGCAGCAGATCAATCCCGCCAAAGCCAACTGCGAGGTCGCCGCCGGAGCGCCGCCCACCAGCGACACCACTTACTTGTCAGTCGTCGATCGCGAGGGCAACATCGTCTCGTTGATTCAAAGCAACTATGAAGCGTTCGGATCAGGCATCGTAGTGCGCGGCATGGGATTCGTCCTGCAAGATCGTGGCGCGCTGTTCTCGCTCGACCCCGCATCTCCCAACGCCCTAGCCCCGCGCAAGCGCCCCTTCCACACCATCATCCCGGCGTTCATGGAGCACGGCGATCAGCACATCGGCTTCGGCATCATGGGAGGAGCCAACCAGCCGCTGGCCCACGCGCAATTCGTCTCCAACGTAGTCGACTACGGCATGAACATCCAGGAAGCGATGGAGAACGCCCGTTTCACCGTCAGCGAAGACCGTGGCTGCAACATCGTGATCGAGTCCCGAGTGCCACCAGAAGTACGCCAAAAACTCACCGCCATGGGACATGAACTCGACGTGCGCCACGAATACTCCACCGCCATGGGCCGCGGCCAGGCCGTCCTTCACGACTCGAACGCCAAAGTAAACTACGGAGCGTCAGATGCGCGCGCCGACGGGGCTGCCGTGCCAGAGTCGCCAACGATGCGGTGAAGGGATGGCGGCATGGTTCTGTGTAGGGACGGGCGCATCGCCCGTCCAGGCCGAGCGCAGCTCGGCAGGGCTTGGCACCGTTGTCAGGCCGCCAAAAGGTCGGGAAGCTCCAGCCTGTCTTTGGGAATGCCCAGCGAGACCAGTCGATCAAGAATGTTCCTAAGGATCAGCGGTTGTGACGCCACGAAGAGAAACGGAGCGTGGGACACATAGTAGAACGACGATAGCCCTTTTTGTGCCAAGAACTTTCCTTTTTCAGCTCTTTGCTTGCTTCCCTTATCGAGCTCATGGAGGCGGTGGTAGCTCTGGTCAAAGCAGATCAAGTAATCAGGACGCATCTCCACGTTGAGGCCGACGATGAACGTCAACGGAGCGTGTTTTGCAGTCCGACGAACCGCCTGCTTGGATGGAAGCGGAACCCCCGTGTCAGGATCGAGCAGAATACCAAAATGGCCTTTTGGCAGCGTGCCGAGGATCGGAATGGTTGTAACGGCCGTAAATTGCTTACGGATTGAAAGAGGGATGAATCTCGGATGAGCGTAGAGCGGGCCAATCGAGTCGAGGGATTCACGCCAGAACCGCTTTACAAGGTCGTACGAGTCGCCAAGGAAGACTTCACGCATGGATGCCTCTGACCAGGTTACAATCCCCGGCACTTCTCAGGCTGTGTTGACAACAACCCCGGCGCCACACAGCCTCGCTTCAAAAAACTCCTCCACCCTCCCCAAAATCTCCACCGCACTCTTCGACTCATAAATCGCCTTACGCAGCCCGGCCCCGCCCGGAACTCCATGCGTGAACCAGGAAGCAAACTGCTTCATCTTGCCGACTGCATCCGGCAGGTCTTCCTCGATCAACATGCTGAAATACGTCCGGATCATCTGATAGCGATCGCCCTCGCTGGGCTCGTCGTATCGTCCGTCCGCACAATACTGCTCAATCTGCCGGAAGATCCACGGATTCGACGGCGCCGTCCGCCCAATCATCACCGCATCGCATCCCGTCTGCCCCACCATGGCGCAGGCATCCTCCGGCGTCCGAATGTCCCCGTTCCCAATCACCGGAATCTTCACCGCGTCCTTCACCGCCGCAATCCAATCCCAGCGTGCCTGCCCGCTGTAACCCTGCTCCCTGGTACGGGCGTGTAAAGCCACGGCACACAATCCGCACTGCTCAGCGAGCTTGGCCAACTCAACGCAAACAATCTCCTCGTCATTCCATCCCGCGCGGAACTTCACCGTGAAGGGAATCGTCACCGCCCCGCGAACCGCTTCAAAGATGCGCCCAATCGCCGGCAAATCCCGCAGCAACCCGGACCCCCCATTGCACTTCACCACCTTCTTCGCCGGACACCCTAGGTTCAAATCCACCA
>JBKQLO010000059.1:0-15557 GCA_052147055.1 Terriglobales bacterium
GCCGTCCGCGGGTATGCCAGCGCGCTGAGGCCAACAGACCGCCGCGTCCATCCAGCGTCTCGTGGTTGCTGATTCTCCAGAGAAACACTCAGGCAAACATTCCTTCGTCGATCTGCACCAGCATCTCTTCCACTAAGCGGCCGCCGGTTTCGGTGGACATCATCTGAATCGGCGTCTTGCCCTCGAACCGTGTCTTAGGTTCGCGCACCCAACTAAGTGCCGACGCGGCATCGCCCAGAGTAGCCTGCGCGCGCGCTAGAATGCGCGCCGTGCGGATGGCACGGTCCGATTCTTCCTTCGACAACTTCTGCCGGCTGGCCTTGCGATGCTTGAACGTCCGCCGATGAATCACCAGCGCATGCACTTCGTCGCGAGTGAGCCCGTGCCGGGTCATGCGATTGACGGTAGTCAGCGGCAGGCCGCGCTCGGCAAGAGATGCCAGTTCCAGTTCCGATCCAATGCGTCCGCCCAGCCATTCGCGGAGAAAGTCGGAGAGTTGGTGGGCTGTGGAAAGCGAGGTTGCCGGATGTGGTTGCATAGGGACATTATGCCATGAATGTGTGGGCATTATGTATTAATTGTCTCCGCACAACGATGTAAGTTACTGTAAACAAGCAATAAATGGTCGGGATTATGCATTTGACGCGAGATAGTGATCGGAGTACCATCTCGGCGTCTAGCATGATCCCCTGTTTGTATTTTCTCCATCGGGAAAATACTCGGAGATCAATGTGGAGGTGTGCGCGATGGTTGAAGAGAGGAATTCGCCGAGGAATAAGCCTATTGACCGTTGGCTCGGTCTCCTCGCAACGGCGGTAGGAATATTGCTATACCTGCTTCCAAAAACGGAGCCCGTCATCATCGGATGTATCGTGCTGATATGGGCATTCCTCGTTCATCCGACCCTCAACTTTTGGTGGATAGAGGATCGCCCATGGCGCAAGGCAACGGCTCTCTTAATCTTGACCGGCTTACTGATTTGGCTCGGCTTTGTTATTAGGCCAGAAAACGCAGCGGTACGTTCCGAGGCGGTGTCGCCACCTCAACCAGCACCTACTACACCCATGCCCGTTCCCACACCAATGGAGCCTGTAAGCCCCAAATCGAAGCCAGTGCCAAGGAATAGATCCCTTCATGCATCGGCCTTTCTACAGATTGAGAAACCAGAAATACTGCAACAGTATTCGATAGTAGGAACAGGCAAAAAGTGGGGCGGGAACGTCCGTTCACAAAATCCAGGCCCAGAGCGGGTCTTTGAAGCATACGGATTCTCGCGTGTTTACTTGGAGGAATGTCGGAGTGAGAACGTTGACAGCCTCGATGCTAAGGTTATCGCCGCATTCAAAAAAGAAATCCAAGAGCAAAAGGCGGAGTACCACGCCGGACAAGTTAAAGGCGTGCCAGTAGTCGGCGCGGGGGACGGCCCTTGGGGCACGGCGCTCACCGATCCACTTTCGGAGCATCAAGCGGACGGGCTATTCGATGGAAGTGTTCGACTTTACATTGCCTCATGGGCCATCTGGAAAGACCAGCACGGGGTTGAGGATACGGCTGTCGACTGCCGTTGGTTGCAGCCACTTCCAAAGCGGCAATACTCAAAAGAGGAGATCGTGTGGCACTACTGCCAAAGCGATACAGCGCCCACGTTCACTAGTCGGACGGGCTTCGTATTTGTACGTCCGGGTCTCGTGAATGCACAAGGCGAAAGAGAATATTTCATCATTCCGTCACAACTCAAGAGGCCACTTTTCAACGTCGACGTAGTCTTACTGAATGGCCTCGCAGGCGGTGCCACAACCCACTTTGACGAGATAGACCCGCGCCCGGCGACAACGAATACGTTTCCTCCTACGGTCGTGTGGAAGGCATCTCTAACCGCGCTGAAAGAGGAAAGCCTGCAATTTGAGATTCAATCTCGGGATGCAGACTTCGAGATAATCCTTGATGTTCATCCGACTGGGCCTGATGCCTTCCCGGACTTTTATACTCAAGTGGTAGATCGTACGGCGCAGAAAACCGTGCTGCAATGCAAAACGGCTAACCTAAAGATAGAGTTTCCCAACATAAAACCGACGGTCTGCCCTTGAGGATGCCAGGCGGCTTTTTCTTGAGCTCCTTACATTCGAGGTTGTCCGAATCAATGAGTCGAAGCATGGTGTCACGGAACAGAAACGGGTTCTCGCGATTGTCGAACCGCCGCGTTGGAGCTCAACGCGCAAGTAGTCCGGGGGTTTTCTTCTGATCGGGCGACAGCGGCTGCTGCCTGGAGTCGGCGTTCCTTTGATGTTGATCGGTTTCCCGCTCTTTCCTGCCCTTGGCAAGCCCGTAGCACGCCAGCGCAAACCCGACTGCAACTACGGTGAGCAACTGCAAGGTGTGGGTCATAGCTGGCGTCTCCTCTCAACTTCGATGCCGAACATCAGCAGCGCCACTCCGACAAAGTAACGCTGACACTACGGTATACCAATCTGCATCACTTTTCTCGAAAATAACGTACAAGGGCGCAAAAACAACCACCAGGGTTCCAGCTTCCCTAAGCGCGTCACCGACCATCTCATCGCTATATTTCTTCTCTGCCAAATTGCCACTCAAGCCAAAGCCCCGCGTATCGCGGGGCTTCGAAAAACTCTCGGTGTCCGAAAGCTCGGGCACGCTTGCCAAGCCACTGTAGGCTAACCCGCCACTAGAAGCCGGTCAACGCGAATCGTGTTCATCCCTGGCCACTGAATCTCCTTTTCCCCCATTTCGGAACCACATCCCCGCCCGCTGAATTACAATCACGGTTCCCATCCTCTCCACGGGATATCACCATGAAACTTGCACACATCGCCTCCACTCTGGGCGCGCGGCTGGATAATGGCTCGCCCGACACCGAAATCACCGGCGTAGCCGGCATTGAAGAAGCCGGGCCGCACCACATCACCTTTGTCGCCAATCCCAAGTACGCGGCGGCGGCCCGCACCACCAAAGCCGCCGCGGTCATCGTGGCCGAGGACTTCCCTGCCATTCCGTCGGCCATGCTGCGCAGCCAGAATCCTTATTTGGCGTTCGCCAAGGCGCTTGGACTATTTCATCAGCCGGCAAAATATGCGCCGGGTGTGCATCCCACGGCCGTGGTGCATGCGTCGGCGCGCATCGGCGCAGGTGCGCACCTGGGGCCGTACGTGGTGATCGGTGAAGACGTCGTGATTGGGAAGAACGCGGTGCTGCTGGCCCATGTGGTGATCTATCGTGGCGCAAAGATCGGTGACAACTTCTTCGCCCACGCGCATGCGGTTGTCCGCGAAGGTTGCCGCCTGGGAAACAACGTGCTGCTGCAAAATGGCGCGGTGATCGGCGCGGATGGTTTCGGCTTCGCTAAAGATGACGCCGGACGCTGGCATAAGATTCCTCAGCCCCAGCCGGTGGTGATTGAAGACGATGTCGAAATCCAGGCAAACTCCTGTATCGACCGCGCCAGCCTTGGCGAAACCCACATCGGACGCGGTACAAAAATCGACAACTTGGTGCAGGTGGGCCATGGCTCACGCATTGGCGAGGACGCGCTGCTGGCATCGCAGGTCGGCCTGGCGGGATCCACCGAGATCGGCAACAAAGTCATTCTCACCGGGCAAGTGGGTGTCGTGGGCCACTGCAAAGTCGGAGACGGCGCAATCGTAACCCCGCAGAGCGGCGTCGCTGGAGACATTGAAGCGGGCGCGATTGTTAGCGGGGCACCCGCGGTGGAACATAAAGTATGGTTGAAGTATTCGGCGCTCCTGAGCAAGCTGCCGGAGATTGCCAGAGCAGTGCGGGGGAAAAAAGACTAGAGTTACCGGTTTCCTTCGTGAACCTTCGTGTCCTTTGTGGTTGAATGCCCTTGAAACTCCGGCGGCAATCCGCTCTCGATCACCCTCCGCACTTCCTCCATCAACTCGTCGCGAGTGCCGAAATCTTTGGGCTCAATGGGATCGTGAAATACTACATCCACTGGGCCGGGCTTGATCGCAAATCGTTGCTTGGGCATCACGTAATGTGTGCCCACAATCGTAATCGGTACCACCGGCACCTTACAGCCTTCCGCCAGATAGAACGGTCCTTTCTTGAAGGGGATCAGCTTGCCGTCGAACGAGCGGTGACCTTCCACATAGATCGTCATATTGATCCCCTGGCGAACTACCTCGCTCGCGAACTTCACGGCGGCGATGCCGGCGTCGCGGTCGCCGCGGTCGACCGGAACCATCGATCCCATACGCATGGCTTTGCCCAGGATTGGAATATTGAACAGTTCCCTCTTGATGAGAACCGAAGTGCGCCTCGGAAGTAGCGGAACCGTGATGGCCGGGTCGATGTTCGAAACGTGGTTCGACATGAACACATAAGTGCGATTGCGATCGAGTTTGTCCAAACCGATGACGCGCGTTCGCACCCCGGTCAAACGTACTCCGGCGGCCGCGCCCCACATGAAGACCCGGTACATCAGATCGACGTTGCCGACCAGAAACGACCAGGGTATGAAAAACAGCGCCACCGGAATCAGCGCCAGCGCCCAGAACGTCAGCATGGCAAGAGTGCGGATCACAGTTTGAGTTGAGCCTCCACATTACCTCCCGGCTTTAGCCTGGCTGGCCGTGAGTGACTTCAAACGCTCCGGCAGCTTTTCGTAAATCCCCCCAAAGCCGCCGTTGGAAAGAATGGCGACCACATCTCCAGAGCGCAGTTCCGGCGCCACCAGATGCACGATGTCGTCGACGGTGGGCACGATCCGCGTCCGGCGGCCATTCTTTTGTACCTCAGCTGCAACCCGCGTCAGATCCAGACGTTCGCCTTCTGGAATTGCCTCAGACTTGAAGACCTCCGCCACCACGACTTCATCGGCCAGCGCCAAACTTCTGGCCAGATCATTTTGAAGAACATTGCGTCGAAGCGTATTGGATCGCGGCTCGAGAATCACCCATAAGCGCGCTCCCGGATAGCGGGAGCGCAGGGCCTTCAAGGTTCCCGCAATGGCAGTGGGGTGATGAGCAAAATCGTCAATGATGGTCACGCCGTCTATGGTCGCCCGAACCTCCAGCCGGCGCTTCACGCTCTTGAAGGTCTTGAGCGCCGCGGAAATTTCCTTGGTGCCAATGCCACACCCCGCCGCCAGCGCCGCCGCCGCAGTGGCGTTCCAAACGTTGTATTCACCGGCCAACGGAAACTCAAAACTTGCCCAGGGCTTGCCGCCATGTAGGACTGTCCAAGCGGTGTGTGCAGGTTCCAGGCGCAGATCCGTGATTCGCCACCCTGCCTGCGGGCCTGAACCGTATCGCTCCACCGGACAAAACGCCCGAGCCAGGCAACGCTCGACGCTCTCCCCGCTATCGAAGCCGACGATCCGTCCGCGCTTAGGAACCAGATTCACCAGGCGCTTGAAAGCAGTTTCCACCGCGTCGAGATCTTTGTAGATGTCGGCATGATCGAACTCGACCGAGGTGAGGATCACCGAGTCAGGAAAGTAGTGCAGGAATTTCGGGCCTTTGTCGAAGAATGCGGTATCGTACTCGTCGCCTTCCAGAATGAAGTGTTTGCCTTGTCCCAGTTGAAAGCTGCTGCCGAAGTTCTCCGCGATGCCACCGATCAGAAACGACGGTTGCAATCCGGCCGTGTGAAAAATCCAGGCCAGAATCGAAGTCGTAGTGGTCTTGCCATGGGTACCGGCTACCACGAGCACTTCCTTGCCGCGCAGAAATTCATCGTGCAGAATCTGCGGCAACGAGCAAAAAGGAATGCGCTGATCGAGAACATGCTCCAACTCGACGTTGCCGCGGGAAACCACGTTGCCCACCACCACCATGTCTGGTCGCGGATTGAGATTCTCCACGGCGAATGGTTGGTGGACGAGAATACCCAGCGAGGCCAGAAAGTCAGACATCGGCGGGTAAGCGGCAGTGTCCGATCCGGTGACGCGGAACCCCCGCTGCGACAGCATGCCCGCGAGTGATGCCATCGCCGTCCCGCAAATCCCGATCAAGTGAATGTGTTTCCCGTTGGTCATGATTAGCGCGGCTCTTTTTTCACCGAAGTCGCCGGTTCCAGGATCCTGAGGCTCGCTTCTCCGCTGCTCACAGTCAGCGTCGCCCGCACACCCACGGGCAAAGTCACATTCCCGTGCGAAACATGGCCTGAGCGCAAACCATATGCTACTGGCACTTTCAAATCCCCTACCACACGCAGCACAACTTCTTCCAGCGTGTAGCCTTGCTTCGGGTTTTGCACGCAGTCCAGCATTTCGCCAAAAACGATTCCCCGCACTCCCTTCAGCTTGCCGGCCAGCTTCAACTGCATCAACATGCGATCGATCTGATAAGGACGCGTCGCCACATCCTCTATAAATAAGATCGTCCCAGCGGTTTGGATTTCATAAGGCGTGCCCAACGACGCCACCAGCATCGAAAGACAACCGCCGTAAAGAATCCCTTCGGCTGAGCCTTCGACCAGTGTCTTCACATCGGTGAGATCAATCGCCCATTCCTCATCTCCGCCCAGCGCTGCTTTCCAGGATGCCAAATCCACTCCGTCAGCGTGCGCGAAATCCTTCGCCACCATCGGCCCGTGGAAAGTGACCAGACCCGCCGCGTCGGCAAAGTATGTCAGCAGCGTCGTGATGTCGCTGTAGCCGACGAAAATCTTTCGGTGGGACCTGACCTTTTGCAGGTCAATCGCGTTGAGCAGGTAATTCGCGCCGTATCCTCCGCGGGCGCACACGATGGCGCGTACCTGGGGCCGCAGAAACATATCTTCAAGTTCCTGCGCCCGGCGCTTAACTGATCCGGCAAAGTACCAGTCTTGATCGAGAATCGAGTCGAAATAGAAAGGCACGTACCCGAGCGCGCGCAGGGCCTCACATCCGGCATCGAGCGGCTCACGTTTAATGTTGCTGGCGGGAGCGACGATTCCAACCGTGTCGCCGGGCTGGAGAGCGGGTGGTTTGACGCGCGGGCTCGGCGGGGTGGGCGGCATGTGAAGTCCAATCTTAAAGGAGAAACTCTCCCCGGCAGATCAACTGAGCTGGTCCACGCAGAAATACTTCGCCATGCCAGCGCACTGTCTGCGTGCCTCCAGGAGCATGCACGCGCACCGGCGATTTAGCTTTCTGTGTGGCAATGGCTGCGACCGCGGCCGCGCAGGAACCAGTGCCGGAAGATTGCGTTTCACCCACTCCGCGCTCATAGAACCGGGCGGCAATATTGCCCCCATCCTCAATCCTCACCAGTTCAACATTAATCCCCTGCTTGAAGTCACCGTGCTGCCCCATCTCAGCCGCCTCCGCCTGCCATCCCGAAGCAAACTCCTTCACAAAAACCACGTAGTGAGGGTTCCCCATGGACACTGGAATTCCCCGAACCTCTCGCGAGGCCAGCCTGACTGGCAATTCAGTTCCGACCTGCGGTTCACCCATGGCAATTTCGAACTCATACTGAGTTTCGCTACGCGAAGTCAGGGTGCAAATCTTCAAACCAGCGCCCGTCCGCACCACCACCTTTTCCTTGGCTTGCTCCACACAAAGATAGGCGGCGACACAGCGGGTACCGTTACCGGAAATCTCCGCCTCCGAGCCGTCGGCATTGAAAAGCCGGGCGCACACATCGGCATCGGATGCCGGAAAAAGCCACTCCACACCGTCGGCTCCGACACCTTGATGTCGGTCGCAAAGGCGCTTGCTGAGTGCAGCCAGGTCGTCCCGCGTCTGTGAGCCATCAATGATCAGGAAGTCGTTGCCGCAGGCGCTGGCTTTTACAAAGGGAATGACCATGGCAGGCGGATTCATTTAGCCCTGCACTCGCCCCACCGAAACCGCACTCGCAAAAATCGGGGACTGTTGGAGCCCATGGAAAACCTGCTGCTGTTCCTTGCGAGTGCCTTCCACGTCGAACTGAAATCGCACGTGCTCCCGGGTGGCGGCAATCTGGACATTTTGCGTGATGGAGTGGATGCTTTCCAGGATACGGTTGACCTCTACGCTGATTTCCTCCGCGCTTGGTCCCGCCACTTCGTAGGTATGAACCGCCAGTTTGAGACTGAATTGCTCCTCCGCGCGGCCGAGAAGAAAAAGACAAATCAAGATGAGCCCAGTGGCGAAAGTGGCTGTGAGATAGAAACCGCCCCCGACCGCCATGCCGACCGAAGCCACCACAAACAGCGTCGCCGCCGAGGTAATACCCGTGACCAAATCGCGCCCGGCGTGAATGATGGTACCCGCGCCAATGAAGCCAATCCCAGGAATAATCTGCGCCGCAATACGCGTGTGATCTCCAATGTGTTCCACCGCCAAGGCGTCGGAGAGGACCGTGTACATGGCCGCTCCCAGGCAAATGAAAAGGTTGGTGCGTAGCCCGGAAGGACGGTGCTTGAGTTCGCGCTCCAGCCCAATCAAGCCCCCCAAAATTGCCGCCACCACCAGTCGCAGGGTCGAGACCCCCACCATCGAGTTCATCTCGATCTGCAACATTTCGTAAATTTGATGAGCGCTTGGCATGAAAGCTAGAGTTGGCTGGATTTTATCACCGGAAAACCGCGCTGGAACCGCTTCCTCGACCCCCCAGTTAACCCGCGTGATTACCGGGAGGAGCGGCCGGTCCAATAGATGGTGGCCGGCGGCTGGCCCACCGTGTGAATGACGACCATAGAAGTGAGCCCTCGTTTCTGCACATCGCTAGAGACTGGATCGCCGTCCAGGGCAATCACGTAGTCGACGTATCCATGGGGATCGGCTAGCGCCCGCTCCCACAACCCCTCAGGGTCGGAGGGGCCGGCCCAGGGGCGATGGTTGCCCTCATTGATCGTTTGGCGCAGCGGAATCCCCGCCCTCTGCACGGCGCCGACATGATCGCCGAGATACATCAGGAGCGTCGCATCGTGCGGCAACCGCCTCAGGTTCGATGCCAATTCCGTTTCCAGAGTGATGCGGGTACCAGAGTTGACCCAGGCTTCGCGATAGCAAATCGGCTGGGCGCGCCAAACCGACGCGTAGCTGGCCGCAACCAGTCCGGCAATGACGACACCCACTGCGGTTTTCATCCCGCGGCCACGTGCCAGCGCCAACAGGAAATGCAAAAGCATTGCGGCAAATACAGCGAAAGCCGGAACCAGCTCCAATCCATAACGAGCGTTGTATAAGGAAAACGGCCACCAGGGCGGAAGATAGATCGGCACTCCTCCATACGCGATCGACGGCACATAGAAGATCAGCGGCGTCCACAGCAGCAGCAAGGGCCACAGCCTCAGATCGAAAAAGAAAACCATCAGCGTCCCCACCAGCAGCGCTCCTACCCACAGCCTCTGCCATCCTGCTTCTGTCATGTTCAACTCTGCCGACTTGAGAAAGTAACTGAAGGCGGCCGGCAGATCATGTGCCCCGGGATGACTCTGCATGCTCTTCTGCTCGATGGCGCGGGCGGAGTAGGGTCCGTTGGCGAACTCCAGCGGATTCCGGTAGACAATCGCGTTGTACCCCAGCCACAGCACCGGCCCTGCCGCGGCCAGTAAAGCAAATCGCGTAAGAACGCGGCCGAGGGTATGCTTCTTATCCGATCGCAGCGCCACCAACACCGCTGCTACCCCCAGCACGACCGCCAGCCACCATCCGTCATAGCGGGTGAGGCACGCGCCTGCCACGCACAGTCCGCACTTTGTTAGCGACCAGGACGCTGGGTGAACGTCTGTTCCTGCGTCAGCCCGTACAAACTCGCTGAAATGCACCAGCGCCCAGATGAACAACGCCAGGTACAACGGCTCCGTCATCGCCGTGGTTTGCAAATAAAGCAGATTGGGGTTGCCAGCGTAGATTAACGCCGCCAGCCAGGCCGATACTCGTACGGCTGCACTTGGCTTGGCAGCGTGACGCAAGGCCCCGCGCACCAACCGAAATACGCCCACGGTGCCCAACACATACGCCACCATGGAAGGAATCGAACCGGCAATCCCGGTCTGCCACGCCGCATCGGAAAGCAGGAATGGAATCATCACGAGATGAGGCAGCGGCAGCCAAACCGTGCCCAGTTGCAGCAGACCCGGCGTCATGGAATCAATCACCCGACGCGCGATGTTGATGTGGGCCACTGCATCGCCGTAAAGCAGCAGATCGCCGTGCCGGAAATAGAAAAGAAACGCCACTAGCGATAGCGCAGCGGCAAGCTGGCCTACGAGTGTGGTCTCACGGTCCCAGCGGCCTGTGGGCTGGAGCTTCATTCCAGATGTGTGAGTTCGCGGAACACCTGAAAGCGGGCGTCGATTTCTTCACGGCTCAGGTCTTGCAGCCGCTCCGTGCCAAAACGCTCCACCGCGAATGATCCCATCACCCCGCCATAGAACAGCGCCCGCTTGAGCACTTCTCGATTCAGGGTTTCCTGGGAGGCAATGTATCCCATGAACCCTCCTGCGAACGAGTCGCCCGCGCCTGTCGGATCTTTCACTTCGTCAATGGGCAAAGTGGGCGCCCGGAATGGATGACGCCCGATCCCGAATGCGCCTTCGCGGAAGAAAATAGTCGCGCCGTACTCCCCGTGCTTGATGACCAGCGCTTTCGGCCCCATGGCCAGCACCTTCTGCGCCGCTCGCGGCAGGTTACGCTCCCCAGCCAGCATCTTGGCTTCGTTGTCGTTGATCAGCAACACGTCCATGAGCTTCAAGGTCTGAAGTAGCTCTTCCCGCGCACCGTTAATCCAGAAGTTCATGGTGTCTCCGCCGGTCAACTGGACCTTGTTCATCTTGCGGCACACCTCCGCTTGCAGGCTGGGCTGAATGTTGCCCAGAAACAGAAACTTCGAGTCCATGTATTCCGTCGGGATCCGTGGCCGGAAGCGCTCAAAGACGTTCAGATCGGTGAAGTCGGTCTTGGCTTCGTTCAGATTCTCCAGGTATTGACCACCCCAGCGGAAGGTCTTGCCCTTAGCGCGTTCGATGCCGCGCGTGTCGATCTTGCGTTTCTTGAAGACGCTTTCGTGCGCGCCGGTGAAGTCTTCCCCGACCACGGCGACCACCCGCACTTCAGTGAAGTAGCTCGCGGCCAGCGCGAAGTAGGTGGCAGACCCGCCCAGGATGTCCTGCACCCGGCCCGAGGGCGTAGCCACAGAGTCGAACGCAACCGAACCAACCGCGACAATGCTCATGCCGTTTTGCTTTCCAGATATTTTCCGAGGATTAGGTGCAGTCGTTCCCGCGTGGCAGCCGGAATCTTGCTGCGCTCGGTAAGGATGGCGTGGGCCAGCGCCGATCCGCACTTGCAGCTTCGCCCTGCGGGCAGCGCCGCCACCGTTTCGCGAACTACGGCGCAGGCGTTTTCTGCATTCTTCAACAATACGGCGACAATCTGGTCCACGGTCACCGAATCGTGATGCGGATGCCAGCAGTCGTAATCAGTCACCATGGCCACCGTCACGTAGCAGATCTCCGCCTCGCGCGCCAGCTTGGCTTCCTGAAGGTTGGTCATGCCGATCACATCCATTCCCCAACTGCGGTAAACATTCGATTCAGCTTTGGTCGAGAACTGTGGTCCTTCCATGCATACATAGGTCCCGCCACGTTTGCTGGCCACCCCGGCTTTCTTGCAGGCTGCCTGCACCACACCAGCCATCTCCGCGCAGACGGGATCGGCAAAAGCGATGTGGGCCACCACGCCGTCGCCAAAAAACGTATCCACGCGGTGGCGAGTGCGATCGAAGAATTGATCGGGAATGACGAAGTCCAGCGGCTTGTGTTCTTCCTTCAGTGATCCAACCGCCGAGACCGAGACGATACGTTCGACACCCAGCTGTTTGAACCCATAAATGTTGGCGCGGAAGTTCAGCTCGCTCGGCGAAATGCGGTGTCCGCGGCCGTGGCGCGCCAGGAACGCCACCTTTCGCCCGGCGAGCGTCCCGAGGACGTATGCGTCCGAAGGATCGCCGAAGGGAGTCTGCTGTCGCAGTTCCCTGACGTCGGTGAATCCGGGCATGGAATAAAGCCCGCTCCCGCCGATAATGCCGATTTCCGCCTCTGACAAAGGTGTCCTCTAGTTAGGTGTGCGAATGGAAGATTATACAGAAGGCCAATTGCAACCAGCCTACCGATAGGCCTCCTTGCGGTGCGCGATGCGCAGGATGAGTACTCGCTGCGCTTCATCGTCGAGGCGACAGATCACCCGGAAATCACCTACTCGATAACGCCACAATCCAGTCTTATCGCCCGTCAACGGTTTGCCCAGGTCGCGGGGCTTACCTCTCTGCAGAATCCGCGTCTGAAGATAGGTCACCACGCGCTGTTGCGCCATACGATCCAGATTCTCCAGTTCTCTTAAGGCACGCGGGTCGAAATTAGCGGTCCAGGCCAAGCCGCTTCACCACCTTGTCGAAAGGAATGGAGGGCAAATCATCCTCAAGACGCGAGATCGCGATTAGGTAGTCTTCCTGATCGTCCAGGAATTCAGCGATCGCCTGTTTCGCATAGTGCGATTTGGAGCGGCCGGTCCGTCTTGCCAGCCGGGTAAGCCTAGTCTCCATCTGTGGTGAAAGACGCACTGTCAGCATGCAATAACTCCTGTATTACATGTAATACATCTTACCACTCGGAGAGCGTTCTTGGAAGCAGCTATTTTGCCGCTGCCGCGATCCCCAATAACTCCTGCTCTAACCTCTCCGTGGTCGCTTGATCGAAACTCTCGGTGATCAGCACGCTCGCCGCCTGCACTACGATCACTACCGGCCCCTCCTCCGTCAGCCAGGTATGCGTACCGGAGAGAGTTTCGAGGGGCGGCAACTGGGCAATATCCTTGGTCGCGTTCTCTTCGACCTGGTGGACGTGTTTATACCTCTTCTCCAACGCATCGGCATAAATGGCGGCGAATTTGGCCGCACTCTCCGCATCCGACCAACGAGAAACGTACAGCACGTCTAAGGGCGCCGTCGGGTCGCCCTTCGGCCTCGCCGCGTAGTAATAGCCGCCTCGCCAGTGCGGATACAATCCGTGCGACGCTTCCACACCCGCGTACTGATCTACCAGAAGCGCAACGTCAAATTCCCCCATGGCGCCAATATCGAAACGTTCGTAATTCTTAAAATCGTGATCCAAGTCCGGCAGGCGCATCGGCTCCAGCCGCTCGCCAGACAGATACGTCTTCGGCTCCATGATTTGACGTGTGTTCTGCGGCGGTTTGTTGAGAGTTTCGACGAATGCTTTCTGCTTGCCGCCGTTGCGCAGCACCTCTGCCTCGAAATCCAGCCCGTAGCGATAGGGAAACGTGAGCGCCTCCTTGAGAAAAAGCGGCGCATTCTTGAATTCGACTGAATCCGCCGTCCCCACCAGCATGCCCTCTTTCAAGGCCTGCGCAATCTGGGGCGAGCCCAACAGCGACTGCCCGGTAGGCTCCAGCATGTAATCGATCAGGGTAACCATCGCCTGGCCCTCGACTACCGCCTGCCGCGCCTCGCTGACTTCGTCTTCCTCAATGTCGGAGGCAGTTGGCTCTTTCCGATCGTTGATGTCCGTATCCGCCTTCAGCCATTTTTCCAGATCAAAAGACTGGTCCTGTAGCGCATGCGTGAGTTCATGCGCCAATACCGGACGCTGCTGCTCGTCATCCAGCCAATCCAACAGGTTCACCGTCTTGGTCTTGGAGTCGTAGTATCCCGCCACTTGTTCGCGTAGCAGGGCCAGTAGAAAAGTTTGCAGATCAAAGTCCCGGGGTAAGAGGCCGAACTTCTTCAGCACCAGTTCCGAGCGGCGCAAGCGTTGCGCGTCCTTGTCCTCGGCCATGCTCTTTTCGAGATACGCTACCACCTGGTCGCGACTGACGAGCTGGCGCTTCACTTCGTGTTTGATCGGCAAACCCGAGTCGTTGCTGGCAAACTTCAATATCCTGTCCACGTCGTGGAAGAGTTCTTCGGCTTCCTTGGGGGAGATTTTCTGCTCTTGTTGTGGAGGTCGGGCGTCCCCGCCCGTCGTTTGCGCCCAGGCCAACGACGCCATTACCCAGCAGACAACCAGAGACCAAAAGAGTTGTTTTGGATACAATCGCTGCAATCCCTTCATGAGTTCGTTATGTCCGCCGACCAGCCCCGCCAAACCGCCGCCGAGTACTTCCAGAAAGCCTACGAGCTTCAGGCGCAGGGCAACTACCAGCAGGCCATCGATTTCTACACCCGTTCCATTGAGGCTTTCCCCACAGCTGAGGCCTACACCTTCCGCGGCTGGACGTACTCCTTCCTCGGCGATTACGACCGCGCCATCTCTGAGTGCCTGCAAGCCATCAAAGTTGATCCCGAGTTCGGCAATCCCTACAACGATATCGGGGCTTACCTGATTGAACAAGAAAAATGGGACGAGGCCATTCCCTGGTTTCAGAAAGCCATGATCGCGCCCCGCTACGAGGCCCGCCCGTACCCCTATTTCAATCTAGGCCGGGTGTACGAACATCAACGTAATTGGACAAAAGCTAAAGAGTGCTACGCCATGGCGTATTCGTTGGACAAACAATATCTGGCCGCTCTCGCAGGTCTACGCCGTCTACGCGCAACCTTCAACTGAACTTCTCCACAGGCAAACGCTTGGCCCATTGTGAAAATTACCGTTGGATCTGTGTCGATCCTCACATCTTTGTGGCTTCCTTTGAATCGAAAACGACCCTTGCAGCACCGTGGAAGCGTGCGGCTTCAGCCGCACGAACAGAGCGTTATAAGGCGACGGCTTTAGCCGCTGCGGCTCAAATCTCACGAATCGCGCCGGAATAAACGCTGGAACCACCGTGGAAGCGTGCGGCTTCAGCCGCACGAATAGCAGTCCGAAAGGAACCGGCTTTAGCCGCTGTGACATGGACAACTTCTCTGATCGTACTTTTTTCGTTACATCCGTCACATGGGAGCGGCGTCCCCTCTTCCGCTCGGAGCGCGCCGCAAAGCTTTATCTAGAAACCATGTTCGATTATCGTGATCGGGGATTCTTCCAGCTTTACGAGTTTGTCATAATGCCTGACCACATTCACCTCATGCTCGCGCCCAAACCCACACTCGCCCTCGAACGGATAATGCAATTCCTCAAAGGCGGGTATTCTCATCGCTTCAGCAAAGAAACCGGATCAAGAACGGAGATCTGGGAGCGAAGTTTCACGAATCATCGCGTGCGTGACGAGCGCGACTATGAAGAGCATCGTAATTACATCCGCCTCAATCCCGTTCGCGCGCGATTGGTTGTGTTTCCCCAGGACTATCCGTATTCCTCTGCACATGAAGGATTCCTGCTTGACGAGGCCCCACAGCGGCTAAAGCCAGTCGCATAAGCGTTCTTTCGGCACGGCTGAAGCCATGCCCTTCCACGGTGCTGCGGACAACCGAGGCGCGAACACAAGGCGAAGTATTCCAGTCGCGTGAAACTGAATCGATGCTCAAAAACCTCGCCACCGCCGTGTAAGCGTGCGGATTCAGCCGCACGACCCGAGCATCGAAATCAACGGCTTTAGCCGCCGTGGCTGATTCTCCCCACCACCCACTCCCCCGCCTCCCGCGTCCCCAAACTCCCGCCAATATCCTGCGTCGTCTTCTTCTGCCGCACCGCTTCCAGCACCGCAG
>JBKQLO010000060.1:0-11874 GCA_052147055.1 Terriglobales bacterium
TGCTCGATCAGGCGGTCGAGCAGATCCGGATCGCGACGGCGAAGACCACGAGCGATGGCGCTGGTCTCGGACTCCATCCCATTCACGAAATATAAGGCTGCGGCGTTCATGCTACCGGATATACGGGCGGGGTGGGAGAAAAGATGCAGGGCGGGGCAGGAACCGCCGATCTTGTAACCCCTTTATCTGCAACCAGCTATTTAGCTGTAGCGCCGGGACGGCGGCGCTACTTGGACAGGTTCTCGATGGCCAGGGCCATGCCCATGCCGCCGCTTACGCAGAGAGTAGCGACGCCTCGTTTGGCTTTGCGCCGGATCAATTCGTGCAGCAGTGTGACTGTGATCCGGGTTCCAGTGCAGCCGATGGGATGGCCGAGGGCGATGGCCCCGCCGTTCAGGTTGAGTCTGTCGTGGTCGAAGTGCAATTCGCGGTCACAGGCGATGACCTGGGCGGCGAAAGCTTCATTCAGTTCAACCAAATCGAAATCGGAGAGACGGAGCTTGTGTTTCTGCTCCATCTTGCGCAGAGCGGGGACCGGGCCAATGCCCATGATGCGGGGATCGACGCCGGCAGAAGCCACCGCCATGATGCGGGCCAGGGGCTTGAGGGTATGCTTCTTGACGAAGTCTTCGCTGGCCAGCACCACGGCTGCGGCACCGTCGGTGATGCCGGAGGAGTTGCCGGCAGTAATCGTTCCGGTCTTCGAGAACACCGGCGCCAGTTTGGCTAGCTTTTCGATCGTTGCGCCGACGAAGGGATGCTCGTCGCGACTGAAGGTCTGGGGGCCTTTTTTGCTTTCGAGGGTCACAGGAGCCAGTTCATTCTGAAATCTTCCTGCGTCTATGGCCGCGGCGGCGCGGGCTTGGGAGCACAGCGCAAACTGGTCTTGTTCTTCACGCGTGATCTTGTACTGCTCGGCCAGTATTTCCGCAGTTTCGCCCATCACCATTTTTGCCAGAGGACAGAAGAAGCCGTCGCGATACATGCCATCCACGAGCTCCTGATTGCCGATGCGATAGCCCCAGCGGGCGCCGTCGAGATAGAAGGGAACTCGGGACATGGATTCGGTGCCGCCGGCGAGGACGCAATCGAGATTGCCGGTAGCAATTTCCTGAAACCCCAGCGCAATCGACTTGATGCCCGAGGCACAAGCTTTGTTCACGGTGTATGCGGGAACTTCCTGGGGAACGCCGCTGCGGATGGAAATCTGGCGGGCGGGATTCGGACCTCCACCGGCTTGGCGGGCGTTGCCGAAAATCGATTCCTCGACCTGATCGGGGCGAACGCCGGCGCGTTCCATAGCGGCTTTGGCGGCGACTACGCCCATGTCGGCCGCGGTCATCGTAGCCAACGAGCCGCCGAATTTTCCGATCGGCGTGCGGACTGCGGAAAGAATGAAGACTTCGTGCAAAGCATGCCTCCGAAATATTTAGTCTAGCATTCAGTTTGATGATGCTGAGGCTCTGTGGGCTTCCTACGGCCTGGGCGGACGAGGACGTCCGCCCCGACGTGGCCTCAGGTGAACCCGAGGCATTACACTGAACATTCATGAATTACATCTACGGGATCAACTCTGTGGCCGAGGCGCTGAAGGCGCGGGGGCGGGCATTTGCCTGGGTGGGTGTCGCAAAAGAGCGCCATGACCTGCGTTTGCAGCAAGTGGTCGATGAATGCCGGCGGCAAGGCGTGGCAGTGCGTTTTGTGGGACGGGCGGAACTGGACCGCATGGCGGGGAACAATGCGCATCAGGGGGTGGTCGCGGTTACGTCGGCGAAACAGTACAACGATCTTGAAGATGTGGTCGCCGCCAAGCGGGGGCAGTATTCGCTGATTGTGGTGCTGGATGGAGTCGAAGACCCGCACAATCTGGGCGCGATTTTGCGTACCGCCGACGCCGCTGGGGCGGACGGTGTGGTGATTCCGGAGCGCCGGGCTGCGGGCGTGACGGCGACCGTCACCAAGGCTTCCGCGGGAGCGAGTGAGCACCTGCCGATCGCCAAAGTCACCAACATCGCGCGTACGCTAGAAGACTTAAAGGCGCAAAACTTGTGGACGGTGGGCCTCGATGAGCGCGGCAAGCAGTCTTACGATTCACTGGATTACAACATGGATTGCGCCATTGTGCTGGGGGCGGAGGGAAAAGGCGTACACGATCTAGTGGCGAAAAAGTGCGATTTTCTGGTTTCGATACCCATGCTCGGCAAAGTGCCTTCGCTGAATGTGTCAGTAGCGGCGGGCGTGATGTTGTATGAAATCGTTCGCCAGCGGCGAGAGAAGGTTTGATGAGGTTGCTCTGTGCTCTCTTTGTCCTTTGTGGTTTGGCCTTGCAAGCGCAGGCCCTCGACCGCGAAGCCTTCACTTTCACCAGCTACAACCTCGAGGTGCGCGTCGAACCGGAGCAGCAACGACTGGGTGTGCGTGGCAGGATCAGGCTGCGAAATGATTCACCGGTCCCGCAGAAGAATTTGGTGCTACAGATTTCTTCGACGCTGGACTGGAGATCGATTCAGATGGCGGGGAAGGCGGTTCAGTTCGAGACTCACGAACTCACTTCCGACGTCGATCATACTGGCGCCTTGTCTGAGGCCATTGTGACTTTGCCGCGCGAACTTCCGCCCAAGGGAACGGTTGAGCTGGACATCGGATACGAGGGCGTAATTCCCCTCGACAGCACGCGGCTGACGCGAATCGGAGTGCCCGAAGATAAAGCCAAACACAGCGACTGGGACCAGATCAGCAAGTCTTTTACGGCTGTGCGTGGGATTGGCTACGTGGCGTGGTATCCGGTGGCAACCGAGGCGGCGAGTCTGGCGGACGGCGATGCCGTTCCGGACGCGGTAGGCAGGTGGATGGTCAGACATGCCGAAACAACCATGGACCTGGTGTTTCAATCGACTTCGAACCAGACAATCTTTTTCAGTGGCACGCCCGGTAACGCTCAAGTTCAGGCGGATCCCTCGATGGAAACCGCGTGGACTTTTCATTTGGCCGGCCCCGGCGTGAGCGTTCCGACACTTGTGATCGCGAGTTATCAGAAGCTCCCACTGCGCGACTCTCTTGATGTTGAGTTTTTGCCGGGCCAGGAGGAGACGGCGAAAGACTACGCGGAAGCCGCGTCCCAGATTGAGGCCATTGGCACCGCGGGGGGCCCGAAAAACGTGCAGATGCTCAGCTTGCCAGAGGCCAATGCGGTGTCGTTTGTCACTCAAGGCATGTTACTTATTCCGCTTGGGGCTGACCTGACGAACGAAGCTGAGTTGGATATGGTGTATGCGGTCGCCCGTCAACAGGTTTGGTCTCCTCGGGCATGGATTCAAGAAGGCCTGGCACACTACGCGCAGGCGGCGTTCGTGGAAGAGCACCGGGGTCTGCAGGCAGCACTCGATTATCTGAATGCACATATGGCGGCGCTAGTCGATGCCGAGAAAACGGTTAAGAGCGCAGAGTCGGAAACGAAGGGTTCGCTCATCCAAGCTCCGGATGAGTTATACCTGCAAACCAAGGCGATGTTTGTTTGGTGGATGTTGAAGGACATGCTGGGGCGTTTACCCACCGGAGCCCTGCTTAGCTACCACGCGAACGAAGACAAAGATCCGGCGTATATGCAGCGGCTGGTTGCCGGAGACACCAAGCGCGATTTGCAATGGTTCTTCGATGACTGGGTATATCACGACCGCGGGTTGCCAGATTTCCGGGTCGCTGCTGTCTTCTCGCGTCCACTGGAAACCGGCCATTTTCTGGTGACTATCACCGTCGAGAACCTTGGCCGCGCTGGCGCTGAAGTGCCGGTGCTGCTGAGGATGGAGGGTGGTGAGGTTCGTCAGCGCGTAGAGGTTCGGGCACAATCGAAAGTGTCGCTCCGGATTGAAGCATCCGCCAAGCCGCTGGAAGTGGTGGTCAACGACGGCAGTGTGCCGGAGAGCGATATGAGCAACAACACTTATAAAATTGAGTCAGTGAATCATTGAGGCATCACTACGACGCGCAGGTTGAAAGCATCTGTGACGAAAAGCGATTCACCACAAAGGACACAAAGGTTCCACAAAGGAAAGCTAATAAAAAGGGAAGGGAGTCGATTTGGCCTATATCCAATTCTTAGGGGCGGCGGGCACTGTCACTGGCTCGAAACATTTGATCAACAGCGGGACGGATTCCACCGGCAAGAAAGCCTTTCAGGCGCTCATCGATTGCGGAATGTTTCAGGGACTGAAGGAGTGGCGGGAGCGCAACTGGCAGGACACGCCTGTCCCGGCGCGTGAGATCGATGCGGTAGTCCTAACCCACGCTCACCTCGACCATTGCGGGTGGATTCCACGTCTGGTGAGGGAAGGCTTTCGCGGGCCGATCTATGCCACGCAACCCACCATTGATTTGTGCGGCATCATCCTGCCCGACTCCGGCCATCTACAGGAAGAAGACGCGAACTTCTACAACAAGCTCAAGAAATCGAAGCATGATCCCGCGCTTCCGCTCTACACGCTCGCAGAAGCGCAGGCGTCGCTCCAGTACTTTCGGGCAGTGCAGTTTGGGGAGGCGAAGGAACTCTGTCCACAGATGTCATTTCGTTTTGTGCGGGCGGCGCACATTCTGGGATCGTCGATGGTGGAACTCACGCTACAGACCAACGGCCAGAGCCGCCGTCTGCTGTTCACGGGAGATATTGGACGGGTGGCCGATCAGCAGGTGGCCCCCGGTAAGGTCGTACACTCCGGGCCGACGGAGGGGGAAGCGGCGGACCTGCTGGTGATGGAATCCACCTATGGGAACCGGCAGCATCCTACCGACGATCCGCGACCCCGGCTGGCGGAAGTGATTCGCGCAACTGTGCAGCGCGGCGGGACCGTGGTGGTGCCAGCGTTCGCCGTGGAGCGCACCCAGAAATTCATTTTCATGCTGAAACATCTGATGGACTCGGGGCAGATCCCGAAGATGCCGGTTTATTGCGACAGCCCCATGGCCATCAAAGCGGTGGAAATCTTCATCAAGCATTCCGAGGAATACAGCGATGACACGCGCCAGCTGGTCAGCCAGTATGGATCGCCGCTGGAGTGGCCGGGTTTCACCTTTGCTTTGACCTCGGCGGAGTCGAAGAAGATCAATGATTCGAAGTATCCCTCCATCATTGTTTCTTCGAGCGGCATGGTGACGGGCGGGCGCATTCTGCACCATCTGGCGCAGAGGCTGCCAGATCCGAAGAATGTGGTCTTGTTTATTGGTTTTCAGGCGCCTGGAACACGCGGCTTCACCATTAAGAGCGGAGCACCGGAAGTGAAAATATTCGGTGAGATGATTCCCATTCGCGCGCAGATTGCGGTGTTTGAACAGTTCAGCGACCATGCGGACACGCCTGAACTGCTGAAATGGCTGCACACATTTACCCAGAAACCCAGCGCGACGTATTTGGTACACGGAGAGCCGGCGGCGGCGTCGCAGTTGAAAGATGCGATCACAAAAGAACTGGGATGGAACGTGCAGGTGGCGCAGTGGATGGAGAAGGTGCAGGTGGGATGAACTAGAATTAGGTAATTTAGAAATTGAGGAATTGAGTAATTTGAAATCAGCAGCAGCGTTCTCGATTACTCAATTAACAAATTACTCAATTACAAATTGGTGTCCTATGACTGAAGCAGAATTAAAGAAACATCTCGATCTGGCGGAAAAGAGTCCCAAGGAGATTGCGGCGGCGGTCTTGGGCCTACCCGACAAGACCCTGCGCTACAAGCCGTCGCCGGACAAGTGGTGCATCCTGGAGATTGTGGCACATCTGGCGGACATTGAAATCCTGTACGCCCACCGCATGCGGCAGATGCTGGCGGATAAAGACCCGGTGATCGCGCCGATTGATCAGGACGCGTGGGCGAAAAACCTTGGATACATGGAATCGTCACCACCGGAACTGGTCGCGCTCTACGGGCTGAATCGCCATGCGACCATACAGTTGCTGCGACGGTTGAAGGCGGAAGACTTGCAGAAATCTGCGCGGCATCCCGAAAAAGATCGTCCGGTTACAGTTGCAGATTACGTGCAGATGATGTCGAAACACGGGCCGAATCATCTGGAGCAGATCGAGCGGCTGAAGAAGGCGGCGGGGAAACCGTAAACCACAAAGGACACAAAGGTACACAAAGGATTGGACGAAAGCGGCGTGATTATCTCTATGCGTTGTCTTTCGTCGTCTACGGTTCTTGCGTGAACCGCATCAGATCCGCGAGCTTTTTCGCGGCTGCCCCGGAGTCGATCGATTTCGCCGCCAGGGGGAGGGCCTGTGCCAAGTGATCGGCCTTCCCGGCTACCACCAACGTCGCGGCGGCGTTCAGCAGGGCGACGTCACGCCTAGCTGAATGCCGTCCGCTCAGCACTTCATGGATGATGGAGGCGTTGGCCGCAGCATCCCCGCCAGAGATGTCTTCGAGCGAGCTGCGTTTCATGCCGAATTCCTCCGGCGTGACCTCGTAGGTTCGCACCGAGCCAGCGTTTACTTCGGCAATGCGGGTGGGGCCGGCGATGGTAATTTCGTCGAGCCCGTCGAGCCCGTGCACCACCATGGCGCGGCGCAGGCCGAGCATACTGAGGGCCTCCGCCAATTTTTCCACCAGATCGACCGAGTACACGCCCACCACTTGTGCCGAAGCATTGGCTGGATTGGTGAGCGGGCCGAGTAGATTGAAAACCGTGCGCAGGCGAAGCTCGCGACGCGCGGTTTGCACATGCTTCATCGCCGAGTGCATGTCCGGGGCAAACAGGAATGCGATGCCTACTTCCGCGAGGCAGGCCACGAGTCGCGCCGCCGGCAGATCAATCTTGACGCCGAGAGCCTCGATTACATCCGCCGACCCACATTTCGAAGTTACGCTGCGGTTGCCGTGTTTCGCGACCCGCACGCCGGCCCCGGCGACCACGAGCGCTGTTGCGGTAGAAATATTGAAGGTGCCGCTGGCGTCGCCGCCGGTGCCGCAAGTATCCACCAGGGCGTCGCGCCCGGTGCCGCTGACGTCCACGCTGGAGTTTGGATGCAGGGGCAAGGGCGTGGCCGCTGCCCGGATGGCTTCCGCGAAACCGACGATCTCTTCGACGGTTTCGCCTTTCATGTGAAGCGCGACCAGGAAGGCTGCGATCTGCGAATCAGTGCATGTGCCGGCAAGAATCTCGGCCATGACGGCGCGCGCTTCTTCGCGGGATAGAGACTCCCGGTGATTGGCGATGCGATGGAGAACGTCGGTGATCATTGAGGAAGTCCAAGAGTAACACGTGGTTTAAGTCCTGATCTCAAGCTCTGATTTTCTTGCGACCTTTGCCAATGCTTTACGTTTCTTTGCGGTCAAAAAGCTCTAACCGCGAAGTACGCGAAGGATCCGCTAAGAGCGCGAAGAAAATATCCTAAGGCTGGCCCAGTCTGAGATTGGACACTGTTTTCGAACGTTGTCTCGTTTGCCCTATCCCCAGCGCTTCTATAGAATCAATTGTTTGCAGCCCGCAGTTAAGCCGCGAGCGAAGTCCTGCCGATCATAAAGCTAAACGAGAATCATTATGAAGATTCATGAATACCAGGGCAAAGCCATCTTGAAAAAGTATGGGGTTGCCGTGCCTCGAGGCGAAATGGCGGAAACCCGGGAGCAGGCGTTGGCGGCGGCCAAAGCGCTGTTCGACGCAGGCGCCACGGGCGTGGTGGTCAAAGCGCAGATTCATGCTGGCGGCCGGGGCAAAGGCGGGGGCGTCAAGATTGCGAAGTCGGTCGAGGAAGCCGCTGAACTCGCGGGCAAAATCCTGGGCATGACGCTGGTCACCCATCAGACTGGCCCCGAAGGCCGGGTGGTACGGCGGTTGTTGATTGAAGAAACACTGCCAATCGAGAAAGAACTTTATCTCGGGATTGTGATTGACCGCGTTGAGGCCAGGCCGGTGTTTATGGCGTCGGCTGCGGGAGGGATGGAGATCGAGCAGGTGGCGGCGACGAATCCTGATGCCATTCTCAAAGAATACATTCAGCCGGGCATGGGCCTGGAGCCTTTTCAGGCGCGCAAGCTGGCATTCAAGCTGGGACTGAAGCCGCCGCAGATCAACGACGCTGTGCGTTTCATGACCGGCCTCTATCGCGCGTTCGAGGAAACCGACGCTTCGTTGTGCGAGATCAATCCGTTTGTCAGTTGCAGCGATGGGCGGCTGGTGGCGCTCGATGCCAAGTTTAATTTCGACGACAACGCGCTCTTCCGCCATCCCGAGATCAAAGAACTGCGTGACACTAGCGAGGAAGATCCGCTGGAGGTGGAAGCTTCGAAGTACAGCTTGAATTACATTAAACTCGACGGCAACGTGGGCTGCATGGTGAATGGCGCCGGACTCGCCATGGCGACCATGGACATCATTAAATATGCGGGTGGAATGCCGGCGAATTTTCTCGACGTGGGCGGCGGAGCCAATGCCGAACAGGTGACGCATGCGTTTGAGATCCTGCTGAGCGACAAGAATGTGAAGGCGGTGCTGATCAATATTTTTGGCGGGATCCTGCGTGTGGATACGCTGGCCACGGGCATCGTTGAGGCGGCGACGAAAACCCACATTCAGTTGCCCATGGTGCTGCGCCTGGAAGGCACGAACGTGGAGGCAGGCCGCGAGATTTTGCAGCAATCAGGATTGAATTTTATTGTGGCGGCGACCATGAAAGATGCGGCGGAAAAAGTGGTTGCAGCGGCGAAGGGATAATGAGCATTCTTGTAGATAAATCGACGCGGGTGCTGGTACAGGGGCTGACCGGGCGTGAAGGTACATTTCATGCCAAAGCCTGTGCGGAGTACGGAACCAAGATCGTCGGCGGAGTGACGCCGGGCAAGGGCGGGACCACGCACGAGGGCTGGCCGATCTTCAACAGCGTGCAGGAAGCGGTCGACAAGACCGGCGCGGATGCATCGATGATCTTTGTGCCGCCGCCGTTTGCTGCTGACGCCATCATGGAAGCCGCCGATGCCGAGATCGAGTTGATCGTCTGTATTACCGAAGGTGTTCCGACGCTCGACATGGTGCGCGCGTGGGAGTTCCTGCAAACGCGGCGTTCGCGGCTGATCGGGCCGAATTGCCCTGGAATTATTTCTCCGGGCAAATGCAAAATCGGAATAATGCCGGGGCGCATCCATCGCGAGGGCCCGGTGGGAATCGTTTCACGCTCAGGGACATTGACTTATGAAGCGGTCTATCAGTTGACGACCCGCAACATCGGGCAGTCTACGGCGATCGGGATTGGCGGAGACCCGATTATTGGGACTAATTTCCTGGACGCGCTGGAGCTTTTCAATAAAGACGCGCAAACCGAAGTGGTGGTGATGATTGGGGAGATTGGCGGGAATGCGGAGGAAACGGCAGCCGAGTACGTTAAGTCGCGTATGAAGAAGCCGGTGGTGGGATTCATTGCCGGACAAACTGCTCCTCCGGGACGCAGGATGGGTCACGCCGGCGCCATTATTTCGGGCGGCAAGGGAACCGCGGCGGAGAAGATCAAAGCCATGGAAGCAGCCGGAATTCGCGTAGCCAAGTCGCCGGCGGATATTGGCGAGACGGTGGTGGCGGCGATGGGCGTTAAGGTGTAGGAAACAGTTATCAGATCACAGTTCTCAGACCAAAAACTATGAAAACTTTACAACGGACTTTTACCATTGTTAAACCTGACGCGGTGCGCAAGAACGCCATCGGCGACATTATTGAGCAGTTCGAGAAGAACGGCTTTCGGATTCTTGCCATGAAGATGCTGGAGATTTCCAAGCATCAGGCGGAGCAGTTCTATGCCGTCCATGCGAACCGGCCGTTTTACAACTCATTGACCGATTTCATGTCGAGCGGGCCGATTGTGGTGTTGGCGCTGGAAAAAGAAAATGCCATTGCCGATTTGCGCAAGCTCATGGGGGCGACCAATCCGGCACAAGCGGAGGAAGGCACCATCCGCAAGAAGTGGGCGACCAATATCGAGCATAACGCGATTCACGGTTCGGACGGCGACGACACCGCTCGATTCGAACTGAGCTATTTTTTCGCGGGATACGAACTGGCACAATAGGAGACTTCATGCCTCTATTGCAAATCACGATGCTCAGCGGACGGACCGCCGACCAGAAACGGAAACTCGCACAGCGGCTCACCGACGTCATGGTGGAAGAAGCTGGAGCCAAGCGGGAAGCCATCGTCGTGACTTTTCACGAAGTGTCGAAAGAGAGCTACGCCTCGGGCGGCGTGCTGATGGCGGACAAGAAGTAGATTCGCGGGCGAGGGCGCCCGCGCCACGCGTTCATGCCAGGGGTTCGTACAATTGCCCTTCCACGCGGTCGCCGTGGCGGGGCAATTCTCTTTTTGCGTATTGCAGGAAGTGCGGTGCGGCGCGGTGGGCCTCCAGAGCAGCGTCATCTTTGTATTGTTCGTAAATGAAGAAGCGGCGCGGTTCGGTCTTGTGCCGGTGGACCTGGTACATGACGCAACCGGGTTCTTTGCGGGATTCTTCGGTGAGTTTCGAAAACAGGCTGGCCACCTCTGATTCGTGGCCGAGTTTTGCCATCCACGTTACCGCCAGAACGACCATCGTTCACTCCGTCCTCAGTTTTTCGCCTGTCCCCTGGTTTTGGTTCCGGTCAATTCCGCCAGCTTAGCCGCGAACTCATCGACCATGATGGTTTGCTCGCGCCCCGGTCCGGTGGAGACCATGCCGATGCGCGTGCCACTCTCCTTCTCTAAAAACGCCAGGTACTCACGCGCCGCTTTCGGCAGCTTCTCAAGTTTCGTAGTCCCTACGCTGGAAGTTCGCCAGCCGGGCAGCTTTTGATAAATGCATTCAAGTTTACCGAATCCGCTGTCCTGCGCCGGCACTTCGTCCACTTTCTTGCCGTCAATCTTGTAGCCCACACACACCGGAATCTCGGCCAGTTCGTCCAGCACATCGAGCTTGGTAACCACCAGCCAGGAAGTTCCATTAATCATGCCAGCGTAGCGCAACAGAGGCAAGTCCAGCCAGCCGCAACGACGCGGGCGGCCGGTCACGGCGCCAAACTCGTTGCCCCGAGTGCGCAGCAAGTCTCCACTGGCGTCGAGGGCTTCACTGGGAAACGGCCCACCCCCAACCCGAGTGCAGTAGGCTTTGCTGACGCCGATCACGGTGTCAATCGCGGTGGGAGCCACACCGGTGCCGGTTGCGGCTCCGCCAGAAGTCGCGCTAGAGGAAGTGACAAAGGGATAGGTGCCGTGGTCGATATCCAGCATGGTTCCCTGTGCGCCTTCGAACATGATCGACTCCCCGCGCGCAAGTGCTTGGTTCAATAGTACGGCGGTGTCACACACGAACGGAGCAACTTTGGCGGAAGCGGCCGAATACTCGTCGAACATTTTGTCGGGATCGAGCGGTTCGGAGTTGAAGAGCGCATGCGCGATCATGTTCTTCTCGCGGCAGGCGTTTTCGATGTGGGTCTTGAGCAGCGGAAGGTCCAACAGATCGGCTACGCGCAGGCCCCGGCGTCCCATCTTGTCTTCGTAAGTTGGACCGATGCCGCGGGAGGTGGTTCCGATCTTGACTCGTCCTGGCGCATTTTCAGCCGCTAGCTCGATCAGGCGGTGGTAGGGAAGAATCACATGCGCGCGGTTGCCGACGAAAAGGTTGCCGTCCACCCTTACTCCGGTGTCGCGGAGCGCGCCGACTTCCTTGAGAAAGGCCATGGGATCGAAGACGACTCCGTTGCCAATGACGCTGCGGCAGCCGGGACGCAGGATGCCGCTGGGCACCAACTGCAAGATGAACTTCTTCCCGTTAATGATGACAGTGTGTCCGGCGTTGTGGCCGCCGGCATAGCGGGCCACCACGGGGAAGTTCTCCGAGAGCACATCGACGATCTTGCCCTTGCCCTCGTC
>JBKQLO010000061.1:0-4480 GCA_052147055.1 Terriglobales bacterium
TTCAACGTCGAAACTCTCTCTGGCTTCTACTGGAATTAACATAATGTGCTCCTTGGATGTGGCACCTGCACCGCGAACCAGATGTTGCTTTGCTGGTCTGCCGCAACATGGGCAGGGCTTGGTCAACAGTGGCTTAGCGGGTATAGGTGCCTAACTGATCTATACAATAAGATTAACAGACATAATGGACGAGTACAAGAACAAAGTGAAGGAAAATGGAATTATTTTTGAAGCGACCAAAAGGGACGACCAAAGGGCAAATCCGATGGGCATTACATAAACGGAGTGGACTGAGGCACCGTTTGCTGTCGCCTGGTCGAGGGGAATGGACCTCCGTCAAATCACTCGGCGTTACTGCGTTTTCTCCTTCGTCCGTTTCTCTGCTGCCACAATGTCGTCCCAGGACGGGGCGCGTCGCAGCGCCCGGCACCCCAGCCGCAAAAGGTCTATGCCCTTAGCTCAGAGGACAGTGCAGTCGCCATCGCCCTGATGTACGGCCTGCCAGCCATTCTACCTGCTGACGGACCGCGAGGGGTCGCTGGAGCTGGCGGACCTGGAAACTGCGGTCTCGAACGCCACCGCTATCGCCTCGCCAATGCGGGTAATAACGAGGCGGACGTGCTTCCCGTGCCGGAAATGGCCCCAGGAAATTCCTGATTTCGCGCGACGGCCGGACGAATCAAGCTCTCAGCAATCTGGTGGAAACGGTGACCCGTCATGATGCCACGATGACTCCTTACTTCGCTGCCTTAGCCTTCGCCATCCATTCGGCAGCCTTATCGGGCTTGCCCCACGCCGTGTAAACACCGGCTGTCTGTTTAGCGGTTCGGAGAGTGCGTTGATCTTCTGGACCAAACTGCCTTTCAAACTCGGCGTATCCTTCGAGCATGAGCTTTTCGCTGTCGGCGAACTCTTTCAACTCGGCAAGACACCGTGCAAGCATGATCTTCGTGGAAGCGATCTGCCAGGATCCCGGCGGAAGTGCTTTGATATGGATAGAGAGCGATTCGCGCAGCAGCGCCGCCGCCTGCCGCGCATCACCGCCGCGTCGTAAAGACTCCGCCCAGTTGTTCAGTATTCCTGCATAGTCCAAATGATTTGACCCCAGCAATTGGCGGTCCAAGGCGGCGACCTGTTCGAACAGCTTGTTGGCTGCAGTGAAGTTGGTGCGGTCACGGTAGAGCAGAGCGAGATTATTCAGGTTCGCCGCGACCTCCGGGTGTTCGCTTCCGAACAGCTTCCGGTTCATCGCCAAGCTCTCCTGAAACAGGGGTTCAGCCGCGTCGTACTCCCGCGCACGGTAGTAGGCCATAGCCAGGTTGTTGAGCGACTGGGCGACCTCGGGATGAGCGCCCGGGAAGAGCCGCCGGTGGATGTCCAGGGACTCCTGGAGAAGAATTTTCGCCCCAGCGTAATCTTTGCGCGTCTGCTGAATCGTCATCGCCAGGTCGCCGAGAGTTCCAGCCCTGTCTTCCTCGTGCGGCGTCGGCAGTTTCGTCAGTATATCGAGCCGGCGGCGATAAAGCTCTTCGGCTTGGGCGTAGGCCCCCTGGGCGTAGGCGAGTTGGGCCAAACTGCTCAACGTGTCCCCCGCCTCGGCGCTTTCCCGACCCAGCAGGGCCTCGCGCATCGCCAAGGCTTCTTTAAGCGCCGCCTCGGCCCCAGGGAGGTCGCCTGCCAGCACAAGGATCGTGCCGAGGTCGTGGAGAGCAGTAGCCACGTCCGGGTGGCGGTCCCCGTGGACGCGGCGGCGAACCTCCAGGCTCTTGCGCAACAACGCCACGCTTTGGCCATACAATCCCAAGCTCTGGTAAACGTTGCCCATCGTCGTCATCAGCTTGGCCTGCACCTCCGGCTGCCCCGCCAGTTCCTTATCGATCATCCTGGCCCCCCGGTCGAGGATCTCCCGCGCGGTCACACTGTTGCCGCGCGCTTCGCTCGGATCAGACACGGCAAAACTACGGACCAGAAATTCCGAGACTTGTCTGGCTCCCTCCGCTTCCTGGGCGGCGCGGGCGGCTTCGCGGTTGGCGCGATCACGCTCGTTAGCGATGCGCCGCGCCTGCACAGCCATGGCGGCAGCGAAGGCGACTAGGACAAGGCTGAGGGTGGCTGCCGCTGCGACGCCAAATCGATGGCGTCGGCAGAATTTCGCCGCCTGGTAGGCCGTGCTGGGCGGTCGTGCCACCACCGGCGCATGATGCAGATGGCGCTCGATGTCCAGCGCCACCCCATTGGCCGTCTCGTATCGGCGCGTGCGGTTCTTCTCCAGGCATTTCATCACGATCCAGTCGAGGTCGCTGTCAATGGCTGACCTCCCGCCCCGGACCGCTGATCGACCTGCACCATGCTTCGTCTCCCCGGTTATCCGCGTGCTCGGCCGCGCGGGCTCCCGCTCCCGGATGATCTTCCGCATTTCATCCAGCCCCGACTTTAGCAGCTCTTTGGTATCGAATGGCGTGCTCCCCGTCAGCAGTTCGTAAAGCAACACCCCAAGACTGTAGATATCCGACCGGGTATCAATGTCCAACCCGCTCATCTCCGCCTGCTCGGGGCTCATGTAGGCCGGCGTCCCGATGAACTGTTGGAACTGGGTGTAAACCGTCTTCTCCGTCAGCTCCTGCTGCGTCGCCTTGGCGATGCCGAAATCAATCACCTTGGGCACCGGCACCCCATCGTGCAGGGTGACCAGGATGTTCGACGGCTTGATGTCCCGATGGATGATGCCTTTCTGGTGCGCGTGTTGAATCGCACGACAGACCTGGATGAACAAATCCAGCCGAGCCTCCGTGGCTAGCTTCTCCTGGTCGCAATACCGGGTAATCGGAATGCCTTTCACCAACTCCATGACAAAGAAAGGCCGCCCCGTATCTGTGGCACCCGCGTCGAGCACCTTGGCGATGTTAGGATGGTCCATCAGCGCCAGGGCTTGTCTCTCCGCTTCAAACCGGGCAACAACCTGCTTGGTGTCCATGCCCAACTTGATGATCTTGAGGGCCACACGCCGCTTGACCGGTTCCCGCTGCTCGGCCACATAGACGAGCCCAAACCCGCCTTCCCCGATTTGCTCCAGCAGCTTGTAGCGGCCAATGACCGTCCCCGGCCCTTCCGTCAGGGGTGATTGATCCAGGAGCGTGGACGTGAGTTCGATCGTGCCTTTTCCTAGAGGAGCGTTGCTAGCCTCCGCATTAAGTGCGGGGCCTCTCTCGGCTTCCTCATCGCTGGCCAACAAGGCTTCGATCTCCACGCGCAAGGCCGCATCAGCGCCACAGGCGCCATCCAGGAAAGCGGCTCGCTCCAGCGGTGTTGTCTGCTTCAACGCCTGTCGGAGGATGTCCTGCTTCCGGCTGCTGGACGATGATTCAGGCGCTGGCATGGTGGTTTTGGCTCACAATGCTCACAACATAAACTAACTACCCCGACTTGGCCAGCTTATCCATTGCGTGTTTAAAGTCTGCAATCCTTCCAGTTGCTGACTGACAGGCGAAGTGACCGAGGCGACAACAGGGCAGGCGTTTCTCCGTTGACTTGACTGGGCACCGAAGACCTTTATTACCGGATCGCACCCTGTCCTGAGGCAGCTCACTAATTGGTGGGTCTAGTTGAGGTGGGCGACGCAGTTCGGTGGCGGAGAATTGAATCCGAGGGCGATCACACTCGCTGATAATGGCACTCCAGGACCCTTGACTGCTCAAACCCGGTGCCCGGAATGAACTCCCTTTGCCAGCGAGGACAAAACGGTGGACAAGCAAGTTTTCAGCAAATAGCGTAGCAAAAGATGAAAACTCGATTCGCGGTGCTTCTCGTTGGATTGGTGGTTTCAGGTGGTGTTGACGCGCAGCTCAATTCAGGTCCTTCGCCCAGAACTTCCAAACCAACTGTGGAAACAATCGTCTGCATCCGGCATGGCGAGAAACCGAGCACTGGGCTTGGGCAATTAACCTGCCGCGGCCTCAATCGCGCGCTGGCCTTACCCGATGTGCTGCTGGCAAAATATGGCCGGCCCCAATTCGTGTTTGCGCCCAGTCCAGCCCAAAAAGTGGATGGGCATGGTGGCTACTATTATATTCGCCCTCTAATGACCATTGAGCCAACCGCCATTCGCTGCGGGCTGCCGGTCAATGCACAATTCGGCTACCGGGAAATCAAAGGGCTTGAAGGCGAACTGCGAAAGCAGCAATACCAAAGCGCCACCATTTTTATCGCGTGGGAGCACGGACTACTCGATGACTTTGTCAAACATCTGCTCATGACAAATGGAGGAGACCCGGCGCAAGTTCCTTCGTGGCCGGCAAACGATTACGACAGCATCTTTCTTGTGAGAATCATCCATTCCTCGGGAGGTCAATCGGTCACTTTCACGATTGATCACGAAGGATTGAATAATTTGACGGATGCCTGGCCCCAAATCGCGCATCGGTGAAATGACCCCGACCCTATAACCGGCGTGCTGTCCCTGGTCTTCCATACTACCCTCTTC
>JBKQLO010000062.1:0-12738 GCA_052147055.1 Terriglobales bacterium
TGCACGAAAAAGCCTTGGAGAACTCCGGCATGTTTACCACCACTCCGTTGACTCGATACTTGGGCGGAGAATGCGGATCGGTAATCGCCCGCACTCGCAAGTCTTCGGGACGTTCATTCCCGCAGGCCCACTGCGCGAAACCGACAAAAAAGCGCTGGTCCGGCGTCAGGCCTTCCATGGGCCGCAGGTCCTTGTCCCTGGTTGCTCCCTTCCACGCGATGTAGCCAAGAATCTCACCCCCCAGGTCGGCGACGTCTTCTCCCATGGTCAATTTGCTGTTGATGTGGATGTCATCGACCACCACGTACTGCGCGTACTGGTCCTGCACGCACTTGGTGCGTCCGTCGAACTTCTCGCGGTCTTCCTTGGTCCACCAGTTCTTCAAATTGCCTTTGGCGTCGTACTGGCTGCCTTCATCGTCGAATGCATGGGTGAGTTCGTGGCCGATGGTGCCGCCGGTGTCGCCATAGTTCGGAGCATCGTCAATCTTGGCGTCGTAAAGCGGCGGCTGCAACACGCCCGCCGGAAAGTTAATGTCGTTCATCTGCGAGTTGTAGTACGCATTCACGGTCGGCGGGCTCATGCCCCACTCCCCATGATCCACCGGCTGGCCGACCTTGTTGATGTCGCGTCGCCGCTCGAATCCCTCGGCCCGCACCACGTTTCCCGCGAAATCAGCGCTGGCAATGGTCACTGAACTGTAGTCGCGCCACTTGTCGGGATAACCGATCTTGTTCCGAATCCCGGCCAGCTTGGTCAAGGCTTGCTGCTTGGTTTCCGGACTCATCCAGTCGAGGGCGCGGATGCGCTCGCCCATGGCATCTTCAATGCGGCGAACCATATCAAGGGTGCTCGCCTTCAGCTCCGGCCCGAAGGTCTTGCGCACGTAGACCTGTCCCAGGGCTTCGCCCAGATCTTCGTCCGTGTACTGCACACACCGTTTCCAGCGCGGCTGCTGCTCCTTGGCCCCATGCAGATACTTGCGGTAGAACTCAAAGTTCTCGTCCACAAATCTCTTCGGCAAGACCACCGCCGCTCCATTGACCACATGAAAACGCAAGTACGTTTGCCAGTCGGCAATCGGCGTAGCCGTGATCTGCCGGCTCACTTCTTTGAAAAAGTCCGGCGTCGACACGTTGACGATTTCAAACTTGGGATATTGCAACTGTGCGTAATAAATCGTCCAATCGACGTTCGGTGCCAGTTGGGCCAGTTCTGCAACCTTCATCTTGTGCTTCAGCTTGTAGGGATCGCGGCGATCCACCCGTGTCATGGATGCCTTGGCCAGCGCGGTTTCCATCCGCATCACCGTCTCGGCATTCTTCTTAGCCGTAGCGGCGTCGTCGCCCATGAGTTCGAACATCTTCTGCGCATACTGCTCGTAACGTTCCCGCGTCTCTTTCGACTTGGCGTCGTCCTTCACGTAGTAGTCGCGGTCGGGAAGGCCCAGGCCACCCTGGTCCACCTCGGCAATCTGCTGCTCAGAGTCATCGGGGTCCTGTGTTGATCCCTGCGCAAAAACGATTCCCCGTCCGAACTCGAACTGAAGGTGGGCGATGAGCGGAGTAATTTCTTTCGGCGACGTCACGAGGGAGATCGCATTGAGGTCCGACTGCAACGGCGCCAAGCCGCGTTGCTCTACCGTGGTCTCGTCCATGCAAGCGCCATAAAAATCGCCGATCTTCTGCGTAACTGCGTCGGCCTGATTCGCCTTGACCGCAGCTTGCTCGAGAATGCTCCGCAAGTAATTCAAATTATCCTCATACAGCTTGGAATAAACGTCCCAGCTGACTTGGTCCGCGGGGATAGGATTGTTCTTCTTCCAGCCTCCGCAGGAGTATTGATAAAAATCCGCGCAAGGATCAGCCGACTTGTCCATAGCTTTCACGTCCAGGCCGGGCGTGTAAGGAAATGCAGGCTCTGCTGACGCCGTGGAACCGCTTTGGGCCAAACCCGAAGCGACCAAAAGGGACAAGAGCAGAATGGGAAGAAAAGCTTTGTGCATATTCACCTTGGACGGCTGGTTTCGGAAAAAGTAATGGCCAGGTAATACTAAACGAAGCCGCAGCGTAAGGTCACGGATGTCACACCCGCCCGGCGCGCCGGGGATGTTCGTGCTCCACTGGCACTTTGGCCGGTGTGATCTGGATCAGCGATCTACTTCCCGCGTGCACAAAACTCAACTCCCGCGCCGCCAGCAAAGCGTTGATCGATTCCCTTACTCGCGAACGGGAAACGAAATTGCCGAAAAAGGCTTCTATCTCCTGTTGATCGGCCGCGACCACGCAGTCCAGATACTTCGAAAGCAGCGCCGACAGCGCCTCCGCCACTGAAAGCGAAATGCCTTCGCGCACCGCATCCGGCGACCAGCGGTAAAGCACATCCCAGGACGCACCCTCTGCCGGGCTGTAATCCACCCGTGTGATGCGCAGCCGCGACCACAGCTCTGCCAGCGACTTGTCGAGCGCCGCCGTGGAGGTGCCGCCGCCCACCGCTTCCAGCAGTTTCTGTTTGGAGATGGGCCCATCGCGACGGATAATCTCGTACGCGTCGCACACCAGTTCCGAATACTCGGAGCGCGGCCCAGGCTGGGGAGCATGTCTCGGATTCCGCTCCCCAACCAGCGCGTAGAAGTAAGGAAAAATGGACCCCGCCACCAGGAAACCGTTGTTCTCATCGAACGGATTCGCCTCGTAAGCGGCGCGCTCGCGCAGCAGACGTACCATCAGCTCCGTGGCCGCTTGCGCGCGCGGATCCGCATAAGCATGCTGCCAGGTGGGTAACCGCTCTTCCGAGCCAACCCACGCCCCAATAAACGTCGGCGCCAGCACCGGAGCCTTCAGCGGATACATCAAACAGAATCCGACCGACTCGATGAATTCGCGCGCCTCATCGAGCGTGCGGATGGGCCGCCCGTCGAGCCGCCACTTCGCGCGCCGCAGTTGATCGAGGTCAAACATAGCACTCAGCCTTCAGCACTCAGCCTTCAGCTTTGCAGCAATCGGCAAAATCTCTTTTGGCTGAATGCTGATGGCTGAGTGCTGAAAGCTTTCTTTTCAAATTCTCTTAAACGCCTTCTGAATGTCCTTCATTGAGTATCGCAGAACCACCGGGCGGCCGTGTGGACAGGACATCGGACACTCCGTTTTAGCCAGTTCCGCCAACAGCCACTCCATTTTGTTCTGCTCCAGCGGCATGTTCACCTTGATGGCGGCGTGGCAGGCAATGGACGCGGCGACCCGGGTGCGTACTTTTTCCATATTCAGCGCCTGGTCCTCGCGCGCGAATTGGTCCAGCAGTTCGTGCAGCATGTGTTCGATCTGCGTGGCCTCCACTCCCGCGGGAGCCACCTTCACCGCAAAGCTGCGCGTGCCAAACGGTTCGGCCTCAAAGCCATTCTGGTTGAGCTCTTCGCAAATCTCGGCAAACACCGCCTGCTGCGCCGGAGTTAGCTCCAGCACCAGCGGCATCAGCAGACGCTGACCTTCAACTTTCTGCGCCGCCCTTTGCTTCAGGATTTTTTCAAACAACACGCGCTCGTGGGCCACATGCTGGTCCACGATCCACAGCCCCTCATGGTTCACCGCCAGAATGAACGACTCGCGAATCTGACCCAGCGGCTTCAGCGACGCCAGCGCCGGCGCTAGATCGCTTGATGCCTCGGGTTCATCCGCCACTGGCGGAGTGCAACCGTCGCTCTTGCGCACTTCAGGAACAACCTGCGGCCCGCGTGCCAGCGAGAGCGCGGCGTTTCCGTCAATGGCGATACCATCCATGCCGAAGGCAAATCGCCCGCTTGTCGGCGGTGGCATCGGAGCTTGTAGGCTGAACCCCCGTGCTTCCGCAGGGGGATAAAACGCGTGCGAAGCCCCCGGCGTCAGCGCTTGCGGCGCACTAGGATGCGCGCTAATTTCGGTGACAAACTGCGGCACCGGCCGCGCCTTCATCAACGCCACCCGCACCGAATCCCGCACAAAATCATGGGTCACGCTCTGCTGGCGGAAGCGGACTTCAGTCTTCGAAGGATGCACGTTCACATCCACTTCGCCACTGGGCATCTCCAGAAACAGCAGCACCACCGGATACACTGTCGGCGGCAGAATGTTGCGGTAGGCTTCGGTGATGGCATGCTGGATCAGCCGGTCCCTGATCAGCCGGCCGTTTACGAAAATGTAGATCGAATTGCGGTTCAGCTTCTGGATTTCCGGCTTGGAAACGAACCCGTGGAGTCGCAACTCGCCCGGCTCGACCGGACCTTGATCCTCGTCGTCCTCTTTCCTTCTCCACGGCGGCGGCTGTGGCAACCCAATTCGCTCCAGCGGCTGCATTGCCGCCACCGGAATCAGTTGATCCAGCACTTCCCGCCCGAATACCTGATACACGCGCTCGCCGTAACCGGCGACCGGAGACGCCACCAGCACGGCGTTGGTGGCAGAGTGCAGCTCGAAATGTTTGTCGGGATGGGCCAGCGCATAATGCGTGACCAGCGATGCGATGTGCGAAAGTTCGGTGGATTCCGCTTTCAGAAACTTCTTGCGTGCCGGAGTATTGAAGAACAAATCGCGGATGGTGATCGAGGTGCCCGCCGGCAGCCCGGCTTCCTCGACTCTGAAAATCTTACCGCCGTTGATTTCGATGACCGTCCCCGAATCTTCATCCGCCGCTCGGGTCTCCAGGTGCAGTCTGCTCACCGAAGCGATCGAGGGCAGCGCCTCGCCGCGAAATCCCAAAGTCGCCACGCTGAGCAGGTCTTCCGCGTTCTTGATCTTTGAGGTCGCATGACGTTCGAAGGCCAGCAGAGCGTCGTCGCGGACCATTCCACAACCATTGTCCGTGATCTGAATCAGCTTCTTGCCGCCGGCTTCGACCTGAATCTTTATGCGCGTAGAACCGGCGTCCAGCGCATTCTCCAGCAGTTCCTTGACCACCGAAGCCGGACGCTCCACCACCTCGCCGGCGGCGATCTTGTTGGCAACAGCTTCGGAAAGAACATGAATGCGGCCCATGGGTATGGGTCAGTTTGGCAGATGGGAAGGAAAAAGCAAAGCCGGACCGCCGGATCATCGGGGAGTGTCCTACTTCTTCACCACTATCCCCAACTCCTTCAACTGCACGTCGCTCACCGGGGTCGGCGCGTCCACCATCAAATCCACCGCCCGCGCCGTCTTAGGAAATGGAATCACTTCGCGCAAACTGTCGGCTCCAGCCAAAATCATCGCAATGCGATCCAGTCCCAGAGCAATGCCGCCATGCGGAGGTGTGCCATACTCCAGCGCTTCCAGGAAGAATCCAAAGCGAGCGAGCGCTTCGCCTTCCGTCATCCCCAGTGCATGAAATATCTTCCGCTGGATGTCCTGGCGATGAATACGAATCGAGCCCGATCCCAACTCCGTGCCATTCAGCACTACGTCGTAGGCCAGCGCCCGCACTGCGGCTGGATCGGATTCCAGCTTGTCCATGTCCTTCTCATGCGGCGAGGTGAAGGGATGGTGCGCCGGAACCCAACTCTTGCTCTGGTCGTCGTATTCGAACATGGGAAAATCCGTTACCCACAGGAAACGAAAGTCCTGCCGCGGATCTCCAGTTCTCTCGAACGCCTTATGTCTCTCGCGATACTTGTCCGCCAGCCGCAGCCGGTACGCGCCAGCAACTTTACCAAGCCCAGCCACGGTCGTCTTGAATTCAGAGGAATGTCTGGCTCCCACCAGCGCAATCAGATCGTCGGGATGCGCCGAACTCAGCCCCTTCAATTGCTCAGCCGCTTCCGGCATAGACTTTTCCAGCCGGTCCACGTCGAGCAGGTTGAACTCCACCGTCTGAACGCCAAATAATTCCTTGTTCTCGTCCCGCTCCTTGCGCGACAGCTTGCCCACTTTTGGAATCCGGATCGCCAGCAGCGGCAGCGCGGCATTCACGCTCAACTTCTCCAGGTCAGCCGCCGCGAACGCCTCCCGTACATCGGTCATTTCCGGCAAGCGCATGTCGGGCTTGTCGCTGCCGTAGAGACGAATCGCGTCGTCATAACTCATGCGCGGAAACGGCGTTTGGATCTGGTGGCCGGCGGCCTTGAAGGCAGCCGTCAGAAACCCTTCGACTACTTCCCATACCCGCTCCGGCTGCGGATACGTCATCTCCAAATCAATTTGGGTGAACTCGGGCTGGCGATCGGCGCGCAAATCCTCGTCGCGGAAGCAACGCACGATCTGGAAATATTTGTCGAAGCCCGAAATCATCAAAATCTGCTTGAACAACTGCGGCGACTGCGGCAGCGCGTAGAACGATCCCGGCTGCACCCGGCTGGGCACCAGATAATCGCGTGCGCCCTCCGGCGTGGAGCGCGTCATGAACGGAGTTTCAATTTCGAAAAACCCCTGTCCCGAGAGATTCTCGCGAATGGCGAGGGCGATCTTGTGCCGCAGTTCGATGTTATGCTGCATGGCATCGCGGCGCAGATCGAGATAGCGATATTTCAGCCGTATCTCTTCATTGGGCAGGACGGCATCCCCCGGCAGGAACGGTGGCTGCTTCGCTTCGTTGAGTAACCGCAACTCTTCCGCCACCAGTTCGACCTCGCCCGTGGAAATGTTTTTGTTGGTGGTGTTGGCATCGCGCAGTTTGACTGTGCCCACCACGGCGATTACGTACTCGCTGCGCAACCCTGAGGCCTTGTCGTGAATGGCGGCATTTCGTTCTTTGTTGAAAACCACCTGCGAAATGCCCGAGCGATCGCGGATATCGACAAAGATCAGGTTGCCGAGGTCGCGGCGGCGGTTCACCCAGCCCATGAGCACCGCCTTGCTGCCGGCATCGGAAGCGCGCAACCCTCCACACATGTGAGTCCGCCGAAGATCGCCTAGGAAGTCGAGCAAGTTGTACCTTTCAGTTGGGAATGCGGCGCAAAGCCGAATCAAGAATTATAAATGGTAGAAGAGCGCGGCAGTCAGCTCAATCGATGGGCCGCCGCGCCGTGGCTTGCTGGAATCGCAGCCGCCATTGCTCGGCTTGCTTCACCCACACGTCGGAGAGGTGCTGATACCGCGGCGCCAGCAGGTCGTCACCCTCGGTCATGTGGATGACAGCATCGTAGGTGACGATGGCGGCGTTATCGTCCACCGGCAGAACTTTCAAGTTGTAGAGACTGTAGTCCGTGAGCTTGCCGTCTTTGGCGTCGCCGATAAAGTCGTCCTTGTCATGTAGCTTGCCTTCGCTGCCCACCTGCTGAAAATCGTCGGTTAAGAGACGCTTCAGCGCATCGCCATCTTTAGATTTCTCCGCCTGGGCTACGGCCTGGGTTTGGCCGATCAGGATCTGCTGGAGCGGGGTGCTGGCGCCGGTTCCGGCAGCCGCACCAGCGCCTTGGGCTAAGCAAGAAGGGGCAAGGGAAATCAAAACGGCGAACAAGACTTGTTTCATAAGATCCTTTGCAAAATACAACTGTTATCGCCCCGCCTGAATCTTCTGCGCCAACTCCGCGCGCGGCACCGAAACCTGCTCTCCGCTCTCTAGATTCTTCAAAGCGAAGGCGCCGGCCTTCACTTCATTCTCACCCACAATCAGAATGAACCGCGCACCCAGCTTGCTGGCGATTTCAAACGACTTCTTCAAACGAAACGTCTCATCCCCCAGTTCGGCAATGAGGTCATGCCGCCGCAATTCCCGTGCCAGCCGGGCCGCTTCGCGATCCATGCCTGCCCCGAGCGGCGCGATGTAAACCTCGGGCTTGACTTGAACCGCCTCCGCCGATTGCGTTAGCGCCAGCACCAACCGGTCTTCGCCGATGGCAAATCCGATGCCCGGAGCGCTCGGCCCACCCAGCGATTCCGAAAGCCCGTCGTAGCGGCCGCCGCCCAGAATGGCATTCTGCGCTCCCAGCGCCCCGTGCGTAAACTCGAACGCAGTGCGGGTGTAGTAGTCGAGGCCGCGCACCAGACGGTCGTTGAGGGTGAACGGAACAGAAACGGCCTTCAGTATTTCCTGCACCTGCTCGAAATGCCTGCGGCAAGGTTCGTCCAGAAACTGGCTGACGCGCGGCAGCTTGTCGATGATCGGCTGATCCTCGGGTACCTTGCAGTCGAATACGCGCAGCGGATTGGTGACCGCCCGGCGCTGGCAATCGGCACACATCTTCGCCGCCACCGGCTCCAGCGCCTTGCGCAAAGCTTCGTTGTACTTCGCCCGGTCGTCGGCGCAGCCGATGGAGTTTAACTCCAGCGTCCAATTCTCAATTCCCAGCCGCTCGAGCAAAGTCGCCAGCAATTCCAGAATTTCCGCGTCGCGCGCGGGAGAGTCACTGCCCGCCGAGGCCGGACCGATGACTTCGGCGTCGATCTGATAAAACTGACGATAGCGCCCTTTTTGCGGGCGTTCACGCCGGAACATCGGGCCGATACAGTAGAGCCTGTTCAATCCGCGATCCCACAGCTTGTGCTCGATGTAGGCACGAACGATGCCCGCCGTGGCCTCGGGCCGAAGGGTCAAAGACTGCCCCTTTTCGCTCTCCGCGCGGGAACGATCAACCCACGTGTACATCTCTTTCGCGACCACGTCGGTCTCTTCGCCAACCGCCCGCGAAAAGAGGGCGGTCTCTTCGAAAATCGGCGTGCGAATCTCCTGGAAGTTGTAGGCGCGGAACACATCGCGCACCGCCGCTTCCACAAAGTTCCACAGCGCCGTCTCCGGCGGCAGCAAATCCCGAGTTCCTCGCACAGCTTTAATCATGGTCGTCGGTCGTCCGTCGTTGGCCGAAGCGTCAGTCCTCGGCATGACTAAATGCCAAGTGCTAAGTGCCAAGTGCTAAGTGCCAAGTGCTAAGTGCCAATTGCTGATTCTTCTCGCGTGGCTGAGTGCTGAGTGCTGAATGCTGACTGCTCCTACCTCTCCGCCAGATACGCCTCTTTATATCCCAAATAATTATTCGCGTACCGCAGGATGCTCTCCTGGTCTTTCGCCTCCAGCTTGCGGCGGAATCTCCCCGGCGATCCCATCCACAGCGAACCCGGCTCGACCACGGCCTTCTCCGGAATCAGCGTGCCGGCCGCAATAATCGACCCCGCGCCGATGCGTGCGCCGTTCAAAATAACGCACCCCATGCCGATCAAGCACCGGTCTTCAATCACGCATCCATGCAGCGTCACCGAGTGGCCGACGGTCACGTACTCGCCTACGAAGACGCCATATTGTTCCTTCATCCCGTGCAGCACGCTGCAATCCTGCACGTTGGAGTGCGCGCCGATGCGGATGGCATGCACGTCGCCGCGCACCACCGCGTTCATCCACACGCTGGCGTGCTCGCCCAGCACCACGTCGCCGATAACCTGTGCCGATTCGTCCACGTAGCAGGAAGCCGGAATCGTCGGCGACATCCCTTTATAAGAACGGATCATGCTTCGGTTGTCCCCATGCTCTGGAGGAACTTTGAAAATAACACGGGGGCAGGCTGGAGTGTAAGGGCGCGTCGGGAAATCGCCCGATTCGCGCCCCATGGTGGAAAGAACTAGTTCTCCGTCACCGCAGGCGTGCTGGGCGTCGCCGGCCGAGCGCGCGGCGCTTTGGGCGACGGCGCCGCGGGCGGAGCCGGCGGCGCTTCCGCTACTGAAGATCCCTTGCGAATCTCGATGGTTCCATGCTCGTTGGTCACAACCATATGGGGGCCGCCGCCGCCGACCGTTCCCGTCAAAGTAGCCTGTTCTTCGCGATTATCCGCCTTCAGCTCATTGAAGTCGGTTTCCACGTCTCCGCCGCGCGACCGCGCGTCCACCTGAAATCCAGCCTTGTCAGGAACATAGATCTGCACGTCGCCTTTACGGTCTTCCAACTGCACGCTTCCTAGCTTGCTCATGTGCAGTTCCACCGAGCCGTCCTCATCCTGCAGGCGCACATCACCAGCTACGCCGGTCAAGCGAACGTCCTTGGCTCGCGTGCTCAAACGCACCGGACCAATTACATCTGAGGCCGACAGATCACCCGAATCCAGGTCCAGATCGCCATTGAGACGGAAGAATTGCAGGTCGGTGCGCGAGGAGTGGAAAGTCACTCCTTGTGCGAGTCGCGCGAGCTTCACGCTCTCCATGAACTCGCCATCCAGACGGACAGCACCCTTGACGTCTTCTACGGAAACATCGTTGGCCCGCCCCTCAATCGAAACATCGGAAGAAATCTGCGATATCCGCGCCGAACTGTGCTCCAGAGTCAGACTGACCTTCCCGTTGATGTCGGTCGTGGTTACATCATCGTGCTGCGCCGAAATCTGTACATCGCCGTCCCGCCCCACCACGCTGACGTCGCCGTTGCGTGTGGAGATTGTCACCGGAGCCTTCCGCGGGATCGTAATATCCAGGTCAATCGCGATGCCATGATCGCCGGCCGCCTGATTGTTGGCGTTGAGCGAAACCACGCCACCGCTCATGCTGATCTGTGGTTTGGTCCCGGCGTTCCACTTGTCGGCTTCCGTTGCACTGTCCGCGTTGATCCGCTTGTGCACCGAAACATGAATCTGGCTGTCTTCCCCAGCGCTCACATTCACCGCACCCCGCAAATCCGTCACATGCAGAGCGCTGCCCGCGGGGAACTCCTGCGCCAGCTTGTCCTCGTAGGTATACTTCTGCCCGAAGAGGGTAAAGTCGCTGTCGTCGATATCGATCTGATCGCGCAGCTCACCCCAGTTGAAACGCGACGCCTGCGTCGCCAGCAAGCCAAAAAAGACCACCATGATGATAAGGAAAACTCCGCCGGCGCCTATGCCCGAGGCTCGCGTGCCCTCTCTCTGCGCTGCCTGGTACTCGATCAGCTTGATGATGCCGGCCACAATTAGAATCACCGGCCAGTAATGCGCAAACCAGTGGGCCAGGTGTCCCCAATCGAGCAAGCCCATCGTGCCCAGCAGAAACACGCCGCCTATCGCGATCAGAACGATCGGCCCGGACAGCGAACGCCGATGCCGAATCGGAGGAACTTGCGTTGGGCTAGCCATTTTGCACCTCACTCACCGGCGGTTGAACCTCACCGCTGCCCGCGCCGGTCGAACCCGGCCCGGTTGAACCCGGCATCGCCGGCGGAGGCAGAGTCGGCCCCTGCCGCTCCAGCAGTTTGGTGATGCCAATCGCCAGCAGCAGTATTGGCCAGGTACGGTGCCAGCGCGGTCCACCCATATCCTCGATCAACGAAAGCACTCCCAGCGTGACCAGCACCACCGGCCCGGTCAGCCCGCGCATGCGCTCTCTGCAACTGTAGATTCGACGGGAGGGAATCCAACCCCAGCGTTTGGCGAACAACCAAAGTCCCAGCGCGATGCACAGAAACGGCGCAATCCTCCCTACACTGAACTCAAACACGCCCATGTTTTGCAACAGAAAAAGTATGCCCAGGCCAATCAGCACTACCGCAGCCACCGGAATCTTGGACGCGTCAACTTTCTCTCCCGCGCCGAATGCCTGGCCAAGGCCCAGCGGATCAGGGGCAGGCTGCCCCGCCGACACCGCGTGCGCCGTCCGCACCGCATCGATAATCTGCCATACGTAGAAGAACGCAATGCCAATCCCGAACAGCCAATCCATGCTGTCGGAGTTGCTCGCCCCATAGACCAGCCCGAAGAAAATCAGCAGATGCGCTAAGCCCTTGGCATACTGGCCGCAATACACCGCGCCCACGCCGAAGGGAAAGAACCCGGCCAGAATCCCGGCCAGCGCCGGATTCGGTCCCGAACTTGCCACCACCGGCGCCGCGGAAACCACTCCCGGCATCGGTGGTGTGATGGTCGCTTGCACTCCCGCTAAACGGTCAGCCAGGCAGTTCTCGCAATAGATCACGCCTTTCACGTCACGCGTGCATTTTGAGCACAGAGGTTTCCCGCAAGTGCGGCAATAAGCGCTTGCGGCAGCATCGGAATGGTTGGCGCAGTTCATGAAAGCCTCCTGAGTGTGGTCGGATCTGCTAACTCCACTACAGGCGGGTTATCAGAAAGAGTCGCCAGCATCACCTGCGTCTCTCCCTGACTGTAGTTGCGTTCTTGCTTTTCATTGGGTTGTCCACTCGTGTTGTCGTTCTTTTCCTTCTTCTGCGGAGCGGGTTCCGCAGGGGTCGTGGCACGTTTGAATTCGCGCACCCGCGACTCAATCTCATACACGAACCGGATGTTCTCGTAGTACTTCACCATCCGGCCGCTGGTCTCATAATAAGTGTGCTTGATCGCACTGGGCCGCAGGTCGGCGTGGCGCACATCGCTCAACTTTACTCCAAACAGGCTGAGCGAAATCGACAGCGAGAAAAATGCCATGCCGAATGACATGGCAAAGCGCGGCTGCCGGGCGACATTGGCGATCGGCGTGACCACCATCCGTCCCCATTCCGCCATGCGCTCAAACCACGACGCTTGCCCCGGGACCGTCGACGCCCCACGCAGCCGCGCCGTGTCGATGCCGACCGTAGCCGCCAGAATATTGTGCATCATCATGGCCGGAGGCTCGACCTCCACCAACTGCTCCAGCCAGTGCTTGCCGATCTCTGCCTCTGCCAGCAGCGGGCCGCACACTGCGCAAGTCTTGCCGTGGGCCAAAAAGGCTTCCGCCTTGGGCCCAGTCAGCATCTTATCCAGGGCGTCGCTGAGCAGAGCATCAAACTCGTTGCACTGCATGTCGTTATGGGGTTCCGCTGCCATTACATCACCTGTTTATATGTACGTTGGAGCAGGCGCGCAAGTTCCGCTCGCCCGCGGTTAATTCTCGATTTGACGGTTCCCTCCGG
>JBKQLO010000063.1:0-11761 GCA_052147055.1 Terriglobales bacterium
GCCTGCGGGAATGAACGTCCCGAAGACTTGCGAGTGCGGGCGATTACCGATCCGCATTCTCCGCCCAAGTATCGAGTCAACGGAGTGGTGGTAAACATGCCGGAGTTCTCCAAGGCTTTTTCGTGCAAGGCGGGTGCTCCGATGACCAAAGAGCCGGCGAAGGTGTGCAGCGTTTGGTGAGTTGCCGCGCCTAGTATTCGGCGAGTTGCTTCATGGCGCGGAACAAGTCTTCGGCTTGCGGCAGAATGACGTCTTCCAAGATGGGTTGGTAGGCGACAAACACATCTTTGGCTGCGACTCTGCGCACCGGCGCGTCGAGATCGTCAAACAGTTCGTCGGCTATGCGCGCGGCGATCTCGGCGCCGTAGCCCCAACTGAGAGTATCTTCATAGGCTACCAGTACGCGATTGGTCTTTCGCACCGAGGTCGCAATGGCTTCCCAATCGAAGGGGCTCAAACAGCGCAGGTCGAGCAGTTCGACTTTCACTCCATGCTCACGCTCGAGCTTCTGGGCCGCCTGTAGCGCCCGTGGAACTACTGCACCGTAGGTGATCACCGACAAATCGGTTCCCGGCTGCACGATCTTGGCTTTGCCAAACGGAACCATGTAATCCGGCCCGGGATACGGCGCCCGGCCGAAAGTTTCGCGATAGAGCCGCTTGTGCTCGAGGAAGAGCACCGGGTCATCGCAGCGAATCGAGGTCCGCAGCAGGCCGGCGGCGTCCAATGCATTCGAGGGAAACACGACTCGCAGGCCGGGTATGTGAGTGAAAATGCTCTCTCCACACTGGGAATGGTAGATGGAACCGCCGGTGAGGTATCCGCCGATCGCGACGCGCACCACTGCCGGGGAAGAAAACCCGTTATTCGAGCGCCAGCGGATCAGCGGCAGCTCGTTGCGCAACTGCATCATGGCGGGCCAGATGTAGTCGAAGAACTGAATCTCTACCACCGGCTTCAGACCACGCGTGGCCATGCCAGTGGCGCGGCCGACAATGTTGGCCTCGGCCAGCGGAGAATTGAACACGCGATCCGAGCCAAATTCGCCTTGCAGCCCCGAAGTCAGCTTGAACACGCCGCCCTTGCCCTTGATCAGTTTTTCCTGAAGGTACTGCTCGCGGCTGCAATCGGCAACGTCTTCGCCGAACATCACGATGCGCTCGTCACGTGTCATCTCATCGCGCAAGGTGGCGTTGATCAGGTCGGCCATGGTCTTGGCAGCCGTTTTCTTACCGTCCGAAACCGTGCTTACCGTTGGGGCTGTGTCGAACGCGGAAGAGGCCGGGTCGAGGTCCGGTGAGTAAATGAATTGCATCACCGTGTCGGGGGCCGGCGGGGCCGCGTCCAGCGCCTGGTCCACGGCAATCTGGAGGTCTTCCTCCACCTTCTTCTCGAGCCGGTTGATGCCATTTTCGTCGAGAATTCCCTCGCGGATGAGAAACATCTGCATGCGGGACGCAGGGTCGCGCGCGGCATCACGCTCTCGCTCCGCATTGGGCCGGTACGCCCGCTCGTCATCCGAGAGCGAATGTGAGTAGGGGCGGATCACATGGGCGTGAATGAAGGCTGGCCCCGTCCCCGCCCGGCAATAAGAAACCGCCCGGGAAAAGGCCGCGTAGGTGGCGACGAAATCCGTGCCGTCAATCTCCTCGAAGTGAAAATTGGGGAAGCCGGAGACCAGCCGCGAGATGTTTCCGCCGGCGGTTTGCACTTCGACGGGGACGGAAATCGCATACTCGTTGTCCTGAATCACAAACACGACGGGCAACCTGCGATTGGACGCGGTGTTAAGGCCCTCCCAGAATTCGCCTTCACTGGTGGTGCCATCGCCGAGGGAGACGTAAGTGACTTCGTCACCGTGGAAGGTGACGTTCTTAAATTCGCGGTAGTCTCCGGAAGCTTTCCTGGCGGCGTTGGGGTGAGAGTGAAAATACCGGCCGGCTTCAGCGCAGCCAACCGCCTGTAGCACCTGGGAACCAGTGGGAGATGATTGCGTCACCACATTCAGCTTAGGAAAACTCCAATGCGAGGGCATTTGCCGGCCGCCGGAGTTGGGATCGTCGGCCGCGCCGACGGCCTCGAGAAGCATCTGGTAAGGAGTTGCGCCCAACCCCAAACACAGGGCGCGATCGCGATAGTAGGGATAGAACCAGTCATAGGCGGGCTTCATGACCAAGGCTGCCGCCACGCCCACAGCCTCGTGCCCGGCTCCGGAAATCTGAAAGAAAATCTTCTGCTGGCGTTTGAGCAGGATCTCGCGGTCATCCACGCGGCGCGAGGTGTGCATGATCCGGTAAGCTTCGATCAGTTGCTCGCGAGAAAGGCCTTCGTAGGCCGTGTTCGCCTCTGCCACTCGAGATTCGGTCTTGCTCGCCATGCTTTTAGCCTATCCGCAACACAAGGCTTCTATTGTAAATCCTGCGAAGGGATTTCCGAATACTCTCAGGTAACTGGAAGCAGCATTTGGCACTTAGCACCTGGCACCTGGCCTTCGGCCATTCGGGTTCCAGCCGCATTTCTGCAATTGCCTTCAAGGGCCAAGTGCTAAGTGCCAAGTGCCGATTTCTGGATGCTATCCTGAAGCGTCCGCATGATCCGCTTCCACCGCCAATTCGATCCTCGCACGATCAAGCTTCTGATCTTTGACCTCGATGGCACTCTGATCGACTCAAGACTCGACCTGATTCATTCCGTCAATGCCATGCTGCGGCATTTCAACCGGCCCGAACTCCCGGGCGATGTAATCGCCTCCTACGTCGGCGATGGCGCACCGGTGCTGGTCCGTCGTGCTTTGGGAGATCCCAAGAACGATGCTCATGTGAAAGAGGCACTGGAATACTTTCTGGCCTACTATCGGGTGCACAAACTCGACTACACGCACCTTTATGACGGGATAAAGGAGATGCTGGCGGCGGCCGGACATTCCAACGGCGTTCGCCGTCAGATGGCTGTGCTTTCCAACAAGCCGGTGATTCCTTCGCGCGCCATTGTGGAGGCGCTGGGCCTGGCGGATCTCTTTGTGCAGGTGTATGGCGGCAACAGCTTTCCCACCAAGAAGCCCGATCCGCATGGCGTACACAGCATTTTGCGCGACACCAAGGCGCGGTCTGAAGAAACGCTGATGGTCGGAGACTCGTCGGTTGATGTGATCACCGGCCGCAACGCCGGGCTGTGGACCTGCGGAGTAACCTACGGCTTCGCCCCGCACACGTTGAGCATCGCACCGCCTGACGTGGTGGTGGACAGCCCGGGTGAACTGGCGGAGCTATTCAAATAGATTCAACGGTCGCAATCAGCGTTCCGCCCTGGACATCCTCTACCGTGGCTCGAGTCCAGCGGTTGGCTTCGCGGGGTCCCTGGATGCGTAGCGGAAGATAGTTGTGGGTGAGGCACTCAGTGTGGGTTCCGTCGAAAACATTCAGGGTGATGGCCTCCATCGCTTTTCCGATGAACGACCTCATGAATGCCAGCTTCTTCTGCGCGGCCAGGTCCCGCAAGACTTGGTTGCGAGCGCGGGCCACATTCGTCGGAATCTGATTGCGCATCGCCGCTGCCGGAGTCCCCGGACGCGGAGAGTAGGTGAACACATGAAGGTAAGTGAACGGCAGCTCTTCCACCATGCGGCGCGTCTCGTCGAAGTCTCGATCCGTCTCGCCGGGGAAGCCGACCATCACATCAGCGCCGATGGCTGCGGTGGGCATGGCTGCACGAATCTTTTCGATCTTCTGGCGATAGTGCCAGGGCCGGTACTTGCGATGCATGGCGCGAAGCACGTGATCGCTCGCAGATTGCATAGGCACGTGCGCGTGTTTGGCAATGCGCGGGGAATCGGCCATGAGTTGGATAAGCTCGTGGCTCCAGTCCATGGGTTCCACGGAGCTGATACGCAACTTCTGGAGCGCCGTGCGCTCGAGAATGGCACGGATAAGATCTTCGAAGCGCGTTGCCTCGGCTGCGAAGTCTCGTCCCCAGCGGCCCAGGTTAATTCCGGAGATCACGACCTCGCGATATCCGGCAGCTACTAGAGTGTTCACTTCGTCCAGAATTCGGGGCAATAGCAACGACCGGCTCTGACCGCGCACGGAGGGAATCACGCAGAACGAGCAGCGATTATCGCAGCCATCCTGCACTTTGAGGTTGGGGCGGGTGCGTTCATTGGCGGCATCGAAAACCGGAGCTGCCAGCAATTCGGTGTGGGCAAAAATGTCGGAGACGTAGATCGGTCGTTCGTCGTTGGCGGCCGGTCGTTGGCCAAAAGCTAAAGTGCTCAGCGGGACGAATGCGGACGGGATCCTGCCGCCGGAGCCGGAATCGCGCTGCTGGAGCACGATCTCCGCTAATCGGTGCTTGTGGGAGTTCCCGACCACGCGGTCCACGCCCGGCAATGCCGCAATCTCCTCGGGCGCGCGCTGGGCATAGCAACCGGTGACGACGATCTGACAGCCGGGATTCTCACGACGGACGCGGCGGATGGCGGCCCGGGCGTCGCGATCGGCAGAAGCGGTGACCGTGCAGGTGTTCAGCACCACAAGTTCTGCCTTAGACGCACGATCGGCGCGCGCGAGTCCGCGTTCGCGGAACTGGCGTTCGACGGCGGCCCCGTCCGCCTGGGTGGCGCGGCAACCGAAATTTTCTACATAAAAGCTGGCCATTGCTTTCTGAAAATGGGCGCACAACGCCGCCCATGGATACAATTCTTCTATAGTAACCCGGACCGAGTGGCAGCACGAAGAGGAGAGACTGCGTGTTTGCCCAACCCGACAGAAGCTGGGCGAATGCAGTTGCCTTAAACCGGGAACGGAAAGGAAAGCGGACCAGCCCACTGACTAGTGAGCTAACCTTCGCCGACCGCCGGCCAGAGCCGCGGTTCAATCAGGCCGAAGCTACTGTACGTTTCCCCTGGAAACAATCGCGGCACAACACCGGACGACCCTGGGTTGGCCGGAAGGGTACGGTGGTGGACTTGCCACATTGCGAACAGGTTGCCGGGGTCTCGATCCTGGGAGACTTACGTTCCGGAGGCGAGGCTTGAAGTACCGATACGCGCCTGGTCTTGCAGCTCTTGCAGCGTTTGGGTTCGTTCCGGAACTGCTTGTCGCGGTAGAATAACTGCTCCCCGACGCTAAAAACGAAATCGGAGTCGCAATCAATGCACTTTAATACCTTGTCCTGAAGTTCCATTGAGGATGTTCTCCTTGCGACTGGCTCCGGATGACGCCTCGCGATAACGCGAGGACATCTCCGGCGCACCAGTGCGCGAGATTGTTGCTACATCCCCCTCGTTGGTACTGCAACCGCCCCTGGATTCGGTCAGCCATACCCCGAACGGGCATGGTTCCTATTCGACATTCGAACTCCCCGAGTTTGATGGACCCGGGTGGCGTTCCCCCCAAGGAATGCCATTGAGAAACAAACGAGGGCCGCCATGGGAGCGACCCTCGGTTATTATTCCGCCTCTTTACGAGCCTTCTTCCGGCTGCGTTTGCGCGCTAGAGCTTCCTTCACGCGCTTCTTCTCGCCGGGTTTCAGATAAAAGGAGTGACGTTTCACTTCCTTGATGATGTCTTCCTGTTGCACCTTACGCTTAAAGCGTCGGAGTGCGTTTTCGAGGGACTCGCCCTCTTGCAACCTGACTTCTGCCAAAGAAACGACACCCCCAAACCTGTCCGGCGTGGACTGATCATTTATTGCAAGGTTTTGTCCCTAAGTCAAGGGCTATGGATGACCTGCGGCCACAAGGAGAGCCGAAATGCGGGCCAAACAATGCGATTTTCGCTCAAAAAGCCAATTTCAACGCCAACTGCACCTGCCGCGGGGGGAAGGAATTGGTGGCCTGCACAGGGTTGGTTGGCACCTGAAAATGGCCGGGGAAGTAGTTGATTCCAATCTGGCTACTGATCTTTTCAAAGTATACGGAGTCGCTGGTCAGACCGTTCTCGGTGATGGTCACCAGCTTGTTGTCGCGGTTCAGCAGATTGAAGGATTCCACTACCAGGTCAATCTTCAGACGATCTCCAACGTATAGCCGGCGGCTGAGCCGCGCATCCGTACTGGCATAATCAGGCCCCAGGAAAGAATTGCGTCTGGCCTCGGGCAAGCGGTCATTATCGCTGTTATCGTCCTGGTTGGGATCGCCCGTGACGGTGACATTTACCGGCCGGCCACTGCCGTAGGTGAACACCCCCGCCAGTTTCCAATCATTGAAGATTCGGCCCAGCCATTCCTGACCGCGATGAAAGGGCTTGGGCTCGGCGATCCAGGAAAACACGAATCGCTGACGCTGGTCGGTAACACTGTTTCCGCGCTCGGCGTTGGCAGCGTAGGAATTCTGCACCAAAGCTGGCCGTCCGGCGACCAGAGCATCCTGGCCATCGTCAATGGCGTGGGCGTAGGTGTAGGCCAGCCGGAAATAGACGCCACTGGTCATCTGGCGCCGAATCGAAAGCGTCGCGCCGTTGTACACGCTGGATGCAGCGCTTTCGAAAACGTCAATGGCGCCTAGCTGGGGGATGGGACGCGCCAGAGGATTGATGCACGGCGGAAAAGGGCAAGTGAAAGAAGGCGTCATCTGCCAAGTCGAAAAGGACGCCACGTCATAGTAGGTGCCCAGAAAGTTGGTCCCGGTGCTGTCGAAGACCGGATACTCCACATTCACCGGCGGAGGCAGGTTCACATCCCGTGCCCGGATCAAGTCCACGCCGTGAACGTACATGTAGGAGACGCCGACGGCGAAGCGGTGGGCTACTTCGCGTTCCAGGCTCACGCTGGCTTGCTCTACTTTGGGGGTGTTGAAATTGGGTGAAAAAGCCGAGATATCACCCTGGGCGTGCTGCGCGAAAGCCGGCGGCAAAGTGCACGTCGTCGAGGTCACCGGACAGTTCACCAGGGGATTTGGGTATTGCGGGAAGATCTGGCGATCGTAGAAATTGGAATTGTTGAGGAAGAGATTCGCCGACTCAAATCCATTCTCCGTGGCGATGGTCGAAGTGTAGATCTGGGGAATGCGAGTGTAAAACCAGCCGTACCCAGCTCGTACCACCAGCGGCTTTTGATTTCCAATCGCATAGGCAAGTCCCACACGCGGCGCAAAGTTGTACGGGTTGAAGGGGACCTTGCCTGAATCCGGCCAGAGCGGATTGGTCACGAGTCCTTTTTTGGTAAAGGTTTGCAAGTCGTAGCGGCCGCCAATGTTTAGCGCCAGGCGATTGGTGACGCGGATGGTGTCTTGCAGAAACCCCGCGTACTCATTGGTGTCAGGATGCGATGCCATGTTGCCGAAATTCTGGATGTAATATTTAGGAACTTCGTGGGCATAGGCGCGCAGTGGCGAGAGTTCCAGGCCATCCTCCATCGGCTGGAAGGTAAATGGGTCCACCTTGATAGGATCGAAAATGTATTCCCCGCCGGAAAGGGACGGAAAGAAATTGTAGATCCAGGTAACCAGAGCATCTCCTCCCAGCTTCCACGAGTTGCGATGCCCCTCGATACTGATGGTTTCGGTCAGGTGCAAACGGTGTTCCCGGGTCTGCCGCGGCAGAATCGAGGAACGTCCAAAACCGTCGATGACACTCTGAATGGTGGTCAAGGGCGCGGAGCTGTTGCTGTTGGAGGTTTCTAAATCACGCGAAAACTGCGCCCGCAGATGGCTCACGATCCGCCAGGAAAAGTTGCTGGTCAAGGACAGCGATCCGGTCTCGGTAGCCACCTGTTCCTGGCCGTTGTCGCTGATGGCGAATGTGGTGAGCGGACTGGCGGGATCGAGAAAAACGTTGTTCTGTCCCCAATAGCGCGAGGTGCTGATGCGGGCCGACAGCGACTGGTGCGGCGTCAATTCGAGATCAAGCTTCAGAAAACCGGCGTTCCCCAGCATCTGCGCCGGAAACTGGCCGCCGAGCGTGGAGAGCTGATTTGCGGCCGCGAAGACGGTCGCAATGTCGCTGGCGTCATAATCGCCCGGGGTCCGAGGCCCAAGCGGTGCTTGCGGCGTCACAGTGGAAGTTCCGTTTAGGAAGCGCATCACCACGGGGACACGGAAAATGTGCTGATCGAATCCACCGAAAAAGAAGGCTTTGCTGCGGCGAATCGGCCCACCCAAAGTGAATCCAAATTGCTGTTGCTGAGCGTGCGGCTTGAAATCAAGAAAGGGATGAGTGGCGCCGAATCCACTGTCTCGAAAGAAGAAAAAACTGCTGCCGTGCAACTGGTTGGACCCTGACTTGGTCACTACATTGACCACCGCCCCTCCGGAGCGTCCTAACTCTGCACCATAGGTATTGGACGACACGCGAAATTCCTGTACGACTTCGTTGGAGAACTGGTATGGCGCCCGGTATCTGCCGCGGGCCTGGGAGAAGAATGCGTTGTTGTCGTCGGCGCCATCGACCAGATAGCTGGACTGAAATCCGCGAATGCCTCCGAAGGCGAGATCGCCGTTGGAGCCGGAGGTCATTCCCCGCGGGTCTTGGGTAACGCCTGGCGTCAGCAGGGCGAGATCGGTAAAGCGGCGCCCATCCAGCGGCAGCTCGTCGATCGCTCTCTTGTCAATCAGAGAGGAGATCGCAGTGGGCTGGGTGTCGACCAGCGGCGGCTCGCCTGACACGGTGACAGTTTCTTTCACTCCCGCGACTGTCAGTTTGAATTCTATTTCCGTCGTGCCGCCCACGGATACATGCAATCGGGGAGTGACTTCCGGCGACATTCCCGGCGCAGTGGCGCGGGCGGAATAGTCGCCGGGCGAAAGCAGTTGGAAGACAAACTGGCCATTCGAATCGGTGGTCATCGAGTAGCGGAATCCGGTGGCGTCGTTTACCAACACCACGACGGCACCGGCAATACGGCTGCCAGTGCTGTCGATGACCGTGCCGCGCAGCGCGCCCGTCGAGGCATCCTGAGCAAAAGCGCAGCCCAGCAGCAGAACCAGAGAAACGGCGGGTCCCACGCTTCGCAAGATGCGCGAACGACGGGGCACTCGGCCCGGCCTGGTCAGGGATATTGCTCTTGCCGGTAGCGTCCCAAGAAATGGGAAAGATGGCAGTAGAGCATCAGAAAGAAAGAAAGAAATCGCACCAGCAGCGCACGCCATAGGACACTCACCTGCATGGAATTCTCATTACGGTGAGTCCAGATTTGACGGCGGACCTCTTCTGTATAGCAGGTGTTATGGGCGAAGTCTGTGAGCGCTGACCAATTCTTTTCTGTTTTTCCCAATGCGGGAATCGACGCCGTGGTACTATTGCCCGCTTCCCGCACCCGCAAATCAATGTTGTCTTAAGGAGGAGACATGCGCAGGCTCGTCGTCAACCAGTGGATCGACACGGTCTGCCTGGCAGGCCTTTGCCTCGGTGTCGCGCTAATTTGCTCGGCGCAAACCGGAGCAAATCCGCCCGGCAAGACGCATATCTATTACGTGGCCGCCGACGAAGTGGAGTGGGATTACGCTCCCAGCGGCATGAACAAGATGATGGGCATGAAGTTCTCGGGGTATCCCAATGTGTTCGTCGAACAAGGCCCACATCGTATCGGGAAGGTCTATCGTAAGGCGGTGTACCGGGAATATACCGACGAGACCTTCACCAAGCTAAAGCCCCGTGCGCCGGAGTGGGAGCATGCGGGAATCCTGGGGCCCATCCTGCGGGGCGAGGTGGGCGACACCATTCGCGTGGTGTTCAAGAACAACGCCACCCATCCCGCCAGCTTGCACTCCCACGGCGTCTTCTACAACAAGGACTCGGAGGGAGCCAGCTACGACGACGGCACCGCCGGAAACGACAAAGCAGACGATGATGTACAGCCGGGACAGACGCACGTCTACACCTTGCAGGTTCCAGAGCGTGCGGGACCTGGACCGGGCGACCCCAGTTCCCTGGTTTGGCTTTACCACTCGCATGGGAACAGAGCCCTGGAAAGTGGTCTGATCGGGGCAATCATCATTACGGCGCGGGGCATGGCTGGGCCTGACGGCAAACCCAAAGATGTGGATCGGGAGTTCGTTAATCTATTTATTGTTTTCGATGAAAACACGAGCTGGTATCTCGATCACAACATCCAGGCCTACGCCGGTGATCCCAAGGGTGTGAAGAAAGATGAATTCATTCCGCTGGACACCGATGGCAATCTCTCAGCCACCGGTACCGGGTTCGCGGCCGCCAACTTCAAAGGCACTATCAACGGCTACCTTTATGCCAACGGACCGATGATGACCATGAAGAAAGGCGAGCGCGTGCGCTGGTACCTTTTGACCATGGGAGAAGGCGTCAACTTTCATACCCCGCACTGGCACGGAAACGTAGTGGTTGACCACGGAAGGCGTACCGATGTCATGCTTTTGGGGCCGGCGCAGATGGAGACCGTGGACATGGTCCCGGACAATCCTGGTACTTGGCTGTATCACTGCCACGTCGAAGAACACATGGACATGGGGATGACGACGCTGTACAAAGTGGAGCCGTAACCTGATGGGGACGGGCGGGGACGCCCGTCCTCCATTACTCGTCAAGTTTGATCTTAACCAACTCCTCCACTCTTCGCAGGACCTCGTCCTCCGACATGCTGGTCGAATCCAGCACCAATGCATCCCGTGCAGGCTCCAAAGGAGAGACCGGCCGGGTGCGATCGCGCTGATCGCGCTCGCGCAACTCGGCGGCAGTAGCCTGGGCGGCGCTGCCGCGCAGGTTCTGCTGCTGTAAACGCCGCTGCTCCCGCACCACGGGGTCGGCATCAAGAAAAATCTTCACGTCGGCGTGGGGAAAGACTTTTGTCCCGATGTCGCGGCCTTCCATCACCACTCCGCCGCCCGCGCCCATTTCCTGCTGGCGGGCGACCATCCAGGCTCTGACTTGGGGATGAACCGAGACTCGCGAAGCGCCTTCGGTCACGTCGGCTTCACGGACGCGTGGGGTCACGTCGGTGCCATCGAGCAAAACCCGGTTGCCGGTTGAGGTCGGCTCCAGCTGAATACGGGAGTTTCGTGCCAGGTTCACCAGCGCCGCCTCGTCGTCGAAGGACGCGTCCGACAGAATCGCTTTGAGGGCCAGCGCACGGTACATCGCGCCGCTCTCCAGGTTGGCATAGCCGAGCTTGCGGGCCAACCGGGAGGCAATGGTGCTCTTGCCCGCGCCGGCGGGGCCGTCGATGGCGATGATTAGCTTGCGAGATGAAGGACTGGTCATCGGAAAGAAAAACGATTTTACACGCTGCGGCCTGGTGTGAATCGAGGAAGTGCAGAAAATTCAGGCTTGGGTTTAGTTGGAGCTTCCCAGTGGTTTCGTAGCGTCGCTGGACAACGCCGGTCTGACGAAGAAGCTGTGGTCGTAGAGGTTGCGGTACACCACGCCCGCGATTTCCGCGGCTCTCGGCCCAAACACAGCACGGTCGCCTTCGAGGAAAATTACTACTACCACGCGGCCTACGTCGGTGTTGGCGTAGGAAGCAAACCATCCGTAACGTGTGCCGGCGTGGGAGCAGGTGCCGGTCTTGCCCAGAATTTCTTCTTCGCTGAAATTGACTCGCAGGTGGCGGGCGGTGCCATAGGTGACCGCTCCGGCCATGCCGTCGGAAATTTCGGGGATGAGTGGAGCAATGTCGAGACGGCGTTTCACGCGCGGTTCGAAGTTGGCGACTTCTTCCGGCGAGTTAGGATGCTGCAAGTAGTAGAGCGTGCCGCCATTCGCAATGGCGGAGACCATAGCGCCGAGTTGCAGCGGCGTCATGGAAATGCCTTCGCCGAACGAGCACATCTTGCCGACCCCACCGAGCTTCGTGG
>JBKQLO010000064.1:0-120341 GCA_052147055.1 Terriglobales bacterium
TTGCCTTGGTAGCCTTCAACAGAATTCCAGCGTCGTGCACGTTGCCGGTGGTCACCGCCCTGTAACCGGCACGGCACAACACTTCTCCCAGCAGCGCGCGCACGTCCGCCGAATCGTAAACGCACAAGATGCGCAGTTGCTTCTCGCCGTCTTTATCTTTGGCGAAACGTGGGCCCAGATACGCCGCCACAATGGCTTCAGCTTCCGAATCGTAAACCTCGAACAACGTGATCAGGTTCGTCATCTCCAAAGTCTTGCGCACCGGTTTGGGAAGGGCACACAGTTTAAGATCGCCGCCGCTGGCTCGCGCGGTCGAGGACAGACGCACCAGCGCTCCCAGCCCGCTACTGTCGATGAATTCAATCCTCTCCAACTGGAGGACGATCTCATGGTGTCTGGGCAAGACTTTTTCAATCAGAAACTGTAACGAGTGCACGTCCGCGCCGGCAACGATTCGCCCAATGCATTGCACCACCATCACATCGCCCACCGGCCGGCCGTCCAGACGCAGTGCCATTGCTCCTCCTTGGCCCCGGTTTGCCTGATGGCAGGGGGCCCATCACACCAAGGTCTGACACTATAACGGCCTTCCGCGCCGGGAACAACAGCCTTAATAACTCCCACAGACCGTGTGGGACGGACACTCCTGTCCGTCGCCGTTGACGTTGATGTTGCGGGTGCCCCGTCCTGCTCTCTCCGCTTCTTTGAAAAAACAGGGCGGGCACTTTCATCTCGGCGGAAACACGTTATCAATCTTCCGCATGATCCGTTCCGCCCACTGCACCGCCGACGCCACCAGCGACTCCGTCCTCGGGCTGGGCTTCGTGTCGTACAAGTCGTCTGCAGTTTTCAGGTGACGAGCCACCAGAATTCCCGCGACAATCGCCAGCGCTCGTTTCCGCCCTCTGATACATATTCGCGTTACCTTCGCCCTGACGGAAACATTAAATATATTGTAAGTATATGAAACCAGGATATATATAAACGAGATTATGCATTTCATACAAGGAAAGGATTACAATGAACCTTTTCCTGTGGCGGTGCATACGGCGACAGGTAATCCAGAAGGACGTAGCCCTTCGGGCTACCACAACGCAAAGTGGTATAAGAATCATCCCGAAGCAATCCGTCCTACGCCCCACAGAGTGGAGGTCAAGATCAAGACATTCCGAGAGAGAGCTTGGGGGTTCGTCGAAGGCTCGTATTTCTCCAACGGGGTTGGCTTTGTGTTGTTAGCCCTCGGTGCCCTCCTCTCGCTGAATTATTTGATGATGGTCGCTTGGGTCTTTTTTATGATCGGAGCGTACCGAGCGGGATTATTCAATCATCAAAAGGCTCATTATCGCGTTGCATCTGGAGTCGCAATTCCGGTAGTGCTAGGAGGATTGTTATTTTTGCTTTGGGAAGGGGCCCAGAGACTGCACGCGACCAATGGCCACCTAGCAGAACCGCCGACCGCAACCACCGCTTCTGCCCCGCCTTCGATACCGCCGGAAACCAAGACCACATTAACCGAACAAGACATTCAGCGCCTCGCTGATGCCGTAGCCAAACGAATGCCGCAACTCGGCGCTACCCAGGGCAATCCGCCCGTGCTAGCTGGGAAAATAATTCCCGGATATTTGCAACTGGACAGGCGAGAATTTGTCTTCGGAAATGCGACCCTTGAAGTTGGTAAATCACTTCATGAAAATCTTCACTTTGTTAATCACGGGATGACTCCAGTCAGAGACGCGCATCTCTGGCCCATGCTCACCTATGTCGATGTTAAAGCTAACGGCCCCGACTCGGACATAAAGATGCAAAAGTTGTGGAATAAAGCCATAGACGTTGCTTGGAACAGATGGAAGAATTCCGGCGGCCAGGCAATCGGTGTAGGCCAAGAGATGTGGCAGACTGCCGTCAGTGAACCACTGACTCAACTTGAGCTTGACGGATTGGCAAACGGCGATGGAAAACTGTATGTATTGGCGACCGCTGTATGGAGGGAAAATCGCAAGCGCAAAGATTGGCTAGTCTGCGAGTGGACTACGAACCTGACATTTCCCGCTGCCTTGAACAGCGCGGCGTGGCATTACTGTGACATGTAACTGCGCAGCCTTGGTGAGTTCCTTGTGCTTCCGAATGAATGAGTCGAAGCATGGTGTCACGGAACAAGTACGGGTTCCGGCGATTGTTGAATTCTCCACGTCATCCTGTCTAGGTTCCCACCTCGTGACCCTCTGGAAGGCCACTAGGCAGGAGCAACAACTTTATGAAGAGCACTCGTAAGCTACGGAAGCCAGTACCAGCGGAATCCATCGCCCGCCTTGCCGACCAAGGGAGAGATGTGTCGCGGTTCTTCACCAATCGGGGCCGAATGATGGGTCCGATTCAGAGGGTGAACGTGGATCTAGCGTCGGGCATGCTGCAAGAACTGGATCGCGCCGCCAAAGAATTGAACATCAGCCGCCAGGCGGTCATCAAGACGCTGATTCGTCAAGCGCTCGATCAACAGCATGCGGCACGGGGAAGTCGCCGCTCCGCTAAGCGAAGATAGAAGTCCCCGCTTTTCCCCTTCCGGCATACACTTTCGTACAATACCCGCCCTATTTCCTTGACATCAATCCGAGCTATACGAGACAACAATAGATATATCTCATAAGAATATGTCTCTCAGCGTCCCTAACTCGTTTGTTTCAAAGATTATCCCTACAACCCTTTTCTCGGCAAAGATTTGCCGGGAATTTCTCCCTACACTGATGATTCCACAAGATCGCAGGGGTGGGGGGTGGAGCATTTTTCATGTCGATGTATCCCAGTTCTATCGCTCGCTGTCAGCACATCAAGGTCAATGGCACGCAGTGCGGTTCGCCCGCGCTCAAAAGCCGCCGTCTCTGTTTCTTCCACAATCGCTGGCGTGAAGCCCGCATCGAATTCTGTCAGTCCGGTGCTCCTGCCCAAGCCATCACTTCCATCGACCTGCCCGTTCTCGAGGACGCCAATTCGGTCCAGGTCGCAATCATGCAAGTCCTCCGTCTCATTCTCGCCAAACAGCTCGAACCCAAAATCGCGGGGCTGCTGCTCTACGGTTTGCAAACGGCCTCGCTCAACCTGAAGCGCACTCACTTTGAGCCTTTCAACCAGAGAGATGTTGTCATCGAACCGCGTAGCGTCGCCGACAACGGCCTGGGAGAGTCTGCCTGGCATCCCTCCCAATACGAGCCCGACGATGCGAAAGAAGACGACGCGGAAGAAGAAGATGATGACAAGGAACCAGAAGCCGCAGCCCCTACCAGCGAAGCGGCAACTGACAAAGCCGGAAGCAACCCAGAAAAGACCAACGGAGAAGATCTCGACCGAGAAAAGCCGGACGATGCCATCCGAGCCCCGCTCGCCGGAAAAGAACGCCTGCTCGCGCTACCGGCGAAAGCTCGTGCCCGCGCTTCCGCGTCCAAACCATCCTTGGCGACCCTCCTCGCCACCCTGGTCAAGCTGGAGCGGATGCAGAAAAGCCCATGACCGCAAAAACTCCCACGATCTATAATCAGGCCTATGAAAAAGACCATCGGCATAATTACGTCTGCACTGCTCGCGATTCTTGGCTCTGCGGCTTTGCTGTTTGCGCAAATGCCCGCTCAGCCGCAACCACCGGAGTTCGTCAAACAAGGCCAGCAGTTGATGAAGGAAGGCAAGCTGGAAGAAGCCTTGGCGCTGTATCGCCAGACGCTTCAAACGTCCCCGGGTTCGCTGCCCGCGAACCTCGCCGCCGGAAGCGTACTCGACCTGATGGGCAAGGGCGAAGAAGCTCGCAAGTATTTCACCAAGGCCATCGAAGTCGCGGATACGCCCGAGGGCAAGGCGTCTGCCAAGCGAGCCATGGCGATGTCTTACGCGTTCGAGGGGAACTGCAAGAAGACCATTGAGTACGAGCAACCGGTTTTCGACTTCCATGGCAGCGCCAAGAACTTCTTTCAGCAGGGAGAGACAGCAGATGAGATGGCCCGCGTGTGCCTCGATTCTGGGGATCTGGACGCAGCTTTCAAGTGGTACCAGATCGGCCACGACACGGGACTAAAAGAACCGGACCTCAAGCCGGCTCGCCAGGACCTGTGGAACTTTCGCTGGGAGCACGCGCAGGCTCGCATTGCGGCCCGGCGTGGCGACCCGGCCGGTGCGCAGGAGCATGTGGCTGCGGCCAAAGCCATTCTCGACAAGGGCGCGATTGCCGAGCAGGCGCCGTTCTTCCCTCAACTGAAAGGCTACGTCGCGTTCTATGCCGGAGATTACAACACCGCGCTCGAGGAACTGAAGCAGGCAAACCCGAACGACGCGTTTATCCAGTGCATGATCGGCCAGACCGCTGAAAAGTTAGGGGACAAGGCAAAGGCCCTGGAGTACTACCGCAAAGCCGCAGCGGCAACTTCGCATAATCCTGCGGCTGCCTATGCGGTCCCCTTTGCGAAAAAGAAGCTGTCGTAGGAGGTAAGGGAACCGGCAGATTATGGTGCGCCCGGACGGACTCGAACCGCCAACCCTCAGCTTCGTAGGCTGATGCTCTATCCAATTGAGCTACGGGCGCATGGCTGGGACTTGCGCGGTGCGTCCGATTATAACGGAAAGCGGCGTGGGGATGAAAACCGGCGGGTCGCTTGCTCGGGATGGCAAGCTGGGCAAGGATTTCGATAGGCTTCGCCAAAACCAGCGTAGCCCGCGCGACACATACGTAATTCTTTCCCGCGCTTAGAAATTCCTACCAGGTAACCGCTGGGGCCGACGTCCTATTTTCAGCAGCTTAAGATTGGCAACTTGGATGCAACCAGACAAGGCAGACGAAGTGGCGCGCAACGGGGCGTTCTTGAGAATAACTTCGGCCAGAGGTTTTCTTGAACGCCCCTTTGCATTTCCAATGAATGCTTTCAAGTTTGGTTGGCCGAAGGTAAGCCCTCCCCCGGGACGCTCTAGGCCAGCGCCAACCTTGTCCCGATGTCAATTCCCGCCTCGCGCAGCAATCCCGCAATCACCGGCTCTTTCATCCGAGAGGCGTCGAATTCCACGCGCACGATCCGCTCCTTCTCATTGAAAGTAATGCGGCGGATGCCATAAACCTCGCGCATGCCAGCTAAGGCCCGCATGGTTTTCTCTCCCGGACGACTGTCGTAGTGGTAAGCCACTTCCAGTTGAGTCATAAAAGGCAGGTTTCCTCTCTTCTTAACCATACAACAATCGAAATCGCGAGCGGAGTAATCTATAGAAACCTATGGCGCAAGCGTCCGCAGTGGGAGCAAAGGATAAAGACCCGGTCTGCGGGATGACGGTTGACCCGGCAACCGCCAAACACCGGCGCCAGCACGGCGGCCAGATCTATTCCTTCTGCTGCCAGGGTTGCGCGGAGAAGTTCCAGGCTGATCCGCAGAAGTATCTGGCGCCGCGGGCTGTTCCTGCCATGATCCAAATCGCTCCCGCCAAGCCGCAGGGGCTGGCAGGGGAGTACACCTGCCCCATGCATCCGGAGATTGTGCGGCCGGGGCCGGGTTCGTGTCCGATTTGCGGTATGGCGCTGGAGCCGCGCACGGTCACTGCGCAGGAAGAGGAGAATCCCGAGCTGCGTGACATGAGCCGGCGCTTCTGGGTGAGCGTGGTTCTGACGGTTCCTCTGCTGGCGATCGCCATGGCCGACATGCTTCCGAGCATGCCAGTGCAACATGCGCTTCCCGGCGGCTGGCTGCCGTGGATCGAGTTGCTGCTGGCCAGTCCCGTCGTTCTGTGGGGAGGATGGCCGTTTTTCCAGCGGGGATGGGCGTCGGTGGTGAACCGCTCCACCAATATGTTCACGCTGATCGCCATGGGCACCGGCGTTGCGTATCTGTACAGTCTGGCGGCGACGCTGGAGCCGGGGATATTTCCCGAGGCGTTTCGCGGCATGGAAGGAACGCCGCCGGTGTATTTCGAAGCGGCGGCGGCGATCGTCACGCTGGTGCTGCTGGGGCAAGTGCTCGAATTGCGCGCCCGTAGCCATACTGGCGCGGCTATCCGAGCCTTGCTCGGCTTGAGCCCAAAGACTGCCCGCATCGTACGCGATGGGAAGGATGAAGACGTTCCGCTCGATCAAGTGCAGGCAGGCGACCGTCTGCGGGTTCGTCCTGGCGAGAAAATTCCGGTCGATGGTGTGGTGCTCGAAGGCAGTAGTTCGGTAGATGAATCGATGATTACCGGCGAGCCGATTCCGGTGGAGAAGCCGCCGGGCAGCCGTGTGGTGGGCGCCACCATGAACGGAACTGGATCGTTCGTGATGCGAGCTGAACGTGTGGGTAGTGAAACCTTGCTGGCGCGGATCGTGCAAATGGTCAGCCAGGCCCAGCGGAGCCGTGCTCCTATTCAGCGCTTGGCTGATCGCGTGGCCGGATGGTTTGTGCCGGCGGTGATTGGCATCGCTGTGGCGACATTTGTAGTGTGGAGCTTTTTCGGTCCGCAGCCGCGGCTGGCACACGCGTTGGTGAATGCTGTGGCTGTGCTGATCATCGCGTGTCCGTGCGCTCTGGGATTGGCAACTCCGATGGCGATCATGGTCGGCACGGGCCGCGGAGCACAGGCTGGAGTGCTGATCCGCAACGCCGAAGCCCTCGAAACGCTGGAGAAGGTTGACACGCTGGTGGTCGACAAGACTGGAACCCTGACCACGGGCAAGCCGACGGTAGAAGCGGTGGTGGCGAGCGCGGGCTTTGACGAGTCGGAAGTGGTGCGCCTGGCGGCGAGTTTGGAGCAGGGAAGTGAGCATCCGCTGGCAGCTGCTCTGGTGACTGCTGCAACGGCGAACAGCATCGTTCTTGCAAGTGCGTCGGAGTTTCAGTCGAAAACTGGCGGAGGCGTGACCGGCAGAGTGGCGGGCAAGACGGTGACTGTCGGCAACGAAGAGTTTCTAAGCGAGCGGGGCGTTGGAGTTTCTGCCCTGGCTTCGCACGCGGGAGAACTCCGCCGTCAGGGGCAGACCGTAGTTTTTGTAGCTATGGATGGCCGCGCTGCCGGAGTGATTGGCATTGCGGATCCCGTCAAGCCTTCCACTCCGCAGGCGCTTCGCGATCTGCGAACAGCGGGTTTGCGTATTGTCATGTTGACTGGCGACAGCCAAAGTACCGCGGAAGCCACGGCTCACGCGCTCGGTATCGACGAATTTCAGGCCGGAGTTCTGCCCGAGCAGAAGGCCGAGGTGGTGCAGCGTCTGCAAAAGGAAGGCCGCGTCGTGGCTATGGCCGGCGATGGCATCAACGACGCACCGGCGCTGGCCCAAGCCGATGTTGGCATTGCCATGGGCACAGGAACCGATGTCGCCATGGAGAGCGGCGGCGTCACCCTGGTGAAGGGCGATCTGGCGGGCATTGTGCGGGCGCGAAGGTTGAGCCAAGCAACGATGCACAACATCCGGCAGAATCTTTTCTTCGCGTTTATCTATAACTCGATTGGCGTGCCCATTGCCGCAGGCGTGCTGTATCCATTCTTCGGATGGTTGCTGAGCCCGATTCTGGCGGCGGCGGCCATGAGCTTCAGCTCAGTGTCCGTGATTGCGAACTCGCTGCGGTTGAGGAGAGTGGATCTGTAGATTGCCTACGGGGTGCGTGCCCGTCTAGCGATTTCCGGGCCGACCCGCCGAAAATGCTTTAGGTTCCAGGTGTATATGACCGCCGCCTTGCTCTTGAGTGCGCAGCGTGCGATGAGCGCGTCGTAGACGGTCCCACCTAGAATATCTTCTGCCGCCGCATCACCGATAGCTGCGCGGTACTCGTCGGGGTCGAGTGCGATTACCGTGAGGCGTCCCCGAATATCGTCAAGGACCAGCAACACCTGGTCGGCGCTGAGGCGATTAGGCCCTGGCATGCCGGTCAGCGTGGCATACACTTCCGCAAGGCTGTGCGCCGCACAAGCGCCTTGGGACGGATCGGCCCGCAAGTAGACTGCCAAGCTAGCCTCGTGATGAGCGTGGTCATCGATAAAGACAGGATACAAAGCCGACGTGTCGAAGAACCATTTCACCGGACTTTGCCCATGATTTGGCGTTCGCGTTCACGACGTACTCGGCGAACCGTTTTGTTCACCGTATCCTGGGTAAGTGGCACTCCGGAGTGAAACACCCAAACTCCCTGCTTCTTGTACATGCGGCCGTTGCCCCGCGCAGGGCGCAAAACGATACGATCTTCAGAACTTTCCAATTCCAAGGAATCGCCCGGCGCGAGTTGCAACTCTTCCCGCACCGGCTTCGGCAGTACAACCCGCCCCGCTTTATCCACCGTGAGTGTGGTAACCATAATGGCATTTTACCATACACAATGCCATTCACAATGCCATTTATGGTGCCACTCTGCTGGCCCCGGCCTCTGTCCCCCCAACCTCCCTAAGTCCCTGATACATTTGACAGTCGTGTCCCGCTGCTCAACAATGTACACAACCAGACCCACACTACACCCAGGAGAAGAAAGCTTATGCCGGACGAGGGCCAACAGGTAGCTGAAGTCCACACGGAGCACGAGGGCAATGCCGGAAAGTGGATCCTGCTGTTGCTGGCGGTGATCTACGTCGCCGGCTCGGTTTATTTCTTTTACACGCTGCGCGGGCGCATCGACGAACTGTCCAAGGGGCAGGGGACGAGCAACGCACAGATTGCCGAGCTCACCAAGCGGATGCAGTCGGCGGAATCCGACTCGGAAGCCCTGGCCACACAGTTGGGCATGACCAAGAAAGAACTGGCTGAGCGCTCCGCTCAATTAACGCAACAGCAACACGCGGCCGAACAGCGCCTTGCCGAAGAGCAGAAGAAGGAGGCCAGCCGCATCAGCCAGGTCAGCGGCGACGTGAGCAACGTGAAGACCGATGTTGGGGGCGTGAAGACTGACGTTGCCTCCGCCAAAGCTGACCTCGCGGCCACCATCGCCAAGCTGCAGAGCACCATTGGCGATCTGGGGGTGCAGAGCGGGCTGATCGCGAACACTCGCCAGGATCTCGAAGTCCTCAAGCACAAGGGCGACCGCAATTACTACGAATTTACCCTGGTGAAAGGCGCCAGCCCGCAGCCGGTTGGAACCATCAGCCTGCAACTCAAGAAAACCGATCCCAAGAAGGGCAAGTTCACCATTAACGTGAGCGCGGACGACCGCACCATTGAGAAGAAGGATCGCAACATCAGTGAGCCCATCCAGTTTTATACCGGGCGCGATCACATGCTTTATGAACTGGTGGTTTGGTCGGTGGACAAGAAGCAGGCCACCGGCTATCTCAGCACGCCCAAGAGCGCACCGACGCCTGTGACCACCGGCGAATAGCCCGCATGTTTCCCGGTGTCCACGTACTTGGCGAAATCGCGTTGCGGACCGGGGTGATTTACCTGGTTGTCCTAGTGGGCGTGCGCCTGAGCGGCAAAAGAGAAGTGGGTCAGATGACCCCCTTCGACCTCACTCTTTTGCTGCTGATCAGCAACGCGGTGCAGAACGCGATGACCGGCCCGGACACATCGCTGCTGGGCGGCGTGGTGGCTGCCGCCACCCTGTTGTTGGTGAATTATCTGGTGGGGGAGCTTTCCGGCGTCAATCGCCGCTTCCGCAAACTTGTCGAGGGCCAGCCCAGCCTGTTGGTGCATGACGGCGAGGTCATCGCCGCCCACATGGCGAAAGAGCACGTCAGCATGGATGAACTTCAGAGAGCCTTGCGCGAACATGGCATCGCCAACGCCAAGGACGTTGCGCTGGCTGTGCTCGAGGTTGACGGCTCCATCAGTTGCCTGAAGTATGACGACATCAAGCCCACCGCCAGCACCCACCTGGCGCGTCGAAAAGGATACCTACAGAAGCACTAGGGAAACGAACTACTTCTTCAATCCGGCTGTCCAGTTCGTAACCACTTTCTTTGCGCTCTTAGCGAGATCCTTCGCGCACTTTGCGGTTAAAGCTTTCCACCGCAAAAGACGCAAAGTTATCGCAACAGATCGCGAAGAAACTTGAGAGGGGAAAACTCCGCCCTGGTTCCTACTTGGTGAGCACCAGTGGTACTGGCTGATCGTAGGGCTGGATGGTGACCCGCAGCAATTTGCGACTGGCGAAAGCTTCCGGAGTGACTGGAAAACTCACGACAATCGTTCCCTTCGCCTGACTCCCGACATCGACTTTGGCTTCCCGCTGCAGAGGAGTCTGAGCATATTGCTTCAGCGCGGGGAACGCCTGATAGTACCGGTCCAAATCGACGGCGGACACCGCGTCGCAGTCGAAAGTGTTGTCGGAGGTCTGCAATTCCGCCTTGATGGTCTGAATCCAGAATGGCTTGGCCCCATTATTTTGGAAAGCCACGTTGATCGCCACCATCACGGCGTGTTGATTGGGAATTTCAACTGAGACCACTTCTTGGATCGCGCCGGTCGCCGTAGGCCGCGGGCGCTGCAAGAAAGCTGCAATCGCCCAGACCACCACAATGATTCCGATCCCGATTCCGATAATCTTCAACGGCGGAAGGTTTTTCTTCGCTGTGCCGAACTCCTCGCCGATGCGGAAATCGGTGCGGGGTTCGGCAGGAGTGGCTACGGGCGGCGAGGGCGGCGTCGGCTGCGTTCCTTCAGTCATGGCGTTGCTATCATTCTAGCCGTTTCGCCGTTCAAATCTGCAAAGCACAGATTTGCTGAATGCTGAGTGCTGAATGCTACCTCACGCCCACTCATGCTTCATCGCTTTGGCAAACTTCTCCACTGGCAGCGTATTCAGTACGTCTTCTTTGGTGAGCCAGGCGCGGCGGGCTTGCAGAATTCCGAAGCGGATCTTGTCCATGTGCGAAGTATGGTGCGAGTCAGTGTTGATGACGATCTTCACACCGTACTGCTTCGCCAGCCGCAGGTGCCGGTCGCACAAGTCCAGCCGCTCGGGAAACGAATTCAGCTCCATCGCCACTTTGCGCGTTTCCGCCGCTTTCATTACCGCGTCCACGTCGAATGGGTAAGCGTCGCGCCGCAACAACTGGCGGCCCGTGGGATGTCCGAGGATTGAAGTATTCGAATTCTCGACCGCCTTCAGCAGGCGGTCGGTCATTTCTGCCGGAGTCTGATTGAAATGCGAGTGTACGCTGGCGATCACCAGGTCCATTCCTTCTAGAACAGAATCCGACAGATCCAGCGTGCCGTCGGCCAGAATATCCACTTCGATCCCCGCAAAGATCCGGATGCCCTCGATTACAGAGTTGGCGGCGCGGATACGCTTCACATGTTCTACGGCGCGCTTGTCGTCGAGGCCATTGGCGAACGCCAGGTTCTTGGAGTGATCGGTGATGGCCATGTACTTGTAGCCGTGATCGCGGGCTGCCTCGGCCATTTCTTCAATCGTGTTCCGGCCATCGGTTTCGACGGTGTGCATGTGCACATCGCCCTGCAAATCAGCCTGGGTAATTAGCACGGGCAGCGCATGCTTCTCGGCAGCGTCAATTTCGCCCAGATTTTCCCGCAGTTCCGGTGGAATATAGTCCAGCTTCAGTTTGGCGTAAATGTCCTCTTCGCTCTTGCCGGCGACTACTTTTTCGTTGTCCAGCCGCGCCAGACTATATTCGCTGAGTGTGTAGCCCATCTTGAGCGCACGCTGACGAAGGGCAACGTTATGCGCCTTGCTGCCGGTGAAGTATTGCAGAGCTGCACCATAGGAATCGGGCGCCAGGAAGCGGATGTCCACCTGCATTCCGCCCCTCATGCGGAAGCTGACCTTGTTCTCGCCCCGGGCAATGATGTCCATGAGCCCCGGCAACTTGATGATGTGGTCAATCAGCTTCTCGCGCTGGGCATCGTTCGAGCACGCTTTGCCGGTGACCAGGATGTCGAGATCGCCCACGGTCTCGCGACCGCGCCGCAGAGAGCCGGCCGGCGTGACTTTCTCCACTCCGGGGAATCCTCGTAGATGCTCGATGATCTTCTCCGCTTGCGTTTCCGCTGTGTCCAAAAGAAAGCGTCCGGCGATGCGACGATAGTCTTGAATGGCCTTGAGCAGTTTGGCTTCCTGCTTCTCTCCCATTCGTGGGAGCTCGCGAATCTTACCTTCGCGCGCCAATTTCTCCACACCTTCGAGGTCGCTGACCTGGTAGGCGCTCCAGATGAGGGCGATGGTTTTCGGGCCCAAGCCCTGGATTTTCAGCAAATCGAGCATCGAGGGCCGATATTTCTTCAGCAGATCGGCGTGAACCGAGAGCCGCCCGTCTTTGAATATTTCTTGCAGGTTTAACAGCATTCCCTTGCCGATGCCTTGAATCTCAAGCACCTTCTTGGGTTCGTTGATCAGATCGGCAATTTGCTGTGGCAAGGCCTCAATCGCCTGGGCGGCATTGCGGTAGGAGCGAATGCGGAACGAATCTGCGGCGTCGATCTCGAGCAGATCGGCGGTCTCGTACAGGATGCCGGCGATGGCCTTGTTATCCATGCGCTATCCAGAGTAAACAAGATCGCGCTGGAGAGAAAGAGAAGCCTGAGTTTCGCCGGGACACACTGCTTCCCCGGCCGGGCAGAGTGCGAAACTTCCGCCACACGCTGGAGGGGAAAACTTGCGTGTGGTGGGCGGGGAGGTTGGTGGACTTCCCGTAGCTTAACGCTTTACTTCAAGAGGCCTTGGTAACATTGGCCGCTTGTGGACCCTTAGGGCCCTGGGTTATCTCGAACTCAACCTGGTCCCCTTCTTGCAGGCTCTTGTAACCTTCGGTGGTGATGGCACTGTAGTGGACAAAAACGTCCGCTCCATCTTCACGTCCGAGGAATCCATAGCCCTTGGCATTGTTGAACCACTTGACGGTACCTTTCAAACGTTCCACGTACGCCCCCTGGCGTGACCCCTAACGGTGTGAGGTCACGGTTTCCGATTTGTTGTCATTTTCCGGCTACAGGCTGACGCTGTCAAGAGAAGACATGTCCGGAAGGGACCTACTTTTTAGGCGGTTTCCGGTGATCTGGTTTCTGGCTAAGCCACAGTATGGCAGAAATAGTTTTGGCATCGCGGATGGTGTTTCGCATGACCATCTTGACCGCAGCCCGAAGCGGGAAGAATCTGGCTTCGATGACCTCGTCTTCCTCGGGTTGTGCCTCTCCTGCGCGCAGGCCGCGAGCCAGGTACACCGCCATGGTCTCCGCCACGAAACCGGGGCTGGCGTAAAACTGAAAAATGCGCTTCCAATGCGCGGCGGTAAAGCCAGTTTCTTCCCGCAGCTCGCGTTTGGCAGCGGGCAATGGTTTTTCGCCGGCATCGATGCGGCCTGCACAGAGCTCCCACAAGTATTGCTGGGCGGCATGGCGATATTGCCGAAGCAGCAGAATCTGTGGCTCGCGGCCGGTATCGTCGACCGCCAGCACCACGACCGAGCCGGTGTGGTGCACGATGTCACGTCGAACCCGCACTCCGCTGGGTTCGAGCACTCGGTCGGTAGTGACCCAAAAAGCGGGTCCGCGGTAAGCCACTCGTGAGGACAGCACACGCGCCTTCGTGTTCTTTGCCATTCCAACAATATAAAGCCCAATCCCTGTTTCCGGCGCGGGCGCCTTGGTTCCCGAATTTGGAGCAGCACTCAATGTTTCTTTGGGCCTGCTCACATCTGCTTTTGCGGCCCACCAAGCGGCCTGCTATGCTGCCGTCAATGCCCGCGAAGCCCAGCATCGCGATTGTCGGGCCGGGAAGGCTAGGCACCGCACTGGCATTGCAGTTGACCAGAGCCGGATACCGCATCTCGGAAATCGTTTCGCGCACCCCTACAGCCGCGCGCCAGGCCCGTGCCCTCACACAGACCTTGAAGGCACGCTCATCCTATTACCAGGAGGTAAGTTTGGACGCCGGCCTGATCTGGCTCTGCGTCCCCGACCGGGAAATTGCGGTTGTCGCCGCAGACCTTGGCGAGTTGAAGATCGGGAAGGGGAAAACAGTCTTCCATTCCAGCGGCGCTCTTGACAGCGACGCCCTGAGTGCTCTCCGCAAGCGGGGCGCAAGGGTTGCTTCCGTCCATCCCATGATGACGTTTGTGAGGGGAGCCGTTCCCACTATGAAGGGCATCACGTTTGCTGTGGAGGGCGACCCGGCGGCGGTGCGCCTGGCGCAGCGCATCGTGCGTGATTTCGGAGCGCGTACGTTCCTCATCCGCAAACAGAACAAGGCTGCCTATCACGCCTGGGGATCGTTCGTGTCGCCCCTGCTGGTGGGAACCTTGGTTACTGCCGAACAGGTGGCACGTTTGGCGGGACTGAACACTGCCGAAGCTCGGCGAATGATGCTGCCCATTGTCTGCCAGACGTTCGTGAATTACGCCGCCCTCGGCCCGGCTGGCGCATTTAGCGGCCCCCTGGTGCGGGGCGATGCAGAAATTGTGCGCAAGCATCTTCGGGCACTGAAGAAAATTCCGGAAGCGAGAGCTGTGTACCTCGCGCTTGCGCGCTCTGCTCTACGCCATCTGCCAGTGGAAAATCGACGGCAACTCGAAAGAGTCCTGAAAGGTTAAGGCGGCGCTTCAACTGACCATTACACGCTGAATGCTTCTCGCCCGTCCGCTGGTCTCGTCACAATCCACCACCACGGCGCACAGGCGGACATCGCCGGTTGCGGCTTCGAATCGGGTGGGCATGTTTTTAAGGAACTTTTCCACGATCAACTCTTTTTTCACGCCGATCACGCTGTCATACGGGCCGGTCATGCCCACGTCCGTGATGTAGGCGGTTCCTTTGGGCAATACGCGCTCGTCCGCGGTAGGAACATGAGTGTGGGTTCCCACCACCACGGTGACTCTGCCATCGAGGTACCATCCCATCGACATCTTCTCTGAAGTCGCCTCGGCGTGAATGTCGACCAGAATCACTTTCGCGGTAATTTCTTTCAACAATTGGTCGGCAACACGAAAGGGATCATCGTTGGACGCCATGAATACGCGGCCCTGAAGATTGAGCACAGCGTAGGGATTGTCGGCCTTACGGCCCTGGTACATGCCAGTTCCGGGCATGCCCGGCGTGTAGTTTGCCGGCCGCAGCAGGCGCCGGGCAGGACTATGCGGGTTCCCATCCGCTGACCCAAAGTAGTCTACGATCTCGCGTTTGTCCCAGACGTGATTGCCGGTGGTGATGACGTCGATCCCCAGCTCAAACAGATCTTCCGCCAGAGAGGGCGTAATTCCGAACCCAGCGGCGGCATTCTCTCCATTGGCAATCACCAGATCGATGGCATGATCTTTGACCAGACCCGGCAGGCGTTCTTTAACAATGGTGCGTCCGGGCTTGCCAAAAATGTCGCCGATAAACAGAATGCGCATGAAATCGATGGTACCACGCACGATCAGGCGACTGAGAAACGGGAACTATTGTCGAACTCCGCCCCTAAGCAAAACTTATTTCTCCAATTCCACCGTCTTCAAGAAGTCGTAATTCCCGGGTGGATTCAACGTCGCGTTGCGCACTCGTTTGGAACATACCATCACGTTGTCCTGATACCACAGCTCGATATACGGCAGGTCCTCGGCCAGAATCTCCTGTATCTCCGCGTACAGCTGCTTGCGGGTTTCCTGAGCGAGCACGCTACGCGCCTGATCGATCAACGCATCCACCCGCGGATTGGAGTAGTAGGTCCGGTTGGCGCCTTTGGGGGTGAACTTGCTGGAATGAAACACATACTCGAAGATATCCGGATCTTCATTACCACCCACCCAGCGCAGAGAATGCATCTGGTAGGCTCCACGAGTGACGTCGGCAAAGAAGGTGGCAAACTCAAACGTCCGGATGTCGAGCACAATACCGACTTCCCGTAGTTGCTGCTGCAAGACCGCGGCCAGCAATCGCGTGCTTTCCTCGGTCCCAGTCTTCATGGTGAGATGAAAGCGCACGCCGTTGACCGCCGGATATCCGGCTGAGTCGAGCAACCGCCGTGCCCGCTCCGGACTATGGTCGTAGCGAGCCACGTTAGCGTCGTAAGCCCAGCTCTCCGGGGGAAGCAAACTGTCTGCCGGCCGCGCGAAATCCCGCAACAGGTAATGAATCATGGGGCGGCGGTCGATGGCGTAGGCCAGCGCTTGCCGCACCCGTGCATCTTTGAGAATGGGGTCGCGAGTATTGAATGCGAGATACGACAACACCGTGCCCGGTGCGTGAAGCACTTGCAGGTTGGGCTCTTTCTGGAGCGCCAGCACCAGGTCTCCGGTGAGGGCGTTGAGGGCGATGTCCGCGCTCCCTTTGCGCAGTTCCAGCGCCCGCGTAGTGGTGTCAGGGACGACCACAAAACGCACCCGCTGCAACTTTGGTTTCTCGCCCCAATAGTCATCATTGCGTGCGATGACGACTTCTTTGTCCTGCTCGGCACTGACAAAGCGAAACGGACCCGACCCTATGGGATGGCCGCTGATTTCGTCGCCCGTTCCATAGGGCACAATGCCAATGGCCCCGTCAGACAGGTTCCACAACAACGTAACGAAGGGTTGCTTGAGGTGAAACACCACCGTGAAGTCGTCGCGGGCCTCGATGCGATCCACCAGTTGGTAAGCGGCTGCCTTGGTGCTGCGAATCTTGCCTTCGAGCAGGGAATCGAAGGTCCACTTCACATCGCGCGAGGTGAGCGGCCGACCATCATGAAACTTCACCCCATGGTGAAGATGAAAAATATAAGTCTTGGGATCGGGAATCTCCCATCGCTCCGCCAACTGCGGCTGCACGTTCAGGTGCTCATCGCGAGTGAGTAGATCGTCGAACAGCAGCGTGTCGATGCGCTCTGATTGAGCATCCAGCCCAACTCGCGGATCAAGATTGGTGGGACTGCTTTCGATGATCATGACCAGCGTATTCGGGTCAGGCTTCGAAGAGCAGGAGGTCAGCGCAAAGCAGGCGGAGAGAATCAACAGAAACCACGTAGGTACAGGTGTCCGCGCCTGTGCGTTCGCCGCGGCGCGGCGGAAGTGACTACACATAGGAAATCTTCCCGAGGATAGCCGGCCTCTTTGCGCCGGTGGCCGTAGCCACATTCGATGGCCGCCGATTCCATGTCTCATACGCCAACAGAGCGAACGCTGCCGCTTCTTTGGCTTCCGAGGGGAGTCCAAACTCGTCGGACGAGCGGAGCTTCAGCCCGAGAGGCTGGAGCTCATTAGCCAGCATCGTCATCAAGGTTGGGTTTTTCGCTCCTCCGCCGGAGACAATGAATTCCCGGTAGGGGTTACGCCTTCGCAAAATAAAACTGCGTAGAGCGTCTGCAATCGATTTGGCCGTCAGCACAGTGGCAGTGGCCACCAGGTCGCGGGGAGCGGCGTGTCCGCAGCAGCGGACAACCTTCGCTACAAACTCGCGCCCAAATTCTTCGCGCCCAGCCGTCTTCGGCGGCTTCCGTCGAAAGAAGGGCTCGCGCAATATGTCATCTACTAGATCATTCTTTACCTTCCCCGAGGCTGCCACCCGCCCATCGCGATCGTACGGTTTGCGGAAGAAACGCTCCATCACAGCATCAATCACCATGTTTCCCGGTCCGGTGTCGAATGCGATCACTTGCGCGCTCGAAGCTCCGGCGGGGATCGCAGTCAGATTGGCGATGCCACCGATGTTCTGAACAATCCGCCCAATGCGCGGATCACGATAAAGCAGAAAGTCGAGGAAGGGAACCAGGGGCGCGCCCTTGCCGCCCGCCGCCATGTCTGCCGGACGAAAATCCGTCACAACCGGCACGCCCACCCGGGCCGCGATCACCGCGCCTTCCCCGGTCTGCCAGGTTACTGCCAGTTTCCGCCGAAGAAACGGCGTCGACTCGCCCTGGTGATAAATCGTTTGCCCGTGACAGCCCACCAGTTCGGCCTTCACGTGAAAACGTCGTTGGGTGTCGAGCACCGCTTCGGCGTAAAGTTCCCCCAGCAGGAAATTCAACCGCGCCAGATCAGCGACGCTGGCCCGTTGCGAATTCATCGTCGTGAGGACAAACTCACGAACTGCCTTCGGATAAGGATATTCTGCATGGCCTAAGAGCTTTAGCCTTGTCCGTCCCGTCGAAGCCGCACTCAGCCGCACCACAGCGACGTTGATTCCGTCGGCGGAAGTCCCGCTCATGACTCCGGCGACGATCATGCTTCGTCCCGCCGCTTGATGGCTTCCAGGCGCACCTGCTCGCCGAATTCCCACAACCGCCGCGACAGCTCTCGAACCTTCTCCGGCGATGGCGGCGCAGTTCTTCGCTTCAACTCCTTCGATTTGTTCTTGAACTTCCGCACACGCGCCAGCGACTCCTGGCAGCGCCGGGCAAATTGTCGATCACACTCCACTTCGTGAATCAAGGCCTCATACGCCCGCACCACATGTTCCTCAAGGTGACACACCAGGCACAAATCGCCTCCGGCGCGAATGTAGCCGACCGCAGCCTGCCCAATCGACGCGGCTTTTAACACTCCACCCATCTCCAGGTCGTCGGACACCACCAGTCCGCGATAGCCGATCTTCTTGCGCAGCGTATCCGTAATCCATTTCTTCGACAACGATGCCGGAGTGCGATCGCGTGTCACCGCCGGGTACGCCGCGTGCCCTACCAGCACCATGGGAGCATCCCGGCGCAAAGCGCGATAGGGGGCCATGTCCTGCTCCCAAAGCTTCTTCCAGGATTTCTCCACGCTCGGCAGGTCATGATGGGTGTCGAGATTGGCTTCTCCCAGGCCCGGAAAGTGCTTGATCGCTCCCAATACACCCGCTGCACGTAGCCCGGCAAGAAATTCGCGGGCGTAAGCGACGGCTTCTTTCGGGTCAGCCGACACCGCCCGTGAGCTCATGACTGCGCGAGATGCCTCAGATGCCAAGTCCACTACGGGGGCAAAGTCGGTGTTGAACCCCAACGCCCGACAGGAATCGCCGATGATTCGGCCGTGCTTGCGGAAGAGCCGCCGATCGCGTGTGGCATATACCTCCGCCGCAGAGGGCGCTGGCCCGGTGACATTTCGAAAGCGGTCAACCTTGCCGCCTTCCATGTCTACGCAGGTGAATAATGGAGTGGAGACACAAGCCTGGCAAGCTTGCAGTAGTTGGTGGGTCTGTGGGGGGTTGATAATATTGCGCGCAAATAAGATTACGCCCGCCGGCTGAATTCGGGTCAGCAGAGAAGTTAGCCGCGGCGACGTTTCGGTTCCTTCAAAACCGAGAATGATCAGCTGGCCAACCAGCGCCGGTGATGTTGTTTTCGTGTGCACCTCGGTGTCCTGTGTGGCCTCCGCGGTTAGATTTCTTTCTTCAATTCCGCCAGCAGATTCAGCGCTTCGAGCGGCGTCAGACGATTCAAATCCACCTCGCGCAATCGCTCCAAGACGGGCTGCGACAGTGGCGTAAAGATGGTTAACTGGGCTGGCGGACGCGGTTGCAGTTCATCACTTGCCAGTTGTTCGGTCACCCGCTGCTCGGCACTCTCGTGCTCGGCGAGCACCTCACGGGCTCGCTCCACGACCTCGTTCGGCAATCCGGCGAGCTTTGCCACTTCAATTCCGTAACTGCGATCGGCAGCACCGGGCTCGACCTTGCGCAGAAACACGATGCCGCTGCCTGTTTCTTTTACCGAAACGTGGTAGTTCTTCACTCCCGACAGCCGCTCCGCCAGTTCCGTCAGCTCAAAATAGTGCGTGGCAAACAGCGTTTTTGCCCGGGTGCGAGCATGAATGTACTCGACGGCCGCCCAGGCGATGGCCAGCCCGTCGTAGGTGGCTGTGCCGCGACCCACTTCATCCAGCAGAATCAGCGAGCGCGCCGTCGCCGTGTGCAGGATCGCCGCTGTCTCCGTCATTTCGACCATGAACGTGGACCGGCCTCGCGCCAGATTGTCACTGGCCCCGATGCGGGTGAACACGCGATCCACGATTCCCAGCCGCGCCGAATTTGCCGGAACAAAAGACCCCATCTGCGCCAAGATCACCGCCAGCGCCGTCTGCCGCAGGTAGGTCGACTTTCCACCCATGTTCGGCCCGGTCAGCACCAGCACGGTGTGCGTGGTGGAATTGAGGTACAAATCATTGGGGACGAAGCGCTCGCCGGCGAGGTCCTGCTGCTCAATCACCGGATGCCGTCCGCCGACGATTTCAATGTCTGCCGACTCATCGAACCTTGGCCGGCAATAATTGCGTAGTGCCGCGATATGGGCGAGGCCCGCCAGCACATCCACCTCAGCCAGCGCCAGCGCGGTTTGCCGGATGCGTCGTGCTTCACCCGCAATCGCCGAACGCAGTTCGGCGAATAGCTGCCGTTCGATCTCGACGATTTTCTCCTGCGCATCCAGAATCTTCGACTCGTATTCCTTCAGTTCCGGTGTGGTGAATCGCTCCGCATTCACCAGGGTCTGCTTGCGCTCGTACTCCGGCGGCGCCAGGTGAAGATTGGCTTTGGATATCTCAATGTAATAGCCAAAAATCGAATTGAATTTCACCTTCAGCGACGCAATCCCGGTGCGTTGCCGTTCCCGCGACTCAATCTGCGCCACGTATTGTTTGCTATTGCGGCTCAGATCGCGAAGTTCATCCAGTTCTTTCTCCACGCCCGGCTGAATCACGCCGCCGTCGCTTAGCGAAAGTGGGGGTTCGGGCACTACCGTGGTTTCGATCCGGGCGCGCAAATCGCCGAGTTCGTCGATGGTCGCGTGCAGCGTCCTCATCCGCTCAGCGTTGAACCGTGCCACAGCGCTTCGCGCCGCGGGAATCTTTGCGAGGGATGCGGCCAACGCCAACACATCGCGCGGGTTCGCAGTTTCCAGCGTCACCCGGCTCAGAAGGCGTTCCAGATCTAGGATTCCGTCCAGAGCCCGCCGCAGTTCCTCACGGGCCATCAGGTCTTTAACCTGGCTTTCCACTGCGTCCAGCCGTGCATTGATTTCGGTCACTTCGATCGATGGCCGCAGCATCCACGAGCGCAGCAGGCGTTTGCCCATCGGAGTGACGGTGGTGTCAATGGAGCGGAACAGCGTGACACCTTCATCGGTTCCCGCGAACAGCGGCTCGATCAACTCAAGATTTCTCACCGTGACTGCGTCCAGCACCAGACAGTTCTGGCGTTCGTAGAATCCGATGCGGTCCACGTGGTCCAAAGTCCCGCGTTGCGTGGAGCGAACGTAGTAAAGAATTGCGCCTGCCGCCGAAGCCGCCGCCGGCTTGCCGGCCAGCCCGAAACCTTCCAGGGACAACACCCCAAAATGATTTTCCAGCAGGGGAATGGCATGGTCAGGCGCGAAAATCCAATCGTCTAAGGGCGTCTCTGACCACATCGCTCCTGCCGTCCTGGGCTGGGGGATCGACCCCGGAGGCGCGACTCTATCTCGAGCTTCAAACAACGGCGCCGCCGATCCGTACAGCACCTCTTTCGGTCGAAGCTGTTGCAACTCGTCCTGAATTCTCTGCGCCGCATCTTCGCCCCGAAACTCGGTTGCGCGAAACTCGCCGGTGGAAAGGTCCAACGCTGCGAACCCCACCCGGTCGCCGGTTTGCGCCAGCGCCGCCAGAAAATTGTTTTCCTCGGAACTCAACGACGAATCGGCTGCTGTGCCGGGCGTGACGACCCGCGTCACCTCGCGCCGCACCAATTTCTTGGCCAGGCGCGGATCTTCCACCTGCTCGCAGACCGCAACTTTGAATCCCTTGCGGATGAGCTTTGAAATGTAGCCTTCGGCAGCGTGATATGGAACTCCACACATGGGCACGGCTACGCCTTTTTCTTTATTGCGGGAAGTCAGCGTGATTTGCAGCTCCCGCGACGCCATGACCGCATCGTCAAAGAAAAGTTCGTAAAAATCGCCCAGACGAAAAAACAGCAGGGCGGTAGGATGGTGCTTCTTGATGGCGGCATATTGCCGCATCAGCGGAGTGGACGGCTCAGTCATTGCCAGCAGGGCGTGGGTCGTTGTTTCTCAGTCTTCGGGTTTTGCGCGGATTATAACATTCTGCGCGCGACGCTCCGGCGCCGAAGATCACAGTTGACGCGACTCCCCCGCGGGTGTTTTCCTTATCGGGCATGGAGCTTCGCAAAGATCCCATCACCCGCTCTTGGGTTATCACCGGCGATGACGTGTCCGAGGTTGCCCCCCGGCCTGAATCCGCGTGCCGTTTTTGCCCCGACTCGACCCAACCTCCGCAGCTGGTGGCTAGTGTGTCCGGCGCACCGGGAGTGCCGTGGTCCTCGCGTGCCGTGGTGCATCCCACGGCTCTGTATCACATTGAGGGCGACGCTTTGCGCAGGGCTGACGGCATTTATGATCGCATGAGTCCCGTGGGCGCCCACGAGGTGCTGATCGAGAATCCGCGCCACGATGGGCATCTGTGGAATGCCAGCGACTTCGAGATCGGCCAGTTTTTGCTGCTGGCCTCGCAGCGCATTCAGGACCTGAAGCGCGACGGGCGTTTCAAGTACGTCGGCATTTACAAGGACCACGGCGGCAATGCTGGACAGGAGTTCGATCATCCCTCTTCCCAGCTCACAGCCACGACATTTGTACCCCGCCGGATTCTTTACGAACTACGCGCCAGCCGCGAATATTTTCAACAAAAAGAGCGTTGCGTGTTTTGCGACATCGTGTCGCAGGAAACTAAGCAGGAACTGCGTGTACTGGAGTCCCGGGGTGATTTCATCGCGCTGTGTCCGTACGCGCCGCGCGTGCCCTACGAAACCTGGATTCTGCCCCGCACCCACGAGGCCGCCTTCGAGCGTATGGGGCTCAATCGCTCCAATATGCTGCCGGAGTTGGGCGCGCTGCTCCGCCGGACCTTGCAGCGCATACGCACCATCACGGAATCGTTCCACCTGGTGCTGCACACATCGCCGAACAGTTTGCATCGGTCGGGAAGCCTGGGATATTGGAAGACCATTGACGAGGACTACCATTGGCACATTGAAATCATGCCCGTCCTCGCCGCCAAGTCGAAGTCGTACACGTTCAAGGAGGTGTACTATTCGCCCTTGACCTCGGAGACCGCAATCAAACGGCTGCGCGAAGCGCGAATCGAATAGGGGACCTTGTAGCGGCCAACGGCCGGCGACTGTCTTATGACCATCCGTCGGATGAAGACTTATACCGGGGGGCAAGGCTACGTTTATCAGTACTATTACGTCGGCAATCGCCAGCTTCCCGCGAAAGGTGGGCAGGAAGCCGCCACGGAGTACATTTTCGATGTGACCTCTGACCGCAAGACGACTTTCTCTGTCAGTGTTTTCCTTCCCGAAGGAGCTCTGTGGGCCTGGGCCTTCCATCACGGTCGCCCGCTGACCGATGCCGAGCAGTATGGCGCGGTCAAGATGCGCCTGTTTCAGGCCTTTGATGAGGTCGAAGATGTGATGTCCCGCGGCCGCCAGCTTTCAGTGGACTCGGAAATTCTGGAAAAGGCGCTCGCCACCTTGGGCGTGGATTGATCCGCATCAGAAGCCACGTTTCTGGCAGGGGAAGCTATAATCCCCTAGAGGACTTCCATCCCCTATGCCTGCACTTTGGCTGCGAGTCGCACTGGGCTGCTACGCAGTCGGCCTGCTCTATGCACTGGTGGCCCTGACCCGCAGTAGCGACCTGCTGAACCGTATCGCTCTTCATGCGGCCTATTTGGGGATGGTGTTTCACTTTGTCTCGCTGACGGAGGCCTTTCGGATCTCTGGCCAGGTGACCCTGACCTCTGCGCAAAACGCCGAGTCGGTGCTGGGTTTTCTGGTGATGGTGGTTTTCTTGCTGGTGTACCTGGTCTATGACACCACTTCTCCGGGGATCATCGTTTTCCCGGTGGTGTTTTTGCTGACCTTCATTTCTGCCACCGGCCAGGCTCCTTTCCTGATTACTTCTCCCGGCGTGCGTACCGGGTGGTTGTTGGCGCACATTACGCTGATCTTCACTGGCTACGCCGCGCTCATCCTCAGCTTCGGTGCCAGTCTGCTGTACCTGATTCAGGAGCGCTCGCTGAAATCGAAGCGGCCGGGAATTCTCTCCCGCCTTCCCGCGCTTGAAGTCATTGACGAAATCGGCTTTCGCTCGTTGCTGCTCGGATTTCCTTTCATGACCCTGGGACTGATTGCCGGCACCGTAGTCGCGCAGTCCACTTACGGGCGCATCGATCTGCTGGACCCCAAGATCCTGCTTTCGATTCTGATGTGGGCGGTGTACCTGGTCCTGCTCTTTATCCGCTGGAATGCAGGATGGCGAGGGCGCCGCGCCGCCTACCTTGCTACCGGCGCTTTCGTTGCCGCGGTGGTGGCCTGGGCGGCAAATTATTTCAGCGCCATTCACAGGTTTGCCAAGTCATGAGCTTCCACCTCATCGGGGTCAATCATAAAAGCGCGCCGGTCGAGGTTCGCGAGCGCCTTGCCATTCCCGATTCGCGCTTGCCCGACGCCCTGAAAAGCTTCACTTCTCACCCGGGCGTGGATGAAGGCATGATCTTGAGCACCTGCAATCGGGTCGAGTTGCTGGCCCAAACCAAGAATGGCGGAGCTGACCTGCGCGCGTTTCTGCGTGACTACTTTCAACTGACCGAATCCAGTCTCGATCCCCACTTGTACGAATACCGTGAACAGGATGCCGTCCGCCACTTGTTTCGCGTGGCCTCGAGCCTGGATTCCATGGTGGTTGGCGAAGCTCAAATTCTGGGACAAGTGAAGGAGGCTTATGCCACCGCACGGGCGGTGGGCGCCATCCAGTCGCAATTGGATTTGCTACTTACCCGCACCTTCGCCGTCGCCAAGCGGGTACGCACAGAGACTGAGGTGGGGTCGTCGGCGGTGTCGGTGGCCTCGGTGGCCGTAGAGCTGGCCAAGAAGATTTTCGGATCTCTCCACGGCAAGCATGTGTACCTGGTGGGCGCAGGCAAGATGAGTGAGTTAGCGGCGAAGCACCTGTTGGCTCACGGGGCAGAGTCCATCTTCGTTGCCAATCGCACCTACGACCGCGCGATTCGCCTGGCCCAGAAGTTCAACGGCCAGGCCATCGAATTCAGCCGGCTGTACGACACGTGCGATCGCGGTGACATCGTGATCACCTCCACGGGCTCTCCCGTTACCATTTTCCGCCGTGAGCATGGCGAACTGTTTCTCAGCCGCCGTAAGAACCGCCCCATGTTCTTTATCGATATCGCTGTGCCGCGCGATGTTGATCCGGAAATGAACAAGGTGGATGGCATCTTCGTCTACGATATCGACGACTTGCAGCAAGCCGTGACTTCGCATGTCGCCGACCGCCAGAAGGAAGCCAGGCGTGCCGATGACATCATCGATGCCGAAGTCGAGCGGTTCCACGCCCGCCTGCAAACGCTCGAAGTCGTGCCCACCATCGTCTCGTTGCAGGACCACTTGGAAACCATCCGCCAGGCCGAAATCGACAGGGTTCGCGGGCGTCTGGGACACCTTTCCCCCGAGCAGGAACTAGCCGTCGATGCGCTGACTCACGGCATCATCAACAAGATCATGCACACCCCGATCAGCACTCTGAAGACTGCGGCGCGCGAGTCCGAAGCCACCACCATCGTCGAAATCGTCCGCCGCCTGTTCAATCTGGAAGCAAAGAAGTCCGCCAAGCCCGGCGATGGCAACGGAGGCAACGCCTGATGGCGCGTCTTCGCATTGGTTCCCGGGGATCCCAGTTGGCGCGCTGGCAGGCGAACCACATTGCCGCTCTGCTGCGCGCACGCGGACATGAAGTCGACATCGAAATTATCAAGACTACCGGCGACAAGATCACCGACGTTGCCCTCGCCAAGGTCGGAACCAAGGGCATGTTCACTAAAGAAATTGAAGAGGCGCTGGCGGCTGATCGCGTGGATCTAGCCGTGCACAGCCTGAAAGACCTTCCGACCGAAATTTCGCCTGGGTTCGCAATCGCGGCCATCACTCAACGAGTTGATCCCCGCGACGTATTTTGCTCGCGCAAATACGCGAGCATTGACGCCTTGCCGAAAGCTGCGCGCATTGGAACCAGCAGCCTACGGCGGCAGGCGCAATTGAAAGCGCTGCGTCCTGATTTGGACATTCATCCCCTGCGTGGGAATGTGGACACGCGTTTGGCAAAGCTGGAAGCTGGAGAATACGACGCCGTGATTCTGGCTTTTGCGGGCCTCAATCGCCTGGGTAAGACCGAACTGATCAAGCAAGTCATCCCCGCAGAGGTAGTGTGTCCGGCGGCCGGCCAGGGCGCGCTGGGGATCGAAGCGCGAGCAGGAGACACAGTCGTGCTGCAAGCCCTGGCGTTTCTCGACGACTCGGCCGCCCGTGCCACCACGGCCTGCGAACGGGCTTTGCTGGGCAGGCTTGGCGGCGGTTGCCAGGTTCCTATCGGCGCATCGGCGGAAATGCGCAACGGCCGGTTGCACCTACAGGCCGTGGTGGCGCGCCCTGACGGTTCCTTGGTTCTGCGCGAAGCGGCCGATGGCGATGATCCGGTTGGGCTCGGCGAGTCGGTGGGCGACGTGTTGCTCCGCCGTGGCGGGAAGGCAATCCTGGAAGCGGTTTACCGGCAGGAGATGGCCCTGCCGCAGCCACCGTAGTCTTCGATGGGAACCGATGTAGGGCTGCTCTGCGAACTTAGCGGCCGTTCTCGGCGATTTCTGCGTTTAGTGCTTGTGCGGATGGAGGAGAGTTGTTGACCAAGGAACGACCACTCGCCGGCTTCCGCGTTCTGGTCGGCCGCGCTCGCCATCAGGCAGGTGCACTGTCCTCCGGCCTGCGCAAACTGGGCGCGCAGGTCATCGAGATTCCTTTCATTGAAATCCGCCGCCCGCGGTCCTACAAGCGGCTGGATACCGCCTTGAAGAACCTCGCGACCTACGACTGGTTCATCCTGACTAGCGTGAACGGAGTCGAAGCATTCTGGGATCGACTGAAAAAGAAGCACCTCACGAAGAGACATTTGGAGCATTTGAAAATCGCTGCCATCGGCCCCGCGACAAAGAAGGCCATTGCGGCCCACGGGCTGACCGTGCATGTTGTTCCTAAGGAATACGTTGCGGAATCGGTAGTTAAGAGCCTGCGACGGCTTGTGGCGGGGAAGCGCGTGCTTTTGGCGCGTGCCAAAGTCGCTCGCGACGTGATTCCTCGCGAGCTCCGCAAGCTGGGCGCGCAAGTTGATGTGGTCGAAGCCTACGAAACCATCATTCCGCGATCGTCCCGCGTCCGTTTGCGTGCAGTTCTACAAACCTCGAAACGGCGACCGCACGTGATTACCTTCACCAGTTCGTCGACGGTGCGAAACTTCGTGACGCTTCTGGGAAAGAATGCGTGGCGCGGACCTGCCCTCAGCGATAGTCGAAGGGGCCCGCGTTTCGCCTCCATCGGTCCGGTAACTTCATCAACTCTTCGTGAACTCGGACTGCGGGTTGACGTCGAAGCTCGGAAATATACCATTCCCGGACTGATCGCTGCGATCATCAAGTCGGTCGAGTAGAGATGCAGTCTGGCGGTGTGTCCTAGTCCGGAAGCTTGCACCCGCAATCCGCCGGCGGCACATGCGCCTTCAAGAAATCAGAAACACTCTTATACGCATCGATCTGGTTCTCCACCCGCGCGAACCCGTGGCCTTCGTTCTCATAGACCTTCAACTCCACGGTTCCGCCACGTTTCTTCACCGCGTCGACCACCTGCTGGGACTCTTCTTTCGGACACCGCGGATCGTGCCCGCCCGCCAGCAACAGCAGTGGAGCCTGGACTCGGTCCACGAAGAAGATCGGCGAGCGGTCGTGGAACAGGTCCTTGTTCTTTTCCAGATCGCCCATGGTCGCCAAATCCGACTGTTGCAGCACCGGGTCTTCGTTTTTAATTTCTGTGAACCAGTTCACGAACGGCACAATGGGCACGCCCGCCGCCCAGACCTCGGGAGCCTTGGTTACTCCCATCATGGTCAGGTAGCCGCCATAGCTGCCGCCCACGAGCGCAATCTTCTTGGGGTCGAGATAGCCGGTCTGCTTGATGAAGTCGGCCGCCGCGACGACGTCTTGCAGATCTCCGCCACCCATGTCGAACAGGTTTGCCTGCTGAAATTCTTTGCCGTAGCCAGTTGACCCGCGATAGTTGGGCGCGATCACCATGTAACCCTGATTGACCATGTGCTGGATGAAGCGGTTGAAGGAGTTCACAGTTTGTGACGTCGGGCCGCCATGCACATAAACCAGGGCCGCGTTCTGCCCGTTGCGCGCCATGTTGTAAGGGACGTAGACGAGCGCTGAAATCGTCCACTTGGCGTCGCGGCTGGGGAAGTGCACCAGGAATGGCTCGACCATGTCCTCCGAGCGCACGCCCGCAATCAGTGAATGCGTAATTTGCCGCGACTTAGCGGATGCCAGGCTGTAGGTCCAGAGATCGCCCGGCGCGTTGGGGCCATTGTGGTTGTAGAGCAACCGCGATCCATCGTGATTGAAAGCCGATCGCGCTCCCACGGGTTGATTCACGCCTTTCGGCAGAGGCAAAGCCTTCGACGTGTCGGCAGCTAGGCTGTGCAGGTAGATTTCTGTGTTTCCATCTACGTTCGCGGTCCACGTAACCGAGTTGCCGTCGGGAGAAAAGTTGGTGCCGCTGATCTCCCACTTGTCCCTGGTCAGCCAGGTGATTTTCTTGCTGGCAATATCGAGCAGTCCAACGTTGTCGTAGCCATTGGCGGCATTCGAGGTAATCAGCAGTTTCTTGCCGTCGGGAGAAATGTCTTCACCTTCATAAAGCTGCTCGCCTTCGTGCGGCGTGAGCAGCGTGCTTTGGGCCGTTGCCACATTGGCGATGTAGATGTCGGAATCTGTGCCCTTGGCCTGCGACTGGGTGTAGACGATCGATTTGCCATCATGCGACCAGATGGGATTGTCGTTGATCTTGTCGGCAGCGGTTCCGGTGGTAACGTGTTTCACTGAACGCATCAGCTTGTCGTAGACGTCAATTTCATAAACCGACGAAGTCTTCGGCTTCACGGTATACGCGAGATATCGCCCGTCAGGCGACCAGCGCGGATTCTCTTCGGAAATTTCGCGAGTATGCGTCAGATTCACGACTTGCCCGGTCGTCGGCGAAACCATGAACACGTCCCACTGCTCGTCGCCGTCGTAGTCCGAGATGTAAGCAATCCATTTTCCATCCGGCGACCAGGTGGGGCTGGTCTGCCGCTGATCGCTCACCGTGAGCTGGGTTGGCCAGCCGCCGTCCGAATTCACCAGCCAAAGGTTACTGCGGCCGCTGATGTTGGCCACGAACACCACCTGCTTGCCATCGGGCGACCACGAAGCCGGCCCGATCTGCCGCGTCATGTAAAGCTTCTCGATGGCCAGGCTCTGCTGAAACTGCTCTACGTTAGCGTTGGGCTTGCTGGTGATCTGCTTGGGATCGGTGATGGCCTGCGGCACGGGCAGAGTCTGGGCGGCAGCAACGGTACTCATGAATACGACGACAGCAAGCCGGATGAGAATACGCATGAACATTGGAATTTCTCGGCGAAGACGAAAGTCTAGCAGAATCACTTCGCGTTCTTGTGCATCTCCACCGTGCTCCAGGTCTTGTCCGCCGCGTGGCAGAGGTTCTCCAGCGGACACTCCACACACTTTGGCCCGCGTGCCATGCACAGCTTCCGTCCATGCCAGATGATCTGATGCGCGAACAATATCCATTTCTCCCGCGGAAGTATCTTCATCAAGTCCTGCTCGATCTTGGGCGCATCGGTATTCTTGGTGAGCTCCAGCCGACGGGAGATTCTGGTGACGTGCGTGTCCACCACAACGCCCTCGGCCTTTCCGAACCAACTGCCCAGTAGGACGTTGGCCGTCTTTCGTGCCACACCTGGCAACGTTAGCAGCTGCTCCATTTCTGACGGCACCTCGCCTCCGAAGTCGGCAACGACCTTCTTCGCCGCTCCTACTACCGATTTCGACTTATTTCGGAAAAAACCAGTGGCATGGACATCCGGTTCGAGTTGCTCAGGCGTAAGCGCGGCAAAATCTTGCACCGTGGGATATTTACGAAACAGTTCGGGCGTGACCCGGTTCACAGTGGCATCGGTTGACTGAGCGGAGAGAATGGTCGCTACCAGCAGTTCCCATGCGCTTTCGTGAGTCAGCGCACATGTGACGCGGGGATAAAGCTCGTCCAAACGCTTGAGGATTTCGGAGATGCGCTCCGGCGCGAGTGGATTGTACTTTCCGCGTGTGGGGACGAGCGACCGCTTCCGTTCAGGTCGGAATGAAGCAGCGGCAGCCTTCCGGGAGGCCTTAACCGGACGCGCAGTTCGCGCCCCTTCGTGTCGGCCGGTCTTGGCCGGCTGTCTCGGCATAACGCCGCGTGTCATGCGAGTTCCTTCCCTTGATACAAACGAGTCTAAATGTTAGCAGAACGAATCGTGCCGCATACGTCTCCCGGTAATTTGACGCGGACGCCCCAGCTAGGTACTCTGAATTTGATCCCAGAATAGTTTGACCCAGGCAAATCAAGGAAGGCACCCGTGGCGGTGAAGTCCATTAAACTCGGCCAGGTTTGGCGCAAAGACGACGACGGAAAAGACTACCTCGTCACCAAGGTTTACAGCGAAGTGTTCGCCCAATATGCGGTGTTGCGCCCCGCTGAGGTCACCGCGCCCGACGCCGCTACCACGCGGGTGAAAGTTGCCAAGAGTGCCGAGGGCGCATCGTTGCCAGGATTCACCTTTACCCAGGAAGGCTCGTTCTAGCGGCCAGGTGCGGGACAGCCTCCCCGCCCATCGATAACGCATTCTGATTCCGCATGACTGAAAAAATCCTCGGCATCCTGTTTGTGTTCATCAAGTCCGTGATTGCCGCCACCAGCTATGGCGGCGTGGCCCTGTTGATGGCCATTGAGTCGGCCTGCATCCCGCTGCCTTCAGAATTGATCATGCCCTTCGCCGGCTACCTGGTCTACGAGGGCACGCTGAAACTGCTGTGGGTGGCGACGGCAGGCGCAATCGGTTGCAATCTCGGATCGCTGGTTGCTTATGAGATTGGCTGCTACGGCGGACGCCCGCTGGTGGAAAAATACGGCCGCTGGATTTTGCTTACCCGCCGCGAACTGGACTGGGCCGACCGCTTCTTCGCACGCTGGGGATATCTGGCCGTATTCATTGCCCGGCTGCTGCCGGTCATCCGCACATTTATCGCTTTGCCTGCTGGCATTGCCCGCATGCCACGCAAGCGTTTCCACATCTATACTTTTCTCGGATCGTGGCCCTGGTGCTTCGGCCTGGCCTGGCTGGGCATGAAACTGGGAGAGAACTGGCGCGAACTGAGCAAGTACTTTCACCAGTTCGATGCCGTCATCGGAGTGGTTCTGGCTGCGGGCATCATCTGGTTTGCCTGGTCGCATTGGCAGAATAGAATTAGTGCGGCGAAGTAAGTCTGAGAACTGACGACTGAGAACCGAGAACTGGTCGTCGATATTATTTTGCTGAAGCAGTTCAAGGAGGCACGCCATGAAGCGTCTGATTCCGGTGCTGATTCTGTTGGCAATGAGCACGACGTTAGTTCCCGCTCAAAGCGCTCCCGTCGGTACCGGCCAGCCTTTCGTCATCGAGTACTACTACAAAGCCAAGTGGGGACACGCCGACGAATTCCTGCGCCTGTTCAAGAAGAACCATTACCCGCTGCTCAAGAAAGAAGTCGAGATGGGGCGCTTGCTTAAAGTTTGGATGGACCAGCCCCGCTACCACACCACCGAAGACGGTCGTTGGGACTATCGCGTCACCATCGTCTTCAAGAATGCTACCCTGGCCAACGAACCCTTCGACGAAGACGCACTCAAGAAACAGGTTTTTCCCGACCAGGAAACCTATGCTCGCGAAGAGCAGCGACGCTTCGAGATCCTCGACGCGCATTGGGATTTGCCGGTGAAAACCGTCGACCTGGAAGGGAAGTAAGAACTCTTCACCGCCGAGCTGCGGAGTACGCCGCGAAAACATTCCAAACGCCGTGCGAACGCGCTTGGGGTTGAGAGCGAGAACGGGATCTGTTGTTTCGCGCCAGACCAGCAGCTATAGCCAGGACAATCGTCTTACGCGTGCCCGCAATCGAAGATTGTTTGTGAAATCAATGGTTCGACAAGATCTGGCGAGTCGGTGGTTCACTCGGCTGGCTGCCCGCCGTCCCACAAGCAACAGCATTTGCGTCACCCGAATCCAGTCTTATCCGGAGGTGCGGCCCCATACAAGCAACCTGGCGACGGAGTCTAGGCGCCCACTTCGCCACTGACATCCGGCACCGCCACATCTTCGTACAAGTCTTGGACATTGGTGTTTCCCGGCAACGTTCTGCGTCCGAAGAAGGCTTCTTTCGCCAGCTTGTAAATGGTCTGGCGGTTTCGCGTAACCACTTTCAGCCACGCCAAGCGGCCCATCATGGGGAAATAAATGCCGCGGAAACACAGGCGTGCGAGGAACATGTTGATGCGATAACCCAGAGGCTGGTCATCCAGAGAGTCGACCGCCTGGGCCAGTGCCTCCGGGCTGTAGGCATGGGCCCAACCGTATTCCACCTCGGCATGAGCTTCTTCGATGGTCATCTTCAGCGGCGTGTGAGCCATGGCAAACGGGATGAAATCCCGCCAGTGTCTAGGGCGCGTAAGTCGGCCGGCGGCCTCCAGACGCTTGTAGAGCGGGGTTGCGGGCAAGGGCGTCAACAGGCCAAAGATGGGCAGCCCCGGGGGCCAGGTCCGAACCTGTGCCAGGGTGCGCTCGCCCACGCCGGTGGTGTCGTTGTCCATGCCAAAAATAAACGATGTGATCGCGTACACGTTGCGTTTCGCAAGCCGCTCGAGCACGGTGGCATACTCGCCAGGTTTGTTGAATCCCTTGTTGACGTCTTTGAGATTGGTGGGGTCGATGGATTCCATGCCGATAAAGACCCACTTGCCTCCGGACGCCGCAATCAGGTCAACCAGTTCCTCGTCGCGCAACAGGTTAGCGCTGATCTGGGCCACCCAATGGACTTGCGCGCCGGCGGCAATGATGTCATTCAGCAGTGATTTCGTGCGCTTCACATTGATAGCGAAGTTATCGTCGATGAAAAAAATCGCTATCTGGCCCTTCTCGCGACGGGCGCGCGCCTTCAGCAAGAGCAGTTCATTCACCACACTCTCGTTGGTGCGGAAGCGAATAGAGTCGCCGAAGAATCCAGTCACGGTGCAGAACTCGCAGCCGTAAGGGCAGCCCCTCCCGGATTCGACGGGAATAATGCGAAATGTGCCCCAGCCTTCGCCGACTCGTTTAAGCAGCGGGTATGCGGCCTTGGGAAGAATATTGAACTGGTTGAGATTGATCGAATCCCAGGGAATCACGGGATAGGGTTTCAGAGAAGGCTTGCTCTCCTTCCCGGTGCTATCCGTCGGCGCATAAATGTCCTTGAGTTCGCCCCGGACGGCGTCGTTGACAATCTTCGGCCAAGTTTCATCGGCTTCGCCGAGTGCCACGGCGTCGGCGTGGCGAGGGCCGCCATCGCGGCCGAGCGCTTCGTCGGCCAATTCCGTCACGTGAGGTCCGCCCATGACCACTGGCACTCCCGTGCTACGAATGGCATCGGCGATGCGATACGCCTTGGCGATCATTCGGGTCATGGCGCCGATGCCCACCAGTCCAATGTTCTGCTCGCGCACGAATTGCGCAATCTGACGCTCGTCCATAGGCTGGGCGTTACCGTCAATCAGCAACACTTCATGGCCGGGAGGAGTCAGTGCCTGGAGCAAAAACATCCAGAGATGCGGCATGAAATTGCGGGTTACACCGTTGTCTGGGTTGTAGAGCAGAATTTTCATGAGTGCGCCTGGTGAAGTCGTACCTGCTTTACCGCCGCGGCCGTTACCGGCGATGCCATGAACCGGCGTCCCTGCTTTTGTCTGATGGTTGCGATGGTTGGATTACCAGCGTAGGGGGAATTGTACACCTATGGCGGGCAGGCTCCGGTTTCGGAGACCCCACGAGCAGAGGTCTTTACCTCTTGCTCAACTTCGACTTGCATCCATGATTGCATGGGAGCTACGCCACAGGAGTGCGCGGAACTAAGCACCTCCCAGCCCTCCAAATCTAGAGTAGCTGGTGTCACATCGCCAATTTCACCCGTAATTCTGGAATGCTTGTCAGATCGCTTCCGCTCCCCACTCAATCCCCGTTGCACCCCGTCTGAACTCTCATCCTCCACCTTCCACTCCTCTTGGTTGCAATTCTTATCGCAAATACGAGAACATACCTGTTTGCCTTAATCCCAAAATTCTTACAAGGATGTGGCCACCTGATGGCGACTCAGCGGAAGCTCGCAAAAATTGCAGACACTAAACCCAGCGGCAGCGAAATTCAAGCCCCCAAGGGCAAACTCGGCGTCATGATTCCCGGCATGGGCGCTGTGGCCACAACTTTCGTGGCTGGCGTCGAAGCCGTGCGGAAGGGAATTGCCAAGCCCATCGGCTCGCTCACTCAGATGGGCACCATTCGCCTTGGCAAGCGCACCGATGCCCGGTCGCCCAAGATCAAGGAGTTCGTTCCGCTGGCCGGACTCGACGATCTGGTCTTCACCGGCTGGGACATCTTCGAAGACGACATGTATACCGCCGCTACCACGGCCGGCGTGCTGGAGCGCGACCTGCTTGATAAAGTGAAGCCGCTGCTCAGCTCCATCAAGCCGCGCAAGGCGGTCTTCGATCACAACTACGTCAAGAAGATCGACGGGCCCAACGTCAAGAAGGGCAAGAACAAGATGGACCTGGCCGAGCAGGTCCGTGCCGACATGCGCGCCTTCAAGAAGAGTTCCGGGGCCACGCGCCTCGTGACTATCTGGTGCGCCTCTACGGAAAGTTACATCGAGCAGAGCGCGGCGCACCAATCGGTCAAGGCGTTCGAAAAGGCGCTCACACAGAACGACGAGAATATTGCGCCCTCCATGATCTACGCCTATGCGTCTCTCATGGAGGGAGTGCCTTTCGCCAACGGCGCTCCGAATCTAACCGTCGACATTCCCGTGATGCACGAACTCTCGCGTCAGAACGAAGCTCCCATCTGCGGCAAGGATTTTAAGACCGGCCAGACGTTGATCAAGACTATCCTCGCTCCCGGATTCAAGGCGCGAATGCTCGGCCTCAACGGCTGGTTCTCCACCAATATCCTGGGCAATCGCGACGGGGAAGTGCTGGAAGATCCTGGGTCGTTCAAGACAAAAGAAGAGTCCAAACTTTCGGTTTTGGAGCACATCCTGCAACCCGAACTCTATCCCGACCTGTACGGCAACTTTACTCACAAGGTACGCATTAACTATTATCCGCCGCGTGGTGATAACAAAGAGGGATGGGACAATATCGACATCTTCGGATGGCTCGGCTATCCCATGCAGATCAAGGTCGATTTCCTCTGCCGCGATTCCATTCTGGCCGCGCCCATCGTGCTCGATCTGGTGTTGTTCATGGATCTGGCCAAGCGTAGCGCTGAGCTGCGAGGCATCGGAATCCAGGAGTGGATCAGCTTCTATTTCAAGTCACCGATGACCGCGCCCGGACTCTATCCCGAGCACGATCTGTTCATCCAGTTGATGAAGTTGAAGAACACTCTGCGCCACTTGCGTGGCGAAGAGCTGATTACGCATTTGGGGCTGGAGTACTACGACTGAGATTTGCCCTGTGATCCTGTGTGCCCCTCTGTGGTTAAGAAAAATCTCCACCACAGAGTACCCAGAGGGGCATGGAGGAAAACAAACCTACGCCAGCTTTTTCTCCCGCCGGTACTCGTCGTACTTCTCGAGGAAGCGGTCGATGTCTTTCTTTTGCAGATAGTACGGCGTGGACAAGCGCAGCTTCGACGGGTCTCCACCGCGGATGCGAATCTTGTGGTTTGTCCAAAGCGATTTCTCTAAGTCCATCCTCTGCAACCCCGGCACATTCACGGTCGCGATTGCGCAGCGCATAGTGGGATCAGGCGAGGTCCACGACTCCGCGCCGCGTTTCACCATCTCGGCCAGAATGTAGTCGCAGAGCTGCCGGTGCCGACGCTCAATTTTATCGATACCGATGTCGTTGGCCAGCTTGATCGAGGCGCGCAGCCCCCACAATGCAGGAACATTGGACGATCCGATCCGCTGAAACCGCTCGGCGCGAATCTTGACGTCTTCCCAGCCTTCGGTGGCAATCGTGTTCCACACCCGGTCAATGACTTCGTCGCGGACGAACAGGAAGCCCGAACCCTTGGGCGCTTGCAGCCATTTGTGCGGGCTCGATGAATACAGATCGCAGCCCAGGTCGTGCAGGCTGAAACGCATCATGCCGGGCACGTGGGCGCCGTCCACTGCCGAGAGGATTCCCTTGGATCGCGCCAGCCCGCTAAGCTCTTTCACCGGCAGGACAACGCCGGTATTGGTCGAGATATGACTGAAGAACATCACACGAGTTCGCGGCGTGATGGCATCGCGGAACAGATTCAACACCTGGCTTGGGTCTTTCACCGGCTTGGGCAGAGGAACTTTCTTGACCACAATTCCGTAGCGTTTCGCACGCAGGTTCCACGGGTGCTCACCGCCAGGGTGCTCCTGGTCGGTCATCAGCACTTCGTCCCCGGCCTTCATATCAACCCCATTCGCAATGTAGCTGTTGGCCTCGGTGGCGTTGCGCAGCAGTGCGATTTCGTCGCGAGTGCATCCCACGAATGAAGCCAGCGGATCGCGAAACTCGTTCCAGGCCGCATAGCCCCAGATTGGATAATCCTCGGGATCCTGCTGGTCCAGCCTTTCCGTAGTGTTATAGCCGTCGAAGATCGCCCGCAGCACGGGTGCCGGGCTGGAGCCGACGGTGCCGTTGTTCAGATAGACCTCGTCCTCGGGGATGAGAAACTGCTTCCGCAATGCCGCCCAATAGGCGTCCTCGTTGCTGCCAAACGACGCCGGGTCGGGCAGGGAAGTAGGCAGCTTCTCCAACTGCGCCAGCAGGCTGGGACGAACGGCAAGGGCGGCGAGGCCGGTGGTCGTAGCGGCGGTCAGGAAACGGCGACGGTCAAGCATGGGAATCTCCTTGTAAGCGGAACGCGCCATGTTACGACCGTGTGCCACGGGATAGCAAGCTATGTGACTCGATCCGGAGATCTTGCCGGTAACCAGCACCACAATCAGGCGGTAGGTGCGGATAACCTTCCTGGCTCGGCTTGCGTCCTACTCCAATAGGGGCGTTGTCTTCCGCAGCGTATAATCAGGGCAACAGCCCGCCCGATGGTAACAAGGGAGTCCGGTATGAAGCTTCGATTCGTAGTTGTCAGCGCAGCCCTTCTGGTTTTCGGCGCCAGCGCGTCTTTCGCCCAGACCCAGACCACGACCGACCAGACCGTGTCCACCGGCGCGCCCCAGAACACTCAGAGTACGCCCGGTCAGAGTACGCCCGGCCAGAGTACGCCGGATGCTCAAACTGGCGCTGCCAGTAACCCAGCTCAGACTCCCGCCCAGAAGACTCCTCCACCCGCGGTCGAGCCCGATCCCAGCAAGGTGAAACATGACGGCGGCAAGGACGACGTGGATGCCATCGGCAATCGCAAGGTTGGCGGGCGCGGTTTGGGAGACTGGTATTCGCTCGAAAGCGAAATTCGCATGGGCAAGCAGTACTCCATGATGATTGAGACCAGCTCGAAGATGGTCACCGATCCGGTGGTCACCGAGTACGTGAACCGCATCGGGCAGAACCTGGTGCGCAATTCCGATGCCCAGGTGCCATTCACCATCAAGGTCATCGATTCCGACGTGGTGAATGCGTTTGCCCTTCCCGGTGGATTCTTCTACGTGAACAGTGGGTTGATCCTGGCCGCGGATGAAGAAGCCGAACTCGCCGGCGTCATGGCCCACGAGATCGCACACGTGTGCGCCCGCCATGCCATGCGCCAGATGACCCGGGCGAATATCGCCAATATCAGCACCATTCCCCTGATCTTCGTCGGCGGCGGCATTGGATACGCGGTGCGCTCGGCAGCGGGGATCGGCTTACCCCTAACCTTCGTGAGCTTCCAGCGCGGCTTTGAGGCGGAGGCCGATTATCTCGGCCTGCAATATATGTATAAGACGGGATACGATCCGCAGGCTTTCGTAGCGTTTTTTGAGAAGATAGAGGCGCTGGAGAAGAAGAAACCAGGGTCGTTGGACAAGGCCTTTGCCACCCATCCCCAGACGCCGGACCGCATTGAGGCTTCCCAGAAAGAGATTGCGACCATTCTTCCCGCTCGGCCGGAGTACACCGTTACCACCTCAGAATTTGATGAGGTCAAGGCTCGCTTGGCAGCCATAGAGAATCGCCGCAAGATGGTGGACCACAAGGACGCCAGCAAGCCCAGCCTGCGCCGTGCCTCCAGCACCGACAAGAACGGCACAGACGACAAGAGCAGCGACGACGACCGTCCCACGCTCAAACGGCGCGACGACGGCAGCAACTAAACCTGCTTTTTTGGATGCAAAAGGAAAAAGCCGCGATTTGCGTCGCGGCTTTTCGCTGCTGTCAAGATCAGTGCCGTCAAGACCAGTGCTGCCAAAATCAACTAGGCGGCATGCTTCGTGGCCAGCGACTGGGCGTATTGACGCTGATCTGCCGGAGTGCCAATGACCCTCATGTCTTGCCAGTCGTAGGGCAACTCTTTGCCACAATCGAGGCACACTACATAGGTCCCGGTGAGGGAAGCCGCCGAGTTGCGGCGCGATCCAGAACGAGTGCTATGCGGAAAACTATAATTTCCGTGCGAGCAGCCAAAGAAAACGTCCAACAATTTGTCGACCATTCCCTACCTCCTACCAGCCCTGAAGCTACAGCCTTTTGCCTGGATAATTAGATTCAGTTTCTCCACAAAGGGTTCCGATCCCTAATGGCTAGAAACCCAAAAGTAAAGGTGAAGTTTCTACCGGCCGTTGAAAAGGGTTACGTAGCAAGGGATTACACGTGCGTAGTGCAGAATTGTGCGCACCGGTAAGCGTTTTCACATCAGGTGGGGAAGTGCGGGCTCAGACTCCTTCCGGCCCGGCCTTCTTTTTGGCGTGACATTTGGAAACGATGGCGGAGCGGAGTCGAGTACGCAGATCCTCTGGTAATTGGTAAAGCTGGGAATCGCGGTAGATTTCGATGGTCTTCTTGGTGGTGTCGCAAACTACGTAGCAGTTGTGGCACCAGGCGAGATGGTCTTCCAGTTCAGCCTTTGTGCGGGCGTCAATGACTCCATCCAGGTAGTCGGTCAGTTCTTGCAAAAATTCAGCGCACTTCACTGGTTACCATCTCCACTCGCGTTTTTCTGCTTCCCATTGCCGCCTTCGCGTCTTTGAAAGAAACGGCTGAGCCGTTCCCGCAACTGCAACCGCGCGCGCAGCAATCTTGACTTCACCGCGGGAATGCTGAGTTCCAGCGCCTCGGCAGTCTCCTCGGTCGAAAGACCTTCCACGTCGCGCAAAACAAAAACCGTGCGAAAACTCGCCGGCAAGCCCTGAATGGTGCGGGTCAAGATGTCCCGCAACTCCGCCTGATTGTACTGCTGCTCAGGGTTGGGACTCCAGTCCGCGACCTCGCGGGGTAGCGAGTCTTCCTCTGTCTTAACTTCCTCATCCAGCGAAACCATGCGCTCCGGCCGCCGGCGCCGCAACTTCATCAGCGCTTCGTTGACCGCGATCCGCACCAGCCAGGTATAAAACTTCGACTGCCCCTGGAACTGTTTCAGGTTTCCGTAGGCCTTAAGGAACGCATCCTGCACCACGTCTTCCGCGTCCTCGCGGTTTTGCGTAATGTGCTGGGCGATGCGAAATACGTTCCGGTCGTAACGCCGGACCAGTTCCTCGAAGGCTCCGACGTCGCCGCCTTTGGCCGCCTGCACCAGTGACATTTCGTCACTGACGGGTTCACTCACTTTGGGTTGGATGGTACTCATTCTTCGTCCGATGCAACTATTTTCACGACTGGGCCAGAAGGGAAACTGTTATTTTACTTGGGAATCGGCCCCTGCGCGTAACTGTTTTGACGCCTCTTGGCAGCCTGGGGTTTACACCGAGTCCGGTTTTCTTTCTAACCCTTGCTTGGAACATTACTTCCGTCACCCGAAACCTCAGTCAACTCGCCCTATAATCAGGACTTTGCGGCACAATAGTTGGGAACGCTGTGCGCACCCGCCCAAGCGGTCAGGCAAAAATGGCAGAGAACATCCCAGTCGAGCAAATCGTCGAGCGAGCTATCGCCCAGGCGCTGGAAAGCCAACTTCCGCAGCTTCGCGAGAAACTGGTCCGCCACGTCCTGGAAGAGGTGCGTCCCTATTTGGGAGGCGGGGCGGGCAGCGGAGCTGGCGATCTATTAAGGGCCATGTCCGCCATCCACGCCGGTTCCACGCAAAAAGAAATTCTGCGCGCGCTGCTGGAAGCCACCTCAGATTACTGCGGACGCGCCGCACTTTTCGTGGTCAAATCGGGTTCGGCCACCGGCTGGCAAGGCCGTGCGTTTGACACGGAAGGTATCAAAGATTTCGCGCTGGATGTAAGCAGCTCCGCGCCCGCCAAAGTTCTGGCCGACCGCACTGCGGTGAAAGCCGGGGTTTCCGAGATGGATCCCAAATTCATCTCGCAATTCGGGGCGCCGGTCGAAGACCAGGTTCTGCTTTTGCCATTGCATTTGAAAGATAAAGTTGCTGCCGTGGTCTATGCCGACGCCGGCACCGACTCTGGCGGCAAACTGGATGCCTGCGCTCTCGAACTGCTGGTGGCCGCCGCCAGCGCCTGGCTGGAGGTAGCGTCGCTACGCAAGCAAGCCGCGAAAGAGGCCACCAGCGAAGCCGCGAGCAGCGAAAAGGTCGAAAGCCCTGCCCCTGCGGCTGCGTCAAGTTTTTCCGATCCCTTTGCCGGTCACGCTCCAAAACACGCTCAGGCTGCTCACGAAGAAGTCGAGGAAGCAGTCGCCGCTGTAGCATCTGCCGCCGCACCTGGAGCTATGGCGGCTGCGGCCGCCGCGGCGCCCGCGCCGGACGCCTTTGCCCAAATGTCAGTGGCAGACGCCGACGTTCATCGCAAGGCCCAACGCTTCGCGCGCTTGCTCATGGACGAAGTCAAGCTCTACAACCAGGCCAAAGTCGCGGAGGGCCGCAAGAACAAAGATTTGTACGACCGCTTAAAAGAAGACATCGATAAGAGCCGCAATACCTACACCAAACGCTACGGCAGCACCGCCGCCGCCAGTGCCGACTACTTTAACCAGGAACTGATCCGTAGCCTCGCCGAAGACGACGTTACGCTCTTGGGTCCAAACTTCCACCGCTGATCGAAAATAGAAGATAATTGAAAAGGTGGTTGGTCATCGGGGACAAGTAGTTGCCATTCTCGCTTGGTCGCTGTTGTGCGGCCCGGCGGGGTTCGCTCCTTTTGCCGTTTCTCAATCCAACACTCAGACTTCACAGACCCCTCGGAAGAAGAAAAGCTCCACGCCGACTGCGGCTCACAAGAAGCCCAAACGAGCCTCGCCACGCCTGCGCCGCATGCGGCAGGCGTTTGTAGCCTCCGCGACTCTCCGACCCATGGCGCGGCAACTTCTTCAGGATCGCACTCCGGCCGCTTATGCCGGCGTGCAGGCTTTTGCTGCGCACCACGCGAAAGAGGACGCCGGATCACTCGCTTGGCTGGTCATCGGTTACGCCCACATCCTCGATCATGACTACGCCAAAGCCATCGACCCCTTGAATCGCGCGAAGCCTCAGGCAGGCGATCTGGGAGATTACGTCAACTTCTACCTGGGCAGCGCCTACCAGCAGACCGGGCGCTTCGCCGAAGCGATTGCGACTTTCAGCGTTTTCGATAAGACTTATCCCGAGTCGCTGCTGATTCGCGATGCTCACGTGGTCTACGCCAACGCGCTGGTGGCCGATGGCCGGGCCACAGAGGCGGTTGCGCTGCTCGAGGCTGACCGTCAACCGATACGGGCCGATCTCGAACTCGCCCTCGGCCGCGCCTATGAGGCCGCCGACCAGCCGGCCAAAGCCTTGACTATTTTTCGCAATATCTTCTACACCATGCCTACCAGTTGGGAGGCGAGCCAGGTTCAGGGTGATCTGACGAAACTGGCTGCCCTGACCCAGATCCCTCCGGTGGGAGCCGAGGCCAGCCGCACTCGCGCCGATCTTCTGATGAAAGGGAAACAATTCAGCGAGGCTGCGAACGAATATCGCATTGTGGCGGCCGCAGTTCTTCCCCCTGACCGCCCTGCAATAGAAATCACACTGGCGGAGGCACTACGCCGCGCCGGGCAAAGTCGCGAAGCCCGCAAGATTCTGGAACAGTTGCCCAGCTCACCACCGGAGCTCAACGCCCAGCGCATTTTCAATCTGGGAGAGATTGCCCGCGGCACCAATGACGACGACAGCTTCCTGCGCATCGTGGACCAGTTGCGCCAAATTGCTCCCACCAGTTCATGGTTGGAGCAGGCGCTGTTCTCGGCAGGCAACATCTATTTGCTGCGCCGTGACTACGATCGCGCCATCGATTCCTTTCGCGAGTTGCAGCAGCGTTTTCCCAACGGCAGCCGCGCTTCCTACGCTCACTGGAAAGCGGCGTGGCTGAGCCTGCGGCAGGGACGGGTGGTCGAAGCCAAGGCAGACTTCGAAAACCAGATTGCCCTTTACCCTTCGTCGCCTGAGGTCCCCGCCGCACTCTATTGGCGCGCCCGGCTGGCCGAGGAAGATAACGATGGGGCGCTGGCCCGGGCATTTTACCTGAAGCTCTCGCAGCGCTATCGCAATTACTACTACGGCGACTTGGCGCGCCAAAGGCTGGCCAAACTCAAGAGCACAGACCCTCCGGCGCACTACGCCCTGCTTGACCGCGTGCCGTCTATCAATCTCTCGGACAAACTCACCAGCGACGAAGTGCCCAGCGACAATCTGCGGGTGCAGAAGGCAGAATTGCTGGCCAACGGCGGGCTGCTCGAATTTGCGGTTCGCGAGCTGCGCGCCGCCGCCGAACAGGGAAAAGGGAACTGGCTGGCCGTCGAGATCGCTCGTCTCTACGAAGATGCCGGACGCTACGACGCCGCCATCGAAACCCTGAAGCATGCGGCGCCCAACTACTTCGCTCTCGACCTGCCCAGCCTGCCGCGGCCTTATTGGGAAGGGCTCTTCCCAAAGCCGTATTGGAGCGATTTGAAGAGATACTCCTCCAGCAATGCCCTTGATCCGTATCTCGTGGCGTCCCTGATTCGCCAGGAATCCGCCTTCAATCCCAATGCGGTCTCGCGCGCCAACGCCGTGGGGCTCATGCAATTGCTGCCCAAGGTTGGCAAAAGTGTGGCGAAACAGGAGAAGTTGCGGAAATTCAATCCCCAGCAGCTCTTCACTCCTGCCATCAATATGCAATTGGGGACGCGCTATTTCCGCATCATGGTCGATAAATTCGAAAGCTTTGAATACGCTTTGGCCGCCTACAATGCCGGGTCAGACCGGGTGCAGGACTGGATGGGGCAAGGGAAGTATCGCGACCCGCAGGAATTCGTTGAGTCGATTCCATTCACCGAGACCCGCGAGTACGTGCAAAACATCATGCGGAACGCGAATGTCTACCGGCAGTTGTACGGGGCGCCTTAGTTATGCGGATTTTTCGTGTGCTGGGGCCTTCGCGAACAGGATCTCAATCACCAGCAATCCCGCTCCGCACACGATCGCGCTGTCGGCAACATTGAAAGCCGGCCACTGATACTGGCCAAAGTAGAAAAGAAGGAAATCCACCACCCGGCCGTTGAGCAGGCGGTCCCAGAGGTTGCCCACTGCGCCCCCAAGAATCAGCGCCAGACCGATCCCGGTGCTGGTCATGGCATGACTGTTGCGCCACAACAGGGCCAGAACCACAATCAGCGCCACGATAGAGAACAGCACCAACATGGCAATCTTCCACTGCGCTGGAGAATCGGCGAACAAGCCGAACGCCGCCCCGCGGTTCTCCACATGGGTCAGACGAAAGAAGCCGGGCACGACCTGAATGCTGTCGTGCAGCGAAATGTCCTTCGCCACCATCAACTTCGTCACTCGATCCAGACACACCACCAGCAGCGCAATCACAAAGTGGAACCGGCGCATGACGTGAGGTGCACTCATTGGCAAGTTTGGCAACGTCCTTTCAGGTCCTCGCAGATCTTCTCCACGATCTCTGTCGATGTTCTCTGCGTCCTCTGGGTTTAAACTCTTCGCCCTACTCTTTAGATTACACCCGCCGCCGCTTCGATCTCTTTCAACACCGCGCTGCAACGCTCACACACCGTGGGATACGCCGGATCCTCCCCGACATGCGTCGAGTAGTTCCAACAGCGATCACATTTCCGGCCCGCCGCTTTCTCCACGTTCACAATAAGCCCACCGGCGGACCCGTCTGTCGGACGCCAGCCCCTCAGAGTGACCGACGAGACCAGAAAGAAGTACCTAAGCTGACCCTCGTACTTTTTCAGGCCCGAATACTGCGGCTCGCTGGCGGCAATTGCAATCTGGGCTTCCAAGCTGCCCCCAATTACCTTGGAGTTGCGTTCGTCTTCGAGGAACTTGAGGACCGTGTCACGAACCCTCCGAAGTGTGGAGAATTCCTGCGCTTGCTTCGGATCATCGCCGATATTTTCGCCACCAAGCACATCCCCGCGAGCAGGGAATTGAGCGGCATGCACGGTTTGCGGCCTGGCCCCCGGTAAATACCCCCACACCTCGTCGCACGTGAAACTCATCACCGGTGCCAGCAGCCTGACCAAAGCTTCTCCGATTTGCCAGATCGCGGTTTGCGCCGATCGCCGGGCGGAGGAGTTCGGAGCATACGTGTATAGCCGGTCCTTAATCACGTCAAAGTAGAATGCGCTCAAGTCCACAATGCAGAAATTGAGGACCCGCTGATATACCTTGTGGAACGCGAACTCGCCATAGCAGCGCGCCACATCGCTGCACATGGCCCATGTTTGACGAAGCATGTACTGATCGATGGACTGCATCTCGTCGAACCGCACCGCATCCACTCCGGGATCGAATCCGTTCAAGTTTCCCAGAATGTAGCGGAAGGTATTGCGAATCTTCCGATAGTTCTCCGCAATGCGCTGCATCAACTGTTCCGAGCCCACCACATCCTCGCGGAAATCCACCGACGCCACCCACAACCGCACAATCTCTCCTCCCATCCGGCCCGCAATATCCACCGGATCGACGTCGTTTCCCCGCGACTTCGACATCGCCTGTCCCTTCTCATCCAGGGTCCATCCGACGGTGGCCACCCCTTTGTACGGAGCATGATTCTGCGTTCCCACCGCGCACAGCAGGGAAGAGTGGAACCAGCCACGATGCTGATCTCCACCTTCCAGGTAAAGATCAGCCTGCGGCGGATACTGCGGCTCGGCCGTGCGCAACGCCAGGTAGCTGCATCCCGACTCGAACCATACGTCGAGAATGTCCATTTCTTTCTTGAACGTGGTACCCGCACACTTCTGGCATTTCGTCCCAGCCGGAACAATGCCATCAGGCTCGGAGCTGTACCAGGCGTCGGCGCCGGCGCGAGCAAATAGTTCCACTACCTTGCTGCTAATGGCGGCGTCGTTCAGTGGCTTGCCGCATCCCGCGCACAGAAACACAGCAATCGGCACACCCCAAATCCGTTGCCGCGAAATGCACCAGTCGGGCCGGGTCGCGATCATGTTTGAGATGCGCTCCTCGCCCCACGCCGGGTCCCACTTTACTTTCTTGATCTCTTCCAGCGCCCGGCTCCGCAGCGTTCCGCCCTGCATGGGAGTTTCGATGGAGATGAACCATTGCTCGGTGGCGCGGAAAATGATGGGATTGTGGCAGCGCCAGCAGTGCGGATACGAATGCTCGATCTTCTCCTCGTGCATCAGTGCGCCGCGCTTCTTTAGCAGTTCGATGATCGGCGCGTTGGCCTTGAATACCTGCAAGCCGTCATATTCGGGCAGGCCGTTGCGGATAATTCCGGCCTCATCCACGTTGCTCGTAAGCTCGAGTTTATAGGTCACTCCGGTGTTGAAGTCGTCGGCACCGTGGGAGGGTGCGGTGTGGACCACTCCCGTGCCAGTGTCCATGGTCACGTAGTCCGCGAGCACTCCCAGAATGTTCCGGTCCAGGAACGGGTGTGCGAAGTTCTTGCGCTCGAATCTTTCTCCCGGGAAGCGAGCAACTTCGCGAGGAGCGTCCAGCCCCGCGTGCTTCAAGAATTCTCCGGCTAGCTTTGCGGCAACAATGTAGACTTCGCCCCCGGCTTCGAGCGCCACATACTCCTCATGCGGATGAAACGCCACCGCCATCGACGCCGGCAGGGTCCACGGAGTCGTGGTCCAGATTACGGTGAAAACTTTCCTGCCCTTGAGCGCGGCGTCGACAGTTGCCGGATCATCCTTCAGCGCATATTTCACCCAGATCGCTGGGCTGCTGTGGTTCTCATATTCCACCTCGGCCTCGGCTAACGCGGTCTTATCGTGAATGCACCAGTACACTGAGCGCAGACCCTTGTAGATGAATCCTCTTTCGAGAAACGCATAGAACGTTGCCAGCACCACCGACTCGTACTGCGGAGTCATGGTGGAATACGGCCGCTCCCAGCGTCCAAATACGCCAATTCGCTTGAACTGTGAGGTTTGCAGATCGAGAAATTTCTGCGCGTACTTGCGGCATTCCAACCGCACTTCGGTCGCCTTCATCTGCAACTTCTTGCCGCCCAGAGCCTGGTCTACTTTGATCTCAATCGGCAGGCCGTGGCAGTCAAACCCCGGCACATAGGGGGAATCAAATCCCGCCATGCTTTTCGATTTGACAATGAAATCCTTCAGGCATTTATTGAGTGCCGTGCCCAGATGAATGGGGCCGCTGGTATAGGGCGGCCCATCGTGCATCACATAAATGGGCGCCCCGGCTCGTGCTTCGCGAATCCGTTGGTAGATGCCCATCTCCTCCCAGCGGGCGAGCATTTTGGGCTCGTTCTGGGGCAAATTGGCTTTCATGGGAAAGTCGGTTTTGGGCAGATTGATCGTGGATTTCAGCTCGAGCGGCACTCGTTGTGATTCCCCCAAATGATTGATTTTTTTCATTATAGGGAGCATGGAGACGAACGTCCATTGACTCCCTAGAGTAACCGCGATGGAGTTGGAATCTGATGGGGAAAGGCCAGGAATCCGTGTACAATTTTAGGTAAGAGTGACGTTTCCTGAATCCAGGCATCTAAATGAGAGTTGGCGTGCAACTTAGCACGCATTACGGTCATCAAGTTTAGGAGGGGTGGGGCTCATCCAGACCCGAACCTCGGGTCAACTATGGCGACGCTCGACCAGACGCAACCGGAACCAGAACTGAATCTGCTGTTGTCCAAGTCTTCGTTGGAGCAGCCACTGTGGAAATCCCTGTTTCAAAATCTTGACGACTACTTCTTTCCCAAAAAACAGGCGCCGCTGGTCCTGACTTCAAAGCCCATTCCGGTTAAGGATATTTGGGGTTTTTACGACTACAAGAAGAACGGCGCGGCGTTTTCTACCGCGGTGCACGTTGTTGCCATAGCTTTGATTATCGGGGGCACACTGCTGGGCCGCCGCGTAGTGCAGCAGATCGCCAAGCCGCAGGCTACGGTAACGCTGCTCGCGCCGGATGACATTCCGCCTTTGCCGCCTTCAAAAACGGCTGCTGGTGGCGGCGGAGGTGGCGGCGATCGTGACATTCTGCAGGCTTCCAAAGGCAAACTCCCCAAATTTTCCATGCAACAAATCGTGCCTCCCATGGTGGTGGTGCGCAATGAGAATCCAAAATTAACCGCGGAACCCACGGTCGTGGTCCCCCCCCAGATTCACCTGGCGATGAGCACCATGCCCAACCTTGGTGATCCCATGGTGCTGCCTGGCCCGCCGTCCAACGGTACCGGGTCTGGCGGTGGCATTGGTTCAGGAAGCGGCGGCGGCGTCGGCTCGGGCAGAGGCCCGGGAGTAGGGCCCGGCGAGGGTGGCGGTATTGGCGGCGGCGTGTTCCACGTAGGTGGTGGAGTTTCAGCCCCGAAACCGGTCTATTCGCCGGATCCGGAATACTCCGAAGAAGCGCGTAAAGCCAAGTACCAGGGCGTCTGCGTGCTGTGGCTGGTGGTCGGTCCCGATGGGCGTCCCCGCGACATCAGAGTTACCCGCACGCTGGGTTTGGGGCTGGATGAAAAGGCGATCGAAGCCGTGAAAACCTGGAAATTCGAACCCGCCATGAAGGACGGAAAACCAGTGTCCGTTGAAATCAGCGTACAGGTAGATTTCCACCTGTACTGAGAACATCTAGCAGACTCCGCAATAGGCACATTTCTTAGGAACTAAACCCCTGCTCACCCCGTACAACCTTGCAGGTGAGGTGTCTATGCGGCGTGCGGCTCTTCTTCTGTTGTTAATGATCGCGCCAGTCGTGCTCCATGCCGAAGACCGGCGTCCCGAGGCCACGGTGCAAAAGAAATTCGTCTCCGGCGGCACCATTCGCCTGCATCTGGAAGCGGGTGGCTACACCATCAGCCCCTCAGATTCCGAGAGCATCTCGGTCACCTACCACGCCAACTCGGAGTCCCGACTCCGGCAAGTCAAAGTGGACATCGAGCCGTCCACTTCGAGCGCTGAGGTCTACGTCACCAACACTCCCAACAACAAATTCGAAGCCACCATCGAAGTCCCGCGCCACTCCAACCTTTGGGTACGACTCACAGCCGGCGAGTTGGATGTGGAAGCGGTCGAAGGCGACAAGAACCTGGAACTCAGGGCTGGCGAACTTCAGGTGGAGATTCCTCACCCCGAGGAGTACGGGCATCGCGACGCCTCGGTCACCATGGGCAGTCTCGAATCCACCGCCTTCGATGTTTCTACGGGAGGCATGTTTCGCTCCTTCGAGCAGCAGGGCCCGGGCAAGTATCGCCTGCACGCCCACGTACTCACTGGCGACATCGACCTCCGCGGAAGTAACTAGAGAACCGCCACGGATCAGCACGGATTCCCACGGAGCAAAGCATTCTCCGTGGCAATCCGTGAAAATCCGTGGCAGGGGTGGGCTATTCCTTTAGATCTACGTGCTGCACGTCTTCCACCGGATGGCCGAGGAACTTCGGTCCCAGGCGGCGGAACTTTTCCACTGAATCGGTGGCGAAGAACGTCACTCGCGGCAGCTTGCGACGCTCAGCCTCCGAGGGATCGGGCAACGGCGTGCGACGCAACTGGCTCCCGACCGCGTCGGCGGTGGCATCCGCGGAATCGACAATCTTGACGTGCGCCGGAGCCACGCGGTGCAGCACCGGCTTGAGCAACGGATAATGCGTACAGCCCAGCAGCAGCACGTCGGCGTCTTCGAAGCCCTCGGCAAAAGCTTCCTTCAAATAAATACGCGCTACTTCTTCGGTGACCCGGTGTTCGCTCCAGCCTTCCTCCACCAGGGGCACGAACAACGGGCAGGCCTTCTCATGCGCTCGCACGCCGCGCGCTTGCAATGCCTTCTGATAAGCATGGCTGCTCACTGTGGCTTCGGTGCCGATGACCACAACTTTCTTCTTCGTACTGCTGGCGGCGGCGCGTTCCGCTCCCGGTTCCACTACACCTACGACCGGAACCTTGGCGGCTGCGGTGATCTGGTCTAGTGCCAGGGCCGTGGCCGTGTTGCAGGCAATCACCAGCAGCTGTGCCTGCTTTTGTTCCAAGAAATGCGCCGCGCCTACGGCATATTTCGCAACCGTCTCGACCGATTTGGATCCGTAGGGCAAGCGCGCCGTGTCCCCGAAATACACGTAGTCAGCATGGGGGATGAGTTTGAGCAGAGCTTTGAGGACGGTCAACCCGCCAAAGCCGGAGTCGAAAACACCGATGCAGAGTCTGCGCGCGATCATAGAGCCTGATTCTTCATCATAGCCAAGATCAGGCGACCGCGTCCTCCGACCTATACCTTGGTGCGAATTCCAGTCTACCAACGCGGGACGGGGTCGCTTTTTGTGCATTTTCGAGTTGGCGTGTCCTGCTCTCGTGTGAGACGACCCCCGTTGACTAAGGACGCTCTGCACCCTAACATTGCAGTCTTGCCACCATCCCACTGATGATCGGCCAAACCATTTCGCATTACCGCGTTGTTCAGAAGTTGGGGGGCGGCGGCATGGGTGTGGTTTACAAGGCCGAGGATACGGAACTCGGCCGCTTTGTGGCCCTCAAGTTCCTGCCTGATGACGTTGCTCAGGACGCACAGTCTCTGGAGCGTTTCCGCCGCGAGGCGCGCGCCGCCTCTGCCCTGAATCACCCCAACATCTGCACCATCTATGAAATCTCCCAGCACGACGGGCGGCTGTTCATCGCGATGGAGTATCTCGAAGGCAACACGCTCAAGCATATGATCGCGGGCCGTCCACTGGGTCTTGAGCAGATTCTTGACCTCGGCACGGAAGTCGCCGATGCGCTCGACGCTGCCCATACCAAGAACATCGTCCATCGCGACGTGAAGCCCGCCAACATATTCATTACCGAACGCGGCCATGCCAAGGTCCTGGATTTCGGACTGGCAAAGGTCACGCATGGTCCAGCTACGGCCAGCCCAGCCGAAGCTACTATGACACGGGACCAGCCCGAACACTTAACCAGCCCAGGCGCCGCGGTCGGCACCGTCGCGTACATGTCTCCCGAGCAGATTCGGGGCAAAGACGTGGACGCCCGCACCGATCTATTCTCCTTCGGCGTAGTGCTCTACGAGATGGCCACCGGGAGGCTGCCGTTCCGTGGCGATACTTCAGGCACTACCTTCGACGCAATCCTGAACCGGGCGCCCACTCCTCCCGTTCGGCTGAATCCCGATATTTCCGACGGCCTGGAACGCATCATCAACAAGGCGCTCGAGAAGGACCGCGACATTCGCTATCAACACGCCTCGGAACTGCGTGCCGACCTGAAGCGGCTCAAGCGCGACACGCAGTCCGGCAGCCAGGTCACGATGGTGGCCGAGACCGAACTGCAAGCGCGTCGCTCACCACTCCTCTGGGCCGCAGTGGCTGTGGTGGTTGTCGGAATTGCAGCCGGTGTTACTTTCATGCTGCGGCGCTCCGCTCAGCCCGCTGTCCAGAATTCGTCGCAGTGGGTTCAGCTCACCAACTTCACCGATGCGACCACCCAGCCGGCCGTGTCTCCCGATGGCCGCATGTTGGCATTCACGCGCGCATCACAGGATATTTTCGGTACTTCGCAGCTTTACGTCAAACTCCTTCCCGATGGCGAGCCCGTCCAGCTTACGCACGATGAGACCATCAAGTGGTGGCCTGCGTTTTCGGCGGATGGTTCCCGCGTCGCGTACACCAATGGCACGGATTGGCAGACCTGGGTTCTGCCGGTGCTCGGTGGTCAACCCCAGCTCCTGCTCGCGAACGCCAGCGGTCTGGGCTGGATTGATCCGCAGCACGTAATGTTCAGCGAAATCAAGAGTGGCTGGCACTTCGCTGTAGTTACGTCCACCGAGAGTAGGTCCGAGCAGCGCGACGTGTACGTGCCGTCGCGCGAAACCGGTATGGCCCACCGCTCCCGGCTCTCTCCTGACCGCAATTGGGTCCTGGTCGCCGAGATGGACACCGACGGCTGGCTGCCCTGCCGCGTGCTCCCCTTTAACGGGGGCGCGGGAAAATCGATTGGGCCGCCGAAAGGCACTTGTGACAGTGCGGCGTGGTCGCCCGATGGCAAGTGGATGTACTTTACCTCCGATGCCGGCGGTCACGGTACCCACATCTGGAGGCAGGCCTTTCCCGATGGTGTGCCCGAACAGCTGACCACCGGGCCCACGGAAGAAGACGGTATCGCCATGGCCCCCGATGGCCGCTCCGTCATTTCGGAGGTCGGCGGCAATCAGCGAACCGTCTGGGTTCATGATCAGCAAGGCGACCGGCAGATTTCTTCCGAAGGCTACGCCTACGATCCCCGGGTTTCGCCAGACGGCAGCCATCTTTTTTCCCTGGCGACAGCGAGTTCCTCTGATACCGATCGCGGTGGCGAACTCCGGGCCTCGGACCTCAGTTCCGGTCAGGTGTCGAAAGTCCTGCCCGGAATCGCAGTTGTCAGTTTTAGCCTATCGCCCGACGGCAAACGCGTGGCGTATGATTCACGCGACCAGAACGGAAGACTCCGGATCTGGCTGGCTTCGCCTGACCACCGCTTCGCTCCCCGCCAGATCGGCGCCGGGCCCGGTGAGAGTTTGCCGGCATATGCTCCTTCCGGGAAGATTTATTTCCGCGCTTCCGAGGGCGATGTTGATTATCTCTACCGCATGAACGATGATGGCACTCAACGCGAGAAGGTTGTGCCCGACCCCATCATTTCTCTCCTTGCGGTGTCTCCCGATGAGCGGTTCGTAGCAGTTCGTCGTGCCACGAAGGGAGAAGACGATCCTACGGCGATCGAGATTCTCCCTCTCACCGGCGGACCTGCGGTTCGTGTCTGCTCGAATTGGTGCGGTGCTGATTGGACTCGGGATGGCAAGAGCTTCTATTTTTCACGGCCTGCCATGAAGGGAAGTTCGCAATGGCGCACTTACGTCATCCCTCTCACCCATGGCAACCTTCCATTGTTTCCTGCCAAAGGAGTCCAGTCCGACAAAGACTTGCCCAATCTCGCCACCCTCCAGTTTGTGGACCAACTGATCGATCCCGGTCCCAATTCCTCCCTCTACTCCTTTAGCAAACGTGTCTCCCATTGGAACCTTTACCGCATACCAGTGCCGTAGCAGCGAGTGCTTCTTTCATGTTGAAGTTGAATGACTACAGGTAAGCTAAAGACACAGTGGGCTGAAGCTACACGATGCTTTTTAGCTTCTCAACTGCGGGCATGCCACTCGCCACTCTCCCGCAGCACGCCCCTTCCGGAATCGGCGCACCATGCGGGCAGGTCCGCGGATGCCCCAGGAAAGCACAAATTTTGTCGGTCGCCTCGGGCGATAGAATGTGTTCAAACTTGCAGGCTTGCTGCTCGATTTCAGTCTCGCTGTCCATGGCCAGGCTGTCGGTAAACAACCGTTCGGCCAGGCGATGGCGGCGAATGATATCTGCCGCCCGCTGCTGGCCTCTGGGAGTCAACTCGACGATCATGCTGCCATCGCCCACCGAGAAACCAGCCGGCTTCAGGGCGTCGTGGCAAGGATTCACAAACGGCTTGTGGTCGTGAGCCACCGGCGGGTGCGGCCTGGCCGAAACCAAGCCCAACTCGATCATCTTCTCCACTGCAATGCTCACCGGCAGCGCTCCGTGCACTTCCATGCGCCCGACTTCCGCGATCTCGCCATGCTCTCCCAGCGCCCACAGTTCTTCCAACACTTCGTCGAACTGCTCCTCGTCCGCCATGGAGAAAACTTCCTGAGCGGCGATTTTGCCGTGATGCAATTCGATTCTCCGGTCCGCCAACCGCGCCACCACGGGATCGTGCGTCACCATGACAATGGTTCGCCCTTGCTGGTGCAGTTCGCGCAACAAACGCAGCACGATCTCCTCGTTCACCGCGTCGAGGTTTCCCGTGGGCTCGTCTGCCAACACGATTTTCGGGTCGTTGATCAAGGCCCGCGCGATGCATACTCTTTGCTGCTCGCCGCCGGAAAGCTGGGAAGGCAGATGCAGGGCGCGCTCCCTCAGCCCCACGCGTTGCAGCGCCTCCAGCGCTTCCGGTTCATCCGTCATGCTGTGGAAGTATTGTGCCAGCATCACGTTTTCAAGCGCGGTCAGATAGGGAATTAGATGAAATTGCTGAAATACAAAGCCGATTTTCTCCGCCCGCACCCGATTCAATTCCGCAGTTGAGAGACTGGCTACATTTTCGCCGTCCAACCAGATTTCGCCCGAACTGGGGCGATCCAGACAGCCGATCAGATTCACCAGCGTGGACTTGCCCGAACCTGACGGCCCCATGATGGCAATCCACTCCCCCGGTTCAACCTCCAAGCAAAAATCGTCCAACGCCCGGATGGCACCGCCGTCCGCGCCGGCATTGGCGGGATAAAGGCGGCTGACATGGTTCAATCGAATCACTTCATTCTCCCCTCAAGATCGTAGCAGGTTGCACCCGCCGTAACAGAGACATCGGCAAAAGGGCTGAGATCAGCGCGACCGCAATGCTCCCAACCATGACCTCCGGCAATACCGCGAAGCGTGGGGCCACCGGAGCATGGAAGTTCACCCGGCCAATCCAAACCGCGATTCCGACTCCGATCCCAAAGCCAAGAACCGCCCCGACTGCTCCCAAAGCCGCAGCCTCCGTAACAAAGAACCCACCGATCAGCTTCTCGGACGCACCCAGCGCCTTCATGATGGCGAAGTCGCGACGGCGATCGAACACCCAGCCCATCAAGGTTGAAAGCACACACATGGCCGCTGTCAAGATGATCAACACCGCACAAACCAGCAGCGTGGCCCGCGTTTTTCCCAGCACTCGCGCTTCGCCCTCCATGATCTGGCGAACCGGGCGGACGTCAGCCTCGGGCAGCGCCAACGCCAGCTTTTTGACGGTTGTACCGATTTCTTCTGGTGTTCCTGATGCCGCGACCTCGACGGTAGAAGGCTGCACTCCGGTCCAGTCTTCGAATTCCGTTAGCGAAAGATAAATGCGGCTGTCCTCAGAGGAACCGGTGCGGACCGTGCCGGCCGGATTCAAGTGGACGATCCGCCCTTGGAAGCTCAGGTCGAAGGCTTGGCCTTGAGGAGCCACTAACGCGGCCGCTCGTGCTCCGACCAAAGCATCCTGCGCGCCACTAGGCCACGCGGTGACCGACCACCAGCGGTTCAGTTTGCGGACGCGCTCCAGATCCGTTCCCGAAACCACTACTGGCTGTCCATCCGCGGTTCGCGCCACCACGTAGGCGAATGGCACCGCCATGCCGCGGTCGCCCAGCACAGATTCGATCTTCTGCAGGGCATCGTTAGGAAGGGATTGGCCCTCCTTCGCCACCACCACCACGTTCGCGCCGTAGTTGCGAAACTCGGTGTGCAGTTTTGCCTGCACATCTACGTAAAGATTCAGCATGGCGGTGGTCACCGCGGCTGCAACCACCATGGCCGACAAAGCCGCCGCCGCCCTCCCCCGGCGCAATACTGCCGCACGAAGCAGCATGCGCAGAAACATGGAATGGCGCGGCGCATGGGCGCGGCGAGTGAGCAGATCGGAATTGGCGCCGGAGTTCACGCTTCACCTCGCAGCGCGAGCACCGGGTCGAACTTCATGGCCCGCCGAATGGCCAATGCGCTACCCGCAAAGGTCACCAGCACCGCGATGGCAATGATGATGGGAAACAGAACCAGGTCGATGGTGATTTGGGAATCGAAAATCGACCTCCCGATTACGCGCGCCAGCATGGCTCCGCCCGCAAAGCCCACGCTGCCTCCCAGCACCGCCAGCAGCAAGGCTTCCGCAAAGAACACGGCCGCTACCGCAACGCTGCTCGCGCCCAACGCTTTCATCAATCCCACTTCACCTCTCCGCTCGAAGATAGCGGTGGCCATGGCAGCCGAAACCGCCAAAGCCGCAGCCATCAGTGCCGCCAGCGTGATCAGCAGCATGAGCCCTTTGATCCTCGAGAGCACCGTGCCCTCGTTCTGCGCCACCTGGCGAATCTGCTCGGCGTGGGAATGCGGAATCACTTCCTGCAACTGATAGGCAATCGATTGCACATACGGGGAACAGTACCAGCGGTCAAACTCCGCTCCCGCCAACGTTTTCGGATCACGCCGCCCGAAAGCATCTTCCGGTTTGGTCAGCGCGCTCACGTATAAACGGCGCACCGCTCCGGGCCTCCCCAGGATGTTCTGTGCCACTGCCAACGGAGCGATGATTTGATCGTCTTCCACCCCACCGGTAGAGAGCACACCCGCTACGCGGTGCGCCTGACCTCCAATTTCGATTTCGTCTTTCGCCAGGCGTCCCAAACTTACCGCCAGTCTTTCCCCTAACAGAACATCTTGCGAATTGTCCTGAGGCCACGTGCCGCTTACTTTCCACCAGGGGTAGATAGTGCGCACGCCGGTTTCGAAATCTTCCTTCCCAAACTTCAGATGCTTGGAGAAGTACGTGCCCACTAAAGTGACGTTCTTCCCGCCGCCGAGGTTCACCGGCACCGGCAGCACGGGAACAAATCCTACGATGTTGTTGTGCCAGAACATGCCGCGAATCTTGGGCAGGTCGGCTTCGTTGAGATACGCTCCATCACTCGGAGGCTTCAGATCCACGCCTGCAATTTGAAGATCGAGAGTGTCTTCCTGCGGAGTGACCACCAGGTTTGCCCCCAGGGCGCGAAGTTCCCGGCTGACCTTATCGCCAATATCGGTGGCTACGGCGATCATGGCGGTCGCCACGCCCACGCCCAGAGTAATTGCGATACCTGCCAGTAGCTTGCGCCGTTTCTGCCGCCGAAACGATTCGTAGACCAAGCGCAGGAACATGAGTGGCTACTGGAACATCCGGCTGCGTGCCGCGATGTCCGCCTCCCGGACGATGACCGAGTCCGCTGTGACCTGAGCCTGCAAGGGAATGGGATTGCATCCGCCGGGCGTGCCGACGGACTGCGGGAGGATGGGCCCAGCGCAGTTCTTGCAGATCACGCTGTTCTGCCGTTTGTAGAACCCCAGGGCGCCGCAGATCTCGCAGGCGTCCAGAACGGTGGCAATTTTCCCGTCTGGTTTCTGATACAGCCAGAAGCGGACTTCCACTCCGTTTTCTTTGGCTTGATAGCGGTGCAGGTCGCCGTCATAAAGCTGTTGCAGCGGGATCGCAACCTCCCCGTTCATGAACGTGACCTCGGTCGAGGGCGACAGCGCGCTGACACTCTTGGCATAAATGAACTCAGCCGTAACCAGCACAATGAACACAAATGAACTGGCGTACACCGAGACCATCCACAACCGTTCCCGCCGGGCGCTCCAGGCAGCTTTACGGCGCGCAGCGGCGGAATCGACCACCGGCGCCGGTTCACGTCGTTTCACCTCGAATAGCACCATCAGCGCCGCCAGCGCGAAAATGGTCACGAAAAAGAAGAAATCGTTACGCACGATCGGACCGATAATCGCCATCTCTTGCCGGGAAGAGGGAAGGACTCCGTTCTCGGAGAGCTCGTGCAACCCGGCAATCGTCAGTTGCGCCGCCACAAAGAACAGAATCACAGTGGTGATCTTGAAGAACTTCTGTAGATTGATGCGGACACTGCCTTTCACAAACATCACGCCAAACGACACCGCCGCGATCACTCCCAACAGGGTACCCAGAAAACTCATCAGTTCGGTCGAGTTCAGCGACACTGCCGACAGAATCAATACGGTCTCCACCCCCTCCCGCAATACCATCAGGAACACAAAAACAAAAAGCCCAAACCAAGCGTTCTTTCCGGCCAGCAAACCGACCTTGCCTTCGATTTGCCCTTTGAGCTTGCGGCCGGTTTTCATCATGAAGACGATCATGGTGACCACGAAGAACGCCGCCGCCAACATGATCCAGCCTTCAAAAACATCCTGGTTCCACTGCATGCGGGAGAGCAGAACGGCCACGCCAATGCTGCCCAGAAAAGCCGAAACCAGGGCCGCAAATACCGGCTTTTTCAGCTCCGGGCGTCCGATCTTGGCCAGGTAAGCCAGCGTAATTCCCACAATCAGAGCGGCTTCCACGCCCTCACGCAAAGTGACAATGAACGCTTGCAACATCGAGACGGTACCTCAATCAATATTGAAAATGAATTTCAATTTCACTTTTTATAGAATAGTCTTTCGCCAATAAGAGCGTCAACGCTGAAGGTCACAAAGATAAGTGATGTAAATCACACGGCGGAAGGGGATGGCGCCGGACAACCCAACAGCGAAATCGTTGGTTTAGCAGCAATGTAACAACCACTATGATCGCGCATCAGGGCTTCCACAATCTTTGGGCTCGTTTGTACCCAGCGGGAAGCTCAAAGACGGTTTTGTCGACTGGCGCTTCGCGAAGATTCGTCACGTTGTATACAGGCTCGCCGATGTCACAGCGTAGGGCGATCCCGAGCTTGTCGTCGGTCCAGAAATAGACGTGAAAGCCGTGTGGATTCAAGACATCCCATTTATTTGCCATCCGTCCATTCATTTCTTCTTTGCCCACTAGTTTGCAAGCGGAGGGCAGGTTGGCGTGTGGGCAGATTGATCCATCCGTCGTCTCAGGCGCATAGGTCGACAGGTCCTTGTCCGCTAGATCTTCGTATGTGTGCGTTTCCGGTGTGATCCGCCAGCCTTTCCGCTGTCTGAGATCGAACACATCGGCAAACGGACCCCAATCAACCCGAAGATGACCATCGCTCAGGTAAAGCCTCCCCGTCAGTCTGGGTGAGCCCGGAAAGCCGCCGTTCATCGCGGCGTCGGCGGTAAACGAACCTGTGGCATCAGCGCCAGTTCGATTGCACGCTAGCGCCAACAGGAGAAATAAGGACCAAATAGCGTTTCTTCTCATATGGGCTCGGCCATTTAATCCCGGAGAGCAAGGAAGCCAATCGCAGTCTGGCCGGCCTTACACCAACCATCTATCAACTGCAACGGCCCCTAGAGCCGTTTCAACATCGCCTTCGCCTCTTCGAAGCGCGGGAATAGTTTTTCTTCTGCCTGAAACTCGCCGGAGTGCACGCAGCGCCGGCTGCCACGTAACTTCACCGGATGCTTCAAGTGCAGCATCTCGTGATACACGATGTATTCCACCGCGTAGCGCGGCACTCGAAAGTCATCGAACACGCGGCTCACCACAATGGCGTTGTGCGCGGGATCATAGTGGCCCAGGCGATTGCGGGCGTGGACGCGGCTCCAAGTCATGCGCGGCCGCGCCAGCAGACCATGAAAGAAGCGCGTGTTCAGCTCATCAAAGATTGCCTCCAGGTCATACGCGCAGCCCTGGGCGCTGTCAATGCGCTTGCGGCCTCTGATCTGGCGCAGCAAAGCCGCCTTATCCCGAATGCTGCGAGTGGAGACATAACGGCGGAAGCGGGTCGCATGCTCCCGTTCGATCGGCTTACGGTACATCTTGGCGAGCAAGATGTGAGCAATCGCCTGGAGCACGTTTTCCGGCGCTCCTTCCAGCACGTCAGAGAGACGCACGAACAATTTTCCCTCGCGCATGCGGATGTTGTTGTTGACATTGGCGAAAGGGTAGAATTCCACCGCCAGATGCGGCATCGGCGCCCGCGGCCGCAGCGCCCGGTAGCTCTCCTCGAAAATAACCAGAAGCTTAGGATTCACGTTGAGGACAGAGTAGCAGGCTGGCCTTTCTAACTACAGTGCTTTTCTCAGCGCTCTCCGCTAGACCTCTGCAATCTCTGCGTTAGAGATTTTCTTCGCTTACGACCTTCATCTCCTTCTGTGCTTCGCTGCTTCCTGCTGTTTATCTAGCAATTGCCGATGGTCCTGGATACCGTTGCCAACCGCCTCCAGCGCGTTATCCAGAAGAAACCGGTATTGCTCGGCCTCTTTGGGTCCGACATTTCCAGCGCCTTTCAACGCCAGCAACTTCGCCTGAAACTCGTTGTCCGCGCCAATCACCGCGGTCAGCGGCCGACGCATATCCTCTTTGCGATCGATAAAGTTGTCGATGTTTTCATTCAATTCGTCATAGATGTCCACAAACTCCTGCAAGCGGTCATGGGTTTGCTGGCCCCGGTCGGTCGCTTTAGGGTCGTTCCGCATTTGTTCCAGTGACACCAGTCGCGTGCGGGCAAAGTGCGTGTACAGCTTCAGCCGCGCGTAGGGATCCATGGCAGTATCGCGCAGTTGATCGATTTCCTCGGGAGTGAGTGGTTCGCGACGGCGCAACTGCGCTCCTGCCGTTCCCAGCCAGCAGCACAGCACCACCAACGTGATTGTGACGCGCCCGGTTCTCATTTCCCCTTACCGAACATCTTGGATAGCAAGTTGGTACGGAGAGCCTCCAGACGGTCCGAGGCTGCCTGCACCGGCGCTTGCTCATCGAAGCCCAACGTGCGCTTGATGTCGCGCAGCTTGGCGGCCATCTTGCGCAGCGAGATTTCCGTGTTCTTGAGTTTGTTGGGAGCCAGGATCGCGGCATCGTGTGCCTTTTCCGAATTCGTAACCACATCTTTGACCGCGGCCACGGCCTCCTCGTCCTTGCCGGCCGCAAAGAGTTCGGCCACTGCTTTCAGTTGGCGTTCCGCAATCTCAATGTACAACCCCGGACGGTCTTCCGGCCTCGCCGCGTCCGCCCGCACCGCCAGCTGTTGTACGGTCTCCTTCGCGGCTGCGCAGTTAAGAACCGCAGCCAGCACAACGACAGCAATGGTCAGGGAATGACGCATAGGTCACTTTTTCGGCTCAATCGCAATCAGGCGGTGACGGGCCTGCCACTCCTGGTCGGGATACTGCCCATTGGCCACTTCCAGAAACTTGTGATAATTCTCCGCCGCTGGTTTGTAGGCGCGCAAGTGGTCATAGGCGCTGGCCCGCAGAAAATAGCCGATGGGAATCTCGGGAAGAAACTTGGCCCGCGCGTCGGCCGCTTTGATCGCCAATTGGTAATCCTTGTTTTCAACTGCCGCTACGGCCAGATCCCCATAAGCCTCGCCCAAATCCGGCTTCAGCTTGACCGCGGCCAGACATTCCTGTTCCGCCTCAGGAAACTTTCTTTGCTTGAGCAGCGCGACTCCCAGCACGTGATGCAAGTCTGCCGGGTTGTCCGTCTTGCCATTGAGCAGGGAACGATAGACCGCTTCCGCCTGATCGTATTTCTTCGCGCTCATGTAGAGATCTGCCAGCTCGCGCTGAATCTTGGGATTCATAGGGTCCAGTTTTCTGGCTGCCTGCGCACTGGCGACCGCCTCGTCGTTCTTTCCCATCTGAACAAGCACTCGGCTCAGCAGCAGCCGCGCCTGGGTGTCGTCCGGGTGCAGAGCGACGATCTTTTCCAGGACTTGCTGCGCGTCCAGAAAGCGATTACCCCGAGTGTAGATATTCGCCAGGCCGATCAGCGCTTCGCTCGATGCCGGATCGATCGTCAACGCTTGCTTGTACTCTTGTTCGGCATCGGCAAAGTGGTAAGCCTTTACCAGCAGTGTCCCTGCGGCGAGGTGTGGTTCCTGATCCTTGGGCGCGAGTGCGGCCGCGCGCTGATAGGCAGCAATCGCCTCTTCCGGTTTACTCGCCTCCAGCACATGGGCAAGCGACAGCCACGCCCGCGCGCGCCCTTCGTCCACATTGGCGGTAGGCTTGAGGGTGGTTGCCGCCCGCAGAAATTGCTCGGCATCAGGTTGGCCAGCCTTCGCCAAGCTGATGCCCAAATTCAGATTCGATTCGAAGACATCCGGCTTGGCCGCCACCGACTTGCGATACGCTGCAATCGACTCCGTTAAGTTCCCTTGTGCGTTGTAAACGAATCCCAGATCGAACCACGCCTGATAGTTCTTGGGATCATCCGCCACCACTTTCTTCAGTAGTGGCTCTGCTGCGGCGTAATCCTTCTTTTCGATATCACTCTCAGCCTGGATGAGTTCAGGAGGAAACGACGGATCCGGCTGCGCAATCTTGTGATGGCGCACGGTCTGCCCGGCAGCGCTCATACAGCCTGCGCCGAGCGCCGCCAGCAGCAGTGTGACACGTATTTGCCTACGTGTTCCCATTTCCAGGCAACCCGTTTCCGTTCAACACTTTGGCGAGAAATTGTCCGGTATGCGACTGCGCCAATTGGGCGATGGTCTCGGGCGTTCCCGAACCCACCAGATATCCGCCGCGTTCGCCTCCCTCCGGACCCAAATCGATCACCCAGTCCGCCGTCTTGATGACCTCGAGGTTGTGCTCGATGACCAGAATCGACCCCCCTGCCTCAATTAGACGGCGGAATGCCGCCAGTAGTTTGCTGATGTCATCGAAATGCAGCCCGGTGGTGGGTTCGTCAAAGATGTATAGGAAACGCCGCTTGACGTCCGCCCGCGCCGTCGGCTGTAAATGCGCCGCCAACTTCATGCGCTGCGCTTCGCCCCCTGACAACGTGGTTGCCGACTGCCCCAGCCGCAGATATCCGAGGCCAACCTCTTCCAGAACCCGCAGTTTTTGCACAATCTTGGGAGCATTCGCGAAGAAGTGCAGTGCCTCCTGCACGGTCAGGTTCAATACTTCGTGGATGTTCTTGCCGCGATACCGCACCTCCAGCACCTGCGGCTTGTAGCGCATTCCCTTGCACTCTTCGCAAATCAGTTCAACATCCGCCAGGAATTGCATCTCGACGGTCACGGTGCCATCGCCCTGGCAGGTCTCGCAACGCCCGCCGGGGATGTTGAAAGAGAAGTTTCCCGACGCAAGTCCCCGTTTCCGCGACTCAGGAAGGGAAGCAAATAGATCACGGATGCCGTCGAACGCCTTGATATAGGTCACCGGATTCGAGCGCGGCGTGCGCCCGATGGGCGACTGATCCACCAACACAACCTCATCGATGTATTCGGATCCTTCCACCCGGTTCCATGCCGTGGCCACCGGGCCCGAGCCGTTGTTCGTTTGTTTGGCCTGCGATAAAGCACGCGACAACACATCGTGCAGCAGGGTCGACTTTCCGGAGCCGGAGACTCCGGTAATCGCCACCAGCATCCTCAGCGGCACGATCAGATCAATGTTTTTGAGATTGTGCGCTCGCGCACCGAAAATCTTGATCTGCTGGCTCCCTGGCTTGCGGCGTGTGCTCGGAATCTGGATTCGCAAGTCGTTCGCCAGATAGCGGCCGGTCAGCGAAGCCGGCGAGCTCTTGATCTGTTCGTAATTTCCGGTGGCAATCACTTTGCCGCCATTTTCCCCCGCTCCCGGCCCTAGATCGAGGATGGTATCGGAAGCCCGCATCACATCGGGATCGTGCTCCACCACCAGTATCGTGTTTCCCAGATCGCGCAGCCCGTGCAGGATCTTGATCAGCCTGTGGGTATCGCGGCTATGCAGCCCGATCGAGGGTTCATCCAGCACATACAGTGTGCCCACCAGCCGCGATCCCAACGAAGTCGCCAGTTGAATGCGCTGCGCTTCGCCGCCCGACAAAGTCGAGGAAAGCCGATCCAGCGTTAGGTATTCCAGTCCCACTTCATTCAAGAACGTCAGCCGCTCCCGGATCTCTTGCAGCAGCCGGTCGGCAATTCCCGCCTCCTGCTCCGTCAGCTGCACCGTGGCAAAGAATTCAACCGCCTCTTCCACCGTCATGCGGCATACGTCGCAAATATTCTTGTTGTTGATCTTGACCTGCTGCGCTTCCATCCGCAGCCGCGCCCCGTGACAAACGGAGCACAACGAGTACCCACGATACCGGCTCAGAAACACGCGCACATGCAGCTTATATTTCTTGCGTTCCAGGTGATTGAAGAACCCGCGCACTCCCGGAAATCGCCCTTCACCTTCAATCACCAGGCGCTGCTGCTCGGGGTCTAACTCAACCCATGGAACATCCAGCGGGATCTCCATCTGTCGCGCGAAACGTTTCAGGTCAGTGCCCAGGGGGCGGTACTTGGGCTTGGTCCACGGTTCGATCAGGCCTTCGTTCAAGGTCTTCGACTTGTCCGGAATCACCAGGTCGAGGTCGAAATCAATCGTGTTCCCGAAGCCCTGGCAGCGCGGACAAGCGCCGTACGGATTGTTGAAGGAAAACAGCCGAGGCTCCGGTTCCTCGTAACGAATATTGCAGGTCTTGCACTCAAAGCGCTGCGAGAAGCGCAGACGTTGTGCGCTTTGTTCAGCGCGCGGCGAAGTCTCAAAGATAACCTCGCCCGATTCGCGATAGCTGATTTCAACCGCATCCACCATGCGCGCCCGCGCCTCGCTTGAGACCGCCAGACGATCCACTAGCAGGAAGACCGGCTCCATAAAGTCAACGTCCAACAACGACTCGGGCGTCGAGAACTCGAAGATCTGTCCCTTCTGGTAGAGCCGGTTGAAGCCTCGCGTTCGCAAGTCAAGCAAACGCGCCTTCAACGGATCGGAAATCACGGTCTCGGCGGCCTTGACCTTGCCCCGCTTGGCTCGCGTCTTTGGCTGTTTCCCCGTTGCTGGCGCCGCCACTAGTGTTTGCAGCGGAAACAGCGCGTGCAGCCGGGTTCCTTCTGGCAGCGCCATGACTGCGTCCGCAACTTCATCTACCGTATTTTTTTTGACTTCCTGGCCGCATTGCAGGCAATAGGTGCGTCCCACCCGGGCAAACAGCAGTCGCAGGTAGTCATAGATCTCGGTTGCGGTACCTACGGTCGAGCGCGGATTGCGGGTGCTGCTCTTTTGCCGGATCGCGACCGCGGGAGCAATGCCGTCAATCGAGTCGGCATCCGGCTTCTCGATCCGCTCCAGGAACTGCCGTGCGTACGCCGACAGCGATTCCACGTAACGCCGCTGGCCTTCGGCGTAGATGGTATCGAACGCCAGCGACGATTTCCCCGACCCCGACACTCCGGTGACCACCGTCAACGAATTGTGCGGAATATCAACGTCAATATTCTTGAGGTTGTGGACTCGCGCCCCGCGAACAATAATGGTTTCCGTGGACATCAGCCAAGGGTTCCTTGCCGCCCTCCTGTCTCAATCTCCAGTGGTTTCCACGTGGCCGGGTACACAGACTGCCCGGAAAGGGGTAGGGAATCTTTCTATTATAAATCACGTGCAATGCACCGCGGCCTTAAACCCTCGCGTGGAAATTCGTACACCTCCGCGCTGACACCCGTCTCCGAAAAAAGGTAATATCGTATCTTCTAACCGGGCTCATGCACCTATCCCTGACCAACGCACTCCTTAGAGTTGCCTCCCGTCTTGGTTCCGGATACAACACGCTTGCCCTGCTGCTCCTCTTTCAGTTCTCAGAACTGGCCGATGTCTATGCCCAGAAAAAGACCAGCGTCTACAACGTCCTCTGGGTGCTGGTGTTTGGCTTCGCCACGCTCAATATTCTGGGCTTGGTTTTGCGCCGGTTTGAGCCACGGCGTAGCGGCCTCAACTTTGGCGAGATATTGGCGATCACCGTGGTCTTTCTCTCTCTTTTCCTCTTGGCGTTGGAGATGCTGAACTTGTTCCACATCTTCCCGCTGAAGCTGGGGCCTCGCTGAACCCGACTTTTGGGGTATGATTCTTGGCATGGTGCGGCGTTCCCCAGCTTTCGAAGTGACCTGCCCATGTTGCAGCGCGGTATTGAAAGTCGATTCCGAGAGCGAGGCGGTCATCGCTCATACCGCGGCCGTCAAACCCAAGATGTTCAACGACATCGAAGAGGCCGCCCGGGCCATGAAAGTGCAGGACAGTCGCCGCGACTCCATCTTCCGCCAATCGGTCGAGAACCAAAAACACGCTTCGGACCTGCTGGAGAAGAAATTTCAAGAAGCAGTCAAGAAGGCCAAAGAGTCGCCCGACACCGGTAAGCCTATCCGCGACTTCGACCTCGATTAACGATCCTGACTAGTAGTCAGCGGGGTTTTCCAACGGCTGTGCATTTCTTGACCGTCCAAGGCCCGCAGTCCGGAGTACAATCACGCGCAATGCACCGTCACCCCCTCCTCCTCGGTCATCGCGGCACACGCTCCTCTAAGACGGCGGCGGAGAATACCCTCGCCGCTTTCGACCTCGCCCTGCGCCTCGGTTGTGACGGTTTCGAGTTTGACGTACGCCGCAGCGCGTGCGGACACGTCGTCATTTGCCACGACGACCAGGTACAGGGCATTACCGTCGCCCAGGCCGCTTGTGGCCAACTGCAATCTCTACCTCGCCTCGCGGATGTTCTGGAACTCTACGCCGGCCGTGCTTTCCTGGATATCGAACTGAAAGTGCCGGGCCTGGAGTCCGATGTGCTGGTGGCATTGCGTGAGCATCCCCCGGAACGCGGCTATGTGGTGTCTTCGTTCCTGCCGGAAGTCCTGCTGGAACTGAGACTGCGTAGCGCGGAGGTCACCCTCGGTTTCATTTGTGATCGAAAGAAAAGCTTGGATCGCTGGCGGGAACTACCGGTCGAGTATGTCATCCCCAAGTATCCCTTGATCACTTCGCGACTCGTGCAGGCCGTTCACGGCGCCGGTAGAACCATACTCACCTGGACGGTGAACGACAAGAAGACATTGCAACGGCTGGCGGATTGGGGAGTAGACGGGATCGTCTCGGACGATCCCGAACTGCTGGTCAACACTTTCCCCGCCTAAGGCGCTGGGCGCCCAATTTCTCGCGCACGCTGCCAGAAGCGGGGTCAGCCGTTACGGCGAAGACGATCTCCCAGCCGCGGCCGCAGCTGGTTTCCGCAAGAAAGCTTCGCGCTCCGCTTCAAACTCTTCCCACGCTGATGCCGTCTGGCGCTCACCCCATCCCATCACGGCGCCCACGCGCCAACTCGCTTCGCGGCTGCACTCCAGCGACCAGCAGGCCCCCAGGGCCACAGGCACCCGCCGCAACAACACATCCCCCAAAGTGACCGCAAATTCGTGAGTCAAAGCGTGCACCGCCTCGGCAACGATGTGGTTCGTATGCGGACACAGAGGTGCTTGCAACTCCGGCTGATTTCGCGCCGCACTCGCGATCGCCAGCGACTGTTCTCCATACCACTCCACCAGGCCGCGCGCAGAATCGCGGCTCAGGTCGCCCGACTCTGCAACTTCAGCGATCTTCCGCTCCAGTAAGTCGTCCACACGACTTCCATCGGCCAGAGCAATTTGCAGCGCTGGAGCGGCTACGCCGGTCTTCGCCACGTCGGTCTTCGCTACGCCGATCAGGGCCGCACATTCGCGTGCCAGGCTGGCCGCCGTCGTCAGCTTGCCACCGATCACCGAAATCATGCCCGCTGCGCCCTCCGCAGAATGATCGTGAAGGTAGTGACGTCGGCTCAATTCCGGGAGATCCGCGCCCGGCGAGTAGGGAAGTGGGCGTACTCCGGCAAACGCGCAACTCACATCGCCCGCAGACACCCGTGCCCGCGGATATAGACCCTGCACCGAACGCAGCAGGTATTCGATCTCCTCCTCCGCCGGCTGCACTTTGCCAGGATCGCCCGTGTCCCCGGCCTCGGTCGTCCCCACCAGAAGCTGCTCGTTCCACGGGATGACAAAGAACGGCCGTCCGTCCACAGCCTCGGTATACACAGCCGCCTCCGGTGCACCGGCAAACTTCGGCAACACAATATGGGTCCCACGCACTCCCCCAACCATCGGATGTTCGGTCCGGATGCTGGATCGCTGACAGATTTGGTCGGCCCACGGCCCCGTAGCATTGATGATCCATGTGGCCCTGACCGATTCCTCAGTTCTGCTCAGTTGGTCTCGCAACCGCAAGCCGGTGATCTTTCCCTTTCCAAGCTCAACCGTGAGCATCTGGGTATGGTTACGCGCCACGCAGCCAGATCGAGCAGCCTCCATCAACCACTCTGCCACCAGGCGTTCGGGGAATTCACACTGCGCATCTTCAAAACTGAAGATAGAAAAACGCCTGCCGCCATCCAGCAATTCTTCCAGGTGATGCAACTCGCTGGCGCCGGTCACGTCCTGTGCGCCCATTCTGCGGTACAGCCACAATCCCGCGCGCACCGTCAGCGCACTGCGGCGGCTCTTTTCCGATAGCGCCAGCAGAAACTCCAGGCGACGCACCAAATAGGGATATTGCTCCAGCAACTGTCTCCGTGCCCGCAACGATTCTCGTACCTGCGCCAGATCGCCTTGTTCGAGATAACGCAGCCCACCGTGAATGATTCGCGTCGATCGGCTGGTCGTGCCGGCGGCAAAATCGTGTTGCTCCACCAGGAGGGTGCGGCGTCCCGCGCAGGCGCATTCCCGCGCGATGGCGACACCGTTGATCCCGCCGCCGATTACGGCGACATCAAAGTGCTCACCGTTGAGCGGAGGCCGCGGGTTCATCGCCGGGTTCGGGTGGGTAGCCATTCAGGACAGCCGGAGCGTCCACACCAGTGTCACCTATCGCTGCCCCGGGCGAAAAGTGACATAAGTTTTGTGAGGGGAGTTTGGCTGAGCAGAAAAGGCCTGGATCTGGGTAGGCTGCCTTAATCGCCGCAAGCCTACAGCGGCTCTACGTCATACCCTTCCAGGTCGATGGAGAGCGACCGTTGAATGGGTTCAATGAAAATCACCAGGCGGCGTTTTCCCCTGCGGGCCACCAGAATCCCCTCAACGCCTTCAATCGACCCGCCCCGCACCCGCACCTTTTGTCCTACCCGCAGCGAGGCGGAATTCTTGAACGGAACTTTGTGGCTAAGCAGAATCTTTACATCGTCGATTTGCTTATCTGGAATCGGCGTGCCCCGGCCCTGCATCCCTACGAAATCCACCACCCCATGCGTGCGCAACACCCGCACTCGCTGGTCCGGGGAATAGACCAGCCGCACAAATGCGTAACCGGAAAACAGCGGCAATTCCACCTCCCGCGGCCCGTTTGCCCAGCGATGCACACTGCTAACCAGAGGCAGAAAATTCTCTACTCCCAGACCGTCCAGTTGCTTTGCCACTACCTTCTCATGCCGGGAACGGGTACGAATCGCATACCAGTGGGTTCCGTTGGAGGCAGAAACGCCGTCCTCAAGCGAAGGTTCGTTAGCCGTGGGAAGATCGTTCGCCATGCTCAAATAGAATCCCACAGCCGTGAAGAGACTACAAGGCACGCTCGTTCACAATCAAAAGAAACATCTGCGTTGCTCTGCGCAAATCTGCGGCTACACCGGCCGATTTGGAGATATACTGCCGCGAGGCTGAGAATTAACCATGCCGTCGGCAGACTATCTACGCGGACGCCGCTCCCAGCGCGGCCAAACCATTCTGTTGATCGCCATTTCCATGGTGTCTTTGCTGGCCATGGCGGCGCTGGCCATAGACGTGGTCACCCTGTACGTCGCCCGCACCGAAGTCCAGCGGGCCGCCGATGCTGCCGCACTGGCCGGCGCCAAGGCCATTGCCGATTCCGGTGTGACCACCCTTCCCCCCGGTGACACGAATCTGCCTGCTGCCATCACGCTGGCGGAATCCATGGCCACTTCTGCCATCAATGCCGTAGTCAGTGCGAGCGCGCCCCTCAACAATCGGGTGGCTGGCTCTCCGCCCACTGAGGTGGGCAGTCCCACCTTCAACAACCTTACGACGAGTAACAGCAACAATCCGACCGTCACCGTCATCCTTCAGCAGACCAATCTGCCGACGTTCTTCGCGCGTATCTGGGGCCAGAGTGCGTCCACCACCAGCGCCTCCGCCACCGCTGAGGTCTACAATCCGTCCAACTCCGTTGGTGGCAGTTTCACTGGCATCACTCCCCGCTGCGTGAAGCCGTGGCTGGTGGCGAATCTGGACCCTACAAACGGGGGTGCCCACTTTATCGATCCGGTCACCGGGGCTGTGGTCGCCAACCTGGCAACGCTCACAGCTACCCCCTTCGATATACAGGCAGATTGCCCTTCCGGCAATCCCGGCTGTTCGCCTCCTGCCAATGGTTCCATGCAGGTTCAAGCCACTCCGCCCATCGTGCAATACCTGCCCATGTTGGTGGCGCCAAGCACCGCCGACACCTGTCCCGCCTCCGGCTCCGGCTGCGCCGCCGACCTGGCCGTCGACTATGAGGAAGGTGTCGCCTGCTGCAATGCGAAGACCTACTCTTGCGGTGGCACTCAACCGAACGCCGACTGGGACTCCACGATTAGTCCGGAAAATGGCAGAGCTACCGGTGCCGCCGCCTTGGCGACGGAATGTTTGATTCATGCCTCGACGACGGGAGCGACCGCGGGCCAGGATGTGCTCGACTACCCATCTCCTTGGCCCAGTGGACCGCCCCAGATCATCGCCGGTACTGCGAACCCGATGAATGGCCAAAACGTCACCACCAGCAGTTCCATCGTGACCATTCCCATTATTGATCGCACTGGCTTTGGCAACGTTACCGGACCAGTCACTGTGCTCGGATTTCTTCAGGCTTTCGTCAACGAAGTCTCAGATACTCCTCTGCATGTCGGTGAAATCAACATCACCGTGATGAATGTCGTCGGCTGCAGCTCCACCCCCAACGGCAACACGCCCATTGTCGGCGGCAACGGCGCTTCTACCATCCCGGTTCGTCTGATCTCGACACCATAAAAAAGGCCAGCCTCTTTACGAGGCTGGCCGAATTACCGATCTGAAGGAATTATTGTTGTGTGAGGGTGCCGTCCAGAGGCGTGACCGTGCCGCCCAGAAAGGCATTTGAGTTCGCATAGAGGTAGAAGTAGTAGTTCTGAGTGGCCGCCGGGGTTGACAGCGAAATCACCATGTTCCCCTGCGCCGTAGGTGTCAGCACAAACTGCGGCGCGCCGACCACGGTGCTTGAGACGCTTCCCACCTGGGACAAGTCAACCACCCCGTTGATGTCGCCGGCGCCGTCAAAGCTGAGCAGCATCAGCGCATCGGCAAAACCATTGCCGTTGTGCGCCTGTAGTACATAGTTGCCGCTGACCGACGCGACGCTGTAGGGCGTTTGCGTAGTCAGGTCGGCTTCGCCTACCGCGGGATCGAATTGCGGATAATTGTCATACGCGAAGGCTTGCAGGATCAGCATTTTGGATGCGGACACCATGTAGTAGAAGTAGGTGTGCTGATCACTCGCTTCGGTGCAGGTCTGGCCGGTTCCGCAGGTCGAGATTTGTCCGCGGCCGTTGATCCCGCCGTAATTGTTAACGTAGCTTCCGGTCACCGAATCGTCGTTCAGCACTCCGGACAGCGAAGACGGGGCCGTCAACGACAGATCTCCAAGCTGTCCCTCTTTCACCACCGTCTGCGGGATGTTGGATTTCACCACCACCGGCTGGTCAATCAGGTAAGCGAAGCTCCCGGCGACGCTGCTGTAGGATTGCGAGGTCTGTAGCTCGGCCACGCCGAGCACTGCGGTTGCAGGATCGGTATCCGTTTCGATGAAGTAGCTCTTGCTGGCGTCCACCACGTACACAGCGTAGTTGTACGTGCCGGAAGCGTCCGTCAGCTGAAACGTGCCTCTGCCATTGCTATCCACCGAATAGGTCGATGCGCTCAGAGCATTCTGTCCATTGACCGTGCCGTAGTCATTGACGTCATCCACGCCGCCGCTGATGTTGCCAGCTCCGTCGGCTGCGAACATGCCCACAAGCGCCAGGCCTTCGGGCCCGTTGGCGGGATTTCCACGAGTGTCAAGTCCGGCTGCGCGGAACACGTAGGTGCCGTTGATGGCGGCAGCGTTAAATGCCGCCGCGTTCTGCTGCGTCAGCGTACCCTTGGCGGTCGCCAGACCGTCAAATTCGATCAAGCTGCCCGCGGTTGCTCCCGTGTTCAGTGCGAACCTTAGCGTGATTCCGGCGGGATGGGAGGCGTTGGCGCTAAAGACCAGATTGCCGCGTCCATCCGGGTAGAGAACGTAGTGGCCGCTCACCGCGACCTGCTGCTGCACGCCATTCATGGTGTTGGAGTCTTCGATGCCGCTCAGACTTCCATTACCGTGGAAGGTGATTGAGCCCGCGTACATCGAGGGCCCGCGCGTATCCGAAGCAGTGAGGGTGAAAGCGTAGTTGCCCGAGAGATTGGCGTAAGCACGGCTGACAACGTTCAGAGCCGTTACGTTGTTCACGCCGTTCTGGCTCACCGTCAGATTGGCCGCACCCACGGCGACCCCGTCGGCCAGACCCTTTACGATCGCGACTTTGGTCTGGTCGGAAGAGTTCCAGCTGGCGGATGTCGTCAGGTCCTGCGTAGTGCCGTCATTGAATGCGCCGATAGCGGAGAATTGCTGATGTCCGCCCACCAGAACCGCAGCCCCAATCGGGCTGAGTGCGATGGTTTGCAGCAGCGCGGTTACGCTGAACTGCGCATCGCCCGAGATGGATCCAGACTTTGCCGTAACCATGATCTGTCCGCCATGCAGTCCGCTGACCAGTCCAGTGTTGGTAATGGTCGCCTTGCTCAGGTCGGACGACGTCCAGGTTACATTGGCGAGTGGCGTGGCCGGCTTGCCATCCTGAAATGTTCCCATCGCGGTCAATTGCAATGAGCTTCCCACATTGACGTTCGAGCCGCTGGCCTTGACCGTAATCGATACCAGATTATCCGTGGCCGTCAAGCCGGTAGATCCATCGATCGACTTCAGCGTGGCGCTGATGGTGGTCTGGCCCGCACCCAGGATCTTAACTAAACCTGAGTTGTTGACGCTGGCCACACTGGCGGCTGACGATTTCCAGGTCACGTTCGACGTAAGATCTTTCGAGCTATGGTCGCTGTAAGTGCCGGTTGCTTTGAACTGCTGTTGCGATCCGGCCGCGAGCGTCTGCGAACCCGGCGTCACCGCAATGGCCGTCAAAGTAGCAGCGGGAGTAGAAGGGCTACCTGGAGTGCCGCTGCTGCTCAGGCTACCTCCGCCGCAGCCCACTAAAGTCAATGTCAATAGAGTGGCAAGAGACCACAACTGAATCTTCACGCGCATCTGAAAAGTCGCTCCTATAGCGAAATGTGGGGAGTATCAACTAGCGGGGGAAGTGCAAAAAGCAAAGTCTTTTCTTGGGGAGATTTATGAGGGAGTACGGAGGTCATTAGTGCAGGTTACTGGCCAAAAGAAGGGGAAATCCGGCTCTTATCTGTCAGTAAGTTACAGCCTTACCACCACTTTCGGGGTGTGAACAGGTTTGCACATGTTTTCCTGGGACGCGCATTCGGGCAGGAATTAGCCTGGGTTCGGGCGGTAAATCCAGTTGGCTTGCAAGGATGGAACTGTCACGGAAACCCCTTCCGAACTGACCTGGCTCAGCGCCTGCTCGACCACCCCGTGCGTCGGCGCCAGCGTGCACACTGGATCAGTTGCTGCCGCGTTGCCGGTCAGCAGAAACGCCTGACAGCGGCATCCCCCGAAATCCTCAGTGCGCCGTTCGCAGCTACGGCATGGCTCCGGCATCCAATCTTCACCCCGAAAGCGCTGGAAGGCCGCCGACTCACGCCATATCCAGTCGAGAGAGTGCTGACGAACGTTGTCAAACTGCATGCCGGGAATCACCCCCGCCGCGTGGCAGGGAAGCGCCTGCCCGGCGGGATCGAGCAGCAGCAAACGGCGTCCCCAACCGCCCATACAGGCTTTGGGATAGCGCGCGTAGTAGTCCGGCGCCACGTAATCGATGCGCATGCGCCCGCGCAACCGTTCCTCCGCCGCCGCAACTGTGCGTTGCGACTGTTCCACCTGCTGCTGGGTTGGCAGCAGCAGATCCCGATTGCGCAGCGCCCAACCGTAATACTGCACGTTGGCAATTTCCAGCCGGTCGGGGCCAAGTTCTTCTGCCATGGCTACGATTTCACTGAGATGGTCGAGATTCTGCCGATGCACCACCACATTGACGGTGAATGCAATCTTGAATTGCCGGATGAGCCCAGCCAATTGCAGCTTGTGAGCGTGGCTCCGCGTGCCCGCGATCTCGTTCGCTCCAGCTTCCCGCGAGTCCTGGAAACTAAGCTGAAAGTGCTCCAGCCCTGCGTCCACCAACGCCGCCAGCCGCGTTTCGGAGAGGCCGATCCCGGAAGTAATCAGGTTCACATAGAGTCCGCCCGCCCTTGCGCCGGTGATCAGTTCCGTCAAGTCCGGACGCGCCAATGGCTCACCACCCGTCAGGTGTACGTGCAAGACCCCAAGCTGACCGGCTTCGCGAAACACCCGCACCCATTCCTCGGTTGCAAGCTCCCCGGCGGCCTTCTGCATCTCCAGCGGATTCGAGCAGTAGACACAATGCAGCGGGCATCGGTGGGTAATTTCGGCGATCAGCGCTAAAGGATTGGGCGTCGGCACTTGCGGTTGCTCTAATAATCGACTACGCGTTTCTGCTGCAAGTTCTCGAGAAAATCGTGGACTTCCTGCAAGATGCGGCCGCTGTCGCCGCTTTTATATTGCGCTTGCAACTCTTCGACGATCTGCTGCGTGCTGCGCTGGCCGTCACACCGTTCCAGAATCTCGCGTCCGGTGCCTTGCAAACGCAGCGCGCCTTCGGGAAACATCAGCATCCGTTCGGCGCCATTGGCTTCCCCCCAGCGGCATCCGCGTGCCAGGCGGGGCTTGCTGTTCTTGTCAGGCCCGGGCACGGCGGCTATCCCTCCTCGGGGATGAAGGCGCCGGGAGGTGGCCATCCCGGTTGTACATAGGCAAAGTGCAAACTGTCGAGTTGCGCCCACAGGATGTCGCACTTCGAGGTCAAAGCTGCGATGGCTGCCTCCTGCTCTGCTCTGGTGTGAGCATTTTCGGCGACCCAATCGAACGCGAAGCGCGCGTCTTCCGGAGCTTGATCGAGGCGTGCGGTGAAGTAGTCCAGCCCCCCCGAGAGCCACGGATAGTGCTTGCGCAAGGCATCCATGCGAAGGGCAATCAGGTCACGTGAAAACAGTTCGGTCAGAGAAGAGGCCACGGCTTCGAGCAGTGTCCGGCTCTTCACCAAATCCAAATAGGCATCCACAGCGTAGCGAACCGCCGGAAGCACTTCTTTGCCACTCTGCACCCGCTCGCGATCCAATCCCGTGGCTTCCGCCAACCGAATCCAGCGCTCGATTCCACCCTCGTGGCCGCGGTCCCCGTCGTGGTCTACGATCCGCTTGCGCCATGCTGTCCGGAATTCTCGGTCCTCGCTGCGCGACAGAATGATGGCGTCCTTCATCGGAATCCGGCTCTGGTAGTAGTAGCGGTTCAGCGCCCAGGCCTGGAGTTGCCCGCGGTTCAGCCGGCCCTCATGCATCATCAGGTGGAAGGGATGCTGGTGGTGATAGCGCTCCCGCCCGACCGTCTGCGCGCGCGAGCGCAGCTCTTCTCTGGTAAGCCGCGTCTCTGCCGTCATCTCGCCTCCGATTGCTGCCGGCTTCATTTTCCGCCCTCTCGCCATTATTCATGCCGGCGCCCAATTCTGCCACTAAATTGCTGCCAGTCACCCGGTTACGTCGTGTGGAGCTCTACACCCCTCTGCGGGTATCTCTTGACCCTGGACGGAAAATCGCCTATGAATAGTGCAGGCTTGCGGCGGTGTGGGCTTGCCTTCCTTGACCGGGAATGCATTCCTCCTTCTCCACCGCCATCCCAGCCGCCAATTTTCCTGGATCCGGGCGAGGTGCGCAGTTGCTGGAAATTCCCCGCTACACAACGGCTGCCAAGCTGTTCCGTTGGACCACCGTTTTCTTATCGATGTCGACCGCGGCCTTCTGCCAGGTCAACGTATTGACCTATCACTATGACAACTTTCGCGCCGGCGCCAATCTCCAGGAACGCATCCTCACCCCCGGCAACGTAAAACCCGACACTTTCGGCAAACTCTTCTCTCAGCCCGTGGACGGCCAAATTTACGCCCAACCGCTGGAACTGCAAGACGTGCTGATTCCGGGGAAGGGGCGCCACGACGTGGTGTTCGTGGCCACGGAAAACGATAGCGTCTACGCCTTCGATGCCGACAATAACACCGGCGAAAACGCCAATCCCCTCTGGTCGGACAGCTTTATCAACCCGTCGAAAGGCATCACTCCCATCCCCGCCAAGGACACGGGAACCGCTTCCATCTACCCGCAAGTCGGCATTACCTCCACTCCGGTCATTGACCTCAACAGCGGCACTCTGTACGTAGTGGCCGCGACCAAGGAAAACGGAGCGTATTTACAACGCTTGCACGCGCTCGACGTGGCTACCGGCGTGGAGAAATTCGGCGGCCCGCTTGTGATCGAGGCTAGTGTCCCGGGTACCGGCTGGGGTTCAGTACACGGAATGGTGTCCTTTAACGCACTGCGGGAGAATCAACGCGCTGGCCTGTTACTCGCCAATGGCGTTGTCTATATCGGCTGGGCCTCCCATGGACTCGAAACCACCTATCCCTACCACGGCTGGCTGATTGGTTACGATGCCGCTACCCTGACTCAAGCCGCGGTGTTCAATGTAACTCCCAATGGCATGCAGGGCGGAGTCTGGCAGAGTGGAGGAGGCATCGCCGCCGACCTCTCTGGAAACATTTATTTCGTCAGCGGCAATGGCACTTTCGACGTCAACACCGGCGGCACGGACTACGGCATGAGCTTCGTTAAGCTCACCACCGCCGCTGGGCTACAGGTAAGTGATTATTTCACTCCCTACAATGAGGCAGTACTCAGTAAGTACGACCAAGACTTCGGATCCGGCGGACCGCTGTTGTTCCCGGACCTGGCCACCGCCGTCAAACCGCATTTTGCCATTGGTGCAGGAAAAAACTCGGTAATCTACCTGCTGAATCTGGCCCATTTGGGTGAGTTCAACTCTGGCAAGAACGACGTCGTCGAAAGCATTCAGAACGCGTTCGCCGGACACGCGCTCCTTAGTACTCCCGCTTTTTGGCAGCAGAAGCTCTACTTCGCGGCCGCGAACGACGTTCTGCGGATTTTTCAATATAGCGATGGACTCATTTCCAAGACCCCCATCGCGACCTCCAGCGAAACCTTTCCCGCGCCCGGCTCAACTCCAGTGATCTCTTCCAACGGGGGCACGGACGGGATTCTGTGGCTTGTGGGATTCAATCCCCAAGGGGGCGGTAACGGTTACGGTGGGCCAGCTGTGTTGCTGGCGCTCAATCCCACTACCGCTGCCGAACTCTACAGCAGCACCCAGGCAGGTTCTCGCGACACTCCAGGCCTTTCCATTAAGTTTGCCACTCCGACCATCGCCAACGGAAAGGTCTACTTCGGCACAGCGACCGAACTGGACGTGTTCGGTCTACTTCCCAACTCCGCACAAGCAAAGCATCTCCAACCCGCTCGCGAGGTCGTCCGTGGAGCCGCGCCGTCTTCGCCGCAAGAACCGGGCACGCAGTCGGGCGAAGGTCACGCAGCGGCTGAACTGGCGCAGACCTCCGCGGCTCACTGACTGGATGGGTTGTTCTTTGTCACTCTGGAATGTGTTTCGGGACGGCTTCTAGGCTGGTGCGGTGATCTGAAATGCGCCCAATGAGGTTTGCATTTCCTGTTTGCGGGGGCATTCGCTGATTTCTTCAATCCGCGAAGTGACAATCGGGGTCTTATATTCGGGGTGGCAAAATTCCAGGTGCATGCCCCGCCCAATGTAGCGCTGCTTCAACATGGACCCTCCCCACGTCGAACCTGCAATCGCCACCTGCACCGGCTTTGGGCAATACTTGGGATGCCCTGAAATCAGCGCCTCGCTCCCGCCCAACAAAACCGCCGTATAGCGGTGGTTCTGGGTCCGGATCTCAAGCACGGTCGCGGGCTCTAAAGCAGCCAAAAGCACGCCGCCTTCCACTTCAGACTGAACGATGTTGGCGTTCACTTCGTCGCTCAAATTGGGGTGCGGCGTGAACATGTTTGATGGAGTCTACCACTTTCTGACGAAAAATCTCAGGAATCGTTACCGCAGTTCCCCGACCGCGGCCCCCGGAGGTCGTGGCCCTTTGGTCTGACCCGCCGCCTTGTGAACCGGAATGCCAGAATAGAACAAAGAAACCGGCTCAGGGCCTGGATTCAAGGGAACAAAGAAGGCAGAAAAAGCAAAGCGCTACCGACCCAGCTTCCAAGCCCATCCGGGGGAGGCTACGGTAGCGCTGCCGCGTGCATAGACCAAACCGATTTAGAATCTAGTCAACAGAACGCACCGATACCAGTGCATAGTTGGATACGGGCTAACCATGCTTTGAAAGGGTGTGGCTTCAGCACCGCGCAAGCTTGCTGTGTCGATTCGGCGGCTTTAGCCCCTGAGGGCATGTTCTCCTCTTGCCCCCTGTGGTTGAGGTTTCTCCCTACGACGCCGTGATCGATGCAGGATTATTTCTTCTCGGCGTCCTCTGCGTTCTCGGCGGTTGAAGACCTTTCCGGCCGCAGCAAGGGAAACAGAATCACATCCCGAATGGTATGTGAGTCGGTCAGCAGCATCACCAGACGATCCACTCCGACCCCAACCCCGCCCGCCGGCGGCATCCCGTACGAGAGCGCCCGAATATAGTCTTCATCCATCTGATGGGCTTCTTCATCGCCGCGTTCCCGCTCTTTCAACTGCTGTTCGAACCGCCGCCGCTGATCTTCCGGATCATTTAGCTCGCTGAAGCCGTTAGAGATTTCCATCTTCCCAGCAAAGATTTCCCAGCGCTCGGTCCAATCCGGCTCGTCGGCTTTCTGCTTGGAAAGTGGCGAAACCGCGGTAGGGAATTCATAAATGATCGTCGGCTGCACCAGGTGCTCCTCGGCCGCCGCTTCAAACAAACTCGCAATGGTTTTCCCCGGCGGCTCATTGGGATCGTAAGCCACATGCGCGTGCCCACGATTGAAGCGTTGCACCAAAGCCTTCACCGACTCGTGATTCGCGAACTCCGCCATTGCCGGCTTGGCGCCAGCGGCCTCCGGCCAATGCTCAATAATCGCCTCGCGCATGGTCAGCCGCCGCCAGTTGTCGGCATGCCAGTCGATTTCGTCATCTCCCCACTTCGTCTTCGTCCCCCCAGTCACATCGATCGCCGCCTGCTCGATCAACTTCTGCGTCAGGTCCATCACCCCGCGATAGTCGGTATAGGCCTGATAGAACTCCAGCATGGTGAACTCAGGATTCCATCGCCATCCCAGACCCTCATTGCGAAAGCTGCGATTAATCTCGTACACCCGATCAAAGCCGCCGACCGTCAGCCGCTTGAGATAAAGCTCCGGCGCGATCCGCAAATACAGATCCATATCGAGCGTGTTGTGATGGGTCACGAACGGTTTGGCCACCGCTCCACCCGCCACCGGCTGCATCATCGGAGTTTCGACTTCGACAAAGCCCTGCGCGTCGAGGAAACGCCGCATCGACTGGATCAGCTTGCTGCGCTTGAGAAAAACCTCGCGGACTTCGGGGTTCATCACCAGATCGACATAGCGCTGTCGATAGCGCAACTCTACGTCGGTCAACCCATGCCATTTTTCTGGAAGCGGCAAAAGATCTTTCGAGAGAAAAGTAATCTCCTCGACATGCACGCTCAACTCGCCGGTACGGGTGCGAAACAGATATCCGCTCGCGCCAATGTGGTCACCAAGATCAAGCAGTTTGTATAGTTCGAATCCTTTGTCGCCGACGGCATCCTTCTTCACGTAAATTTGCAGCTTCTGACCACCCTGCTGCAAATGCGCGAATCCGGCTTTGCCCATCAGTCGGATGGCCATGATCCGTCCGGCAACCCGCACGTTGACGCGCGAAGCTTCCAGTTCTTCCGCCGACTTGCTCGAATACTCCGCCAGAATCGCCGGAACAGTATGCGTGAACTCGTACTTGGTCGGATAGACCCGCTGCCCCAGCGCTTCAATCTGCTTCAGCTTCTCCAGCCGCAGCTTGTAGATATTGTCGTCGAGTGCCAATGGATTCCTTTGCGGTAACGGTGAGAAGCGATTATAAACAAGTGTCGGATGTCCGGCGTATTTCACAACTCATTGGCCGCGCGCCCTCCTTTGTGATCCTTTGTGTCCTTTGTGGTTATTGGTTTTTTGGGCCGGAAAGGCGCTAACCACGAAGCCCACAAAGGATCCCAAAGGTAATCCCGTCATGCAGCGCCGTTGAACTCTGCCTGCCCCGGCGGTAGTATTGCTTGCAGCAGGGAAACGGGCACAAAACCCATGCCGCAAAACTACATTCCGATTTTCATCTTCGTCGCTGTGGTCGCGATTCTCATTCCCATCACCCTGCTCGCCGCCAAACTGGTGCGCCCCGACAATCCCAACCGCGCCAAGCTCAGTCCGTACGAGTGCGGAGTCGATCCCATCGGGGCTTCCCGCGGCCGCTATACCGTTCGCTACTACATCATCGCCATTCTGTTCGTGGTCTTCGATGTGGAAACAATTTTCCTGTTTCCCTGGGCGGTGAAGTTCAAAGCGCTGGGCATGATGGGCAACGGCAAGTATTTCGGGCTCGCTGAGATGCTCATCTTTCTAGCCATCCTGATCGTCGGCTACATCTGGATATGGCAAAAAGGCGCGTTGGACTGGGTGTAGGGCAGCGGTCAGCGCTCGCATGGCACGATTTTCTTGGCGTCCTTCGCGTAGTCTTTGCGCTCTTTGCGGTTAAAGGCTTTACCGCAAAGTTAGCTAAGAATGACGCAAAGAACGCCAAGCAACCCGAACCATAACTAGAGATGGGGTAATGGGTACTCCTCCAAGAGCGACTGTGGCGACGGCCTCCGAGACCTTTATCGCCAGCCACTGGACCAAAGGCAATCTGCTGTTCGCGACTCGTCTTGTGGTGAGCCCCTTACACGTTGTCCGCGTCAAGCCGCGCCTCTTCGGCAGCAACGAAGAGAGCATCTCAATTTCCCAGGTCGCTTCCGTCCATATTTCCACCGGAGTTTTCTGGTCCGACATTCGCATCGAGTCCACCGGAGGCACCGACCCCATCCTCAGCCACGGTCATCGCAAGGGTGACGCCCAGCGCATCCGCGATCTGATTGAGATTTACCAGTCGGCAGCTCGCCGCCCTGACCCTCCTCGTTGACACCGTTTCGCCAAGCTGTTATCACTTAACGTTCCTCCAAGCCGTCTGCTGCGCCCGAGGTTTGCACGTTAAGGTATGCCCGAGGATGCCAAGTCGCCTACGCCGCCCGGCGGCCCGCCCCACGCCGCTGTGCCTGCCAAGCCTGCCGGCCCCGCTCCCATTCCATGGGATTCGCCCACAGTAGCGCGGCTCAAGAGCCAATACGGCTCCGGCGTGCAAGAGGCCGTCACCTATCTCGGCCAGAATTACTTCGTTCTCGACGCCTCCATCACTGCCGAAGCCTTGCGAATTCTCTGCGACGAAGAGCAATTCGACTACTGCGTCGACATCACAGCCACGCACAATCCCACCCGCGAGAAGCAGTTCGAACTCATCTGGATTCTCTATTCCTTCGCACGTAATGAACGCATCCGGGTCAAGACCAATATCGCGGACGGCGCCAGCTTCCCCAGTTCAGTCTCCATCTGGCCGACGGCAAACTGGCTGGAGCGCGAAGTTTTCGACATGTTCGGCATTAAGTTCGATGGCCATCCTGATATGAAGCGCATCTTGCTGCCCGACGGCTGGAAAGGCCATCCCCTGCGCAAAGATTACGGCATCATTCAACAAGACCAGGAATGGGTGCAGATCAACCTGGGAATCGAGAGCGGCCAATAGCCATGGGCGACCAGATCACTAAAGACCCGGCCAGCTTCATCTCGCACCTCGAGCTGGACCAGCCCGACAAGACCTTTCTCGATTCCAACGAACTCATCATCAATATGGGCCCGCAGCATCCCGCCACTCACGGCGTGTTGCGCGTAATCCTCAAGCTGGACGGCGAAAAGGTCCTGGGCACCGAGTGCGTCATCGGCTACCTCCATCGCGGCGTGGAGAAGATTGCAGAGCACCGCACCTACACCATGTTCAATCCTTACGTGGATCGCATGGACTACGTGGCAGCCGTTTCCAACGGCCTGGGATACTGCGAAGCCGTCGAAAAACTTCTCAACGTCCAGGCTCCGCCCCGCGCCAATTACATTCGGGTAATCTTGACCGAGTTGAATCGGCTCGCCAGCCATCAGCTATGGCTGGGCACCCACGCGCTCGACATCGGCGCCATGACGCCCCTTTTCTACACCTTTCGCGACCGGGAAGAGATTCTCAAGATTTTCGAGAAATATTGCGGCGCGCGCCTGACCACGCACGCCTTCCGCATTGGCGGCTGCCTCTACGAAACTTATGACGGCTTTGAGCAGGACGTTAAGAAGTTCATCGACTTCGCCCCGCCGAAAATCGACGAATACGAGGAATTGCTGACCACCAATCGCATCTGGCTGGAACGGACCAAAGGCGTAGGCAAGATTTCTGCCTCCGACTGCATCGCTCTCGGCGTCACCGGCCCGGTGCTGCGCGCCAGCGGCGTCAAATGGGACCTGCGCAAAGCCCAGCCCTACGCCGCTTATTCCGAATTCGACTTCGAGATCCCCATCGGCACCAGCGGCGATACCTACGACCGGTATCTGGTGCGCATGGAAGAAATGCGCCAGTCGCTGCGCATCATTCGCCAGGCGGTCGAACGCATCCCCGAAGGCCCCATCATGGCCAAAGTTCCTAAAGTGATAAAGCCTCCGGTCGGCGAAATTTACCATTCCATCGAGGCCCCCAAAGGCGAGTTGGGATACTTCATCGTCAGCGATGGATCCACGCAGCCCTACCGCATTCGTGTCCGCCCGCCATCTTTTGTAAACTTGCAGGCACTCGATCTCATGGTGCGCGGGCAACTGGTAGCTGACGTCATTGCTGTCATTGGCACGCTCGACATCGTGCTGGGCGAGGTGGATCGCTGATGCTCGACTACATCACTTCCTATCTCAGCAGCAACACCACCCCCGGCCAGGCCGGAAACGTCTTCTGGGCGCTCGTCTACATCATGATTGTCTTTGGCGGTGTTTCCGTGGCTGTGATGGCCATGAACTGGCTGGAGCGCAAAGCTCTGGCCCACTTCCAGATTCGCCTGGGCCCCATGCGCGTAGGCCCGCACGGCCTGTTGCAGCCCATCGCCGACGCCATCAAACTGCTCACCAAAGAAGACATTGTCCCGGCCGAAGCCGACAAGTTTGTCTTCTGGATCGCGCCCCTCATCATCCTCTGCGCTTCGTTCACGGTGTACATCGTCATCCCTTTCGGTCCCACTCACGCCATCACCGACTTGAACATCGGCATCCTCTTCATGCTCGGCGTTTCATCGTTGAGCGTGCTCGGCGTGGTCATGGCGGGCTGGGCGTCGAATTCTCACTATCCGCTGATCGGCGCCTTGCGTTCCAGCGCGCAAATGGTTTCCTACGAAGTTGCCATGGGGATGGCGGTTGTGTCAGCCATCCTGATGACTAGCCTGAACAAGACCGGCACCGGGACCCTGAGCATGATCGGAATCGTCCAGGCCCAGCAGTCGCAACAGATGTGGTTTCTGTTCAAGTTCTTCCCGCTGGGCTTCATTGCCTTCGGCATCTTCGCCATCGCCATGGTCGCGGAAACCAACCGCGCCCCGTTCGATCTTCCTGAGGCCGAATCCGAGCTGACCGCCGGATTCCACACCGAATACAGCGGCCTGCGCTGGTCGTTATTCATGCTGGGAGAATATGCCGCCATGATCGCCGTCTCCTCCATCGCCGTGACTTTGTGGGTGGGCGGCTGGATGCGACCTTTCCCCAACTGGCTCGCGGGCGAAACCTGGGATCTCGTCTTCTCGCTGATTCCCGGCTTCCTGTTCTTGGGCCTGGCCTTGATCGCTTTCATCGGCGTGGTTCGCATGCCCAAGCATCCTTATTTTCGCATCCAGACCATCGGCCTCGCCGGCTTTGGCGCGGTGCTCGCACTGATCGGCCTGGTGCTCTTTGTCCCGCCGGTGCGCGATCGCATTCAGGATATTTTCTGGTTCGTCGCGAAAGTCGCCGTGTTCATGTATTTATATATTTGGTACCGTGCAACTTTTCCGCGCTACCGCTTTGATCAGTTAATGAGGGTGGGATGGAAGGTTCTGCTTCCCGTCGCCATCGGCGTGCTGATTCTGACGGCGATCATGGGGGTCTTGGTCTGATATGCAACCCGTAGCCACAACCTTCTTCTTTTGCTTCTTGTCGGGACTTACCGTGCTCAGCGGCATTCTGGTGATCACGCAGAAGAATGCGGTGCATTCCGCCCTGGCGCTGATTTTTGGATTGCTCGCCCAGGCCGGACTCTACCTGATGCTGTACGCTCCCTTCGTGGCCGGCGTTCAGATCATCCTCTATGCCGGCGGCATCATGGTTCTGTTCTTGTTTGTCATCATGCTGGTCAACCTGGAGCGTTCACAAAAAGAAGAGCAATTCAACAAGCAGTGGCTGGTCGGACTTCTGGCAGCGCTGGCGCTCGGCGGGTTGTTGGTCGCCGTCTACGTTAAGGGCGGTGAGTTATTCCCTGAACACATCGCCCAGCCGATCGAGAGCAGCAACACCCAGGAGATCGCAGTCATGCTGTACGGCAATTACATGTTCGCCTTCGAGATCGCGTCGTTGTTGCTGCTGGTGGCCATCATCGGCGCGGTAGTCATGGCGAAGAAGAGGATCTAGCTTTTGGCAACTAGCACTTAGCATTTAGCCATATAGATTCCGTGAGGGTTCGGCAGGAAACTGAGGGACCAAATGCCAATTGCTAACTGCCAAATGCTGAAAGTTGAAGACTGAAAATGGTTCCAATCACCACACTTCACTATCTCGTCGTTGCCGCCGCGCTCTTCATTCTGGGCGTGATCGGCGTACTCACACGGCGGAATGTGGTCATCGTGCTGATGTCGATCGAACTGATCCTGAATGCCGTGAACCTGAACCTGGTGGCGTTTTCCCGCCTGTGGGGATTGCACGGTCAGGTCTTCGCAATTTTCGTAATCACCGACGCGGCCGCTGAAGCCGCCGTCGGCTTGGGAATTCTGATCGCCTTCTTCCGCAACAAAGAAACGGTAAATGTGGATGAAGTGGATTTGTTGAAATGGTAGAAAACCGGCATTTAGCAGTTGCACTTGGCATTTAGCCATTTCGGTTTTGCGGAAATCCGCAACCCCGGTTAACGACTAAATGCCAATTGCTAAGTGCTAATTGCTAGCTGCTGACAGCTAAAACTAAATGCTCTTCTTATCCCACATCTGGCTCATACCGCTGTTTCCGGCCTTCGGCGCAGCCGTCATGTTCTTTTTCGGCCGCAAGCTCCAGAAGCGGACCGTCAGCGCGGTCTGTGTCGGCGCAGTGGTCATTGCCTTCCTCTTTGCTTGTGGCGCAGTCTGGCAATACACCGATTACGCCCATGACAACCCTGGCAAACCCTACCAAACCATCCTCTACACCTGGCTAGGCAGTGACAATGTAGGCGTGGGCGTCTCGCCCGTGCAGCCCCTGAACTACGTCACGCGCGATGGCAATCCCGCCCCATTCCACGTAGACGCCGGCTTCCTGCTCGACCCGCTCTCCAGCATCTGGCTGCTATTTGTCACCGGCGTCGGCATGTTGATCCACATTTACTCCACCGGCTACATGGCGCATGAGGGCGGATACTACCGCTTCTTCGGCTACTTGAACCTGTTCATGTTCTCCATGCTGATGCTGATTCTGGGGAACAACTATGCGCTGATGTTCGTCGGCTGGGAAGGCGTTGGTCTGTGTTCGTATCTTTTGATCGGTTTCTACTTCCACCGCAAGTCCGCCAGCGACGCCGCTAACAAGGCCTTCATCGTGAACCGCATCGGTGATGCAGGTTTCCTGCTGGGGATGTTCACCATCGCCTGGTACTTCGGATCGCTACGCTTTACCGATGTCAACCACCTCGCCCGCAGCGGCCATTTCGCCATCGGCGATCCCATCATCACCGCAGCCACGCTTCTGCTGTTTGTGGGCGCCTGCGGCAAATCGGCGCAGCTTCCACTCTACGTCTGGCTGCCCGACGCCATGGAAGGCCCCACGCCGGTTTCCGCGCTCATCCATGCCGCCACCATGGTCACAGCGGGTGTGTACATGGTCGCGCGGTCCAATGCGCTCTTTGTGCTGGCTCCCACTTCCATGAAGACGGTTGCCATCGTCGGCGCGCTGACGGCGATTTTTGCCGCTTCCATCGGCCTGGTGCAAAACGACATCAAGCGCGTGCTTGCCTATTCGACGATTTCGCAGCTTGGCTACATGTTCCTGGCGCTCGGAGTGGGCGCCTTCGCCGCCGGCGTCTTCCACGTTTTCACTCACGCCTTCTTCAAAGCGCTTCTATTCCTTGGTTCCGGCTCGGTAATCCACGCCATGAGCGGCGAACAAGACATGCGCCACATGGGTGACCTGCACAAGCGCATCCCCACCACCCATTGGACGATGTTCATCGCCACCTTCGCCATCGCGGGCATCCCGCCCTTCGCCGGCTTTTTCTCGAAAGATGAAATTCTTTGGCAGACGTGGTCTTCCGAAGGTGGCGCTTACCGCTTGCTCTGGCTGATTGGTTTTATCACCGCCTTGATGACCGCGTTCTACATGTTCCGCCTGATGCTCCTGACTTTTCACGGCCGCCCCCGCATGAGCCATGAAGTGGAGCACCACATCCACGAATCGCCCAAGTCGATGACCGTGCCGCTCGTCATTCTGGCCCTCTGCTCCATTTGCGCCGGATGGTTAGGATGGCCGCACAGTTTAGGCGGCTCGGACCGCTTCGCGAAATTTCTGGAACCCGTCTTTGCCCGAGAGGCGAATGTTTTCCGGGCGGAAGGCGAACACGCTCAATTGGCCGCCGGACAGAAGGAAGAAGAGCACACCAGCCCGGTTGAGTACGGTCTGATGTTCTTGTCCGTCGGCGCGGCCGTGGTGGGCTGGGGCATGGCCACCCGCGCTTATCGTAAAGCAGACAAAGGCTACACCGAGCCGATCGCAACCGCTGCTCCGCCGCTTTACAACTTGCTCTACAACAAGTATTACGTCGACGAAGCCTACGACTACGCTTTCACCGGCCGCCGCAAAGTTGGTGATGTACGCCTGGGAGTGATGGGAGCGGGCGAAGCTTCGTCCTGGTTCGACTCGCACATAATTGATGGCATCGTCAACGACGCCGGATGGCTGACGCGGCTCGCCGGCAATCTTTCCAACTGGTGGGACAAGTGGATCATCGACGGTCTGCTGGTCAACGGCCCGGCAGTCCTGTCACGCATAATTTCGTATCCCGTTCGCATTCTGCAGTGGGGTTTGGTGCAGTGGTATGCGCTGGTAATGGTCTGTGGTCTGGTAGGCTTTGTCGCCTATTACGCCTGGCGATGATTTGTAGCGCCGCCGGCCGCGGCGGCTGTCAAGGTGGGCGTTCCGCTCACCGTTGAGGGCATGACGCCCTCAAGACAGCCGGCAAGGTGCCGGCGTTACGGTTGGAAATTGAGAACTTATGCAAAGCCATATTCTCTCGATCATCTTATTCACACCGCTGGTGGGCGCGATCCTGCTGCTTTTTGTCCCCAAGGACAACAAAGACGCTATCCGTTGGATCGGCAACCTCTTTGCGCTGGCCGGATTGCTGGTCTCGCTGCCGCTCGTGCCCTGGTTCTGGGCGCAGCGCTTCGAGCCCGGCTTCAAGTTCATGGAGGGCGCGCCCAACAACTGGATTCCCTCCATCGGCGCCGGTTACGTACTCGGCATCGACGGCATTTCCTTCCTGCTGATCATGCTCACAACCCTGCTCGGCTGGATTTCGATCCTCTCCTCATGGTCTGCCATCGAGAACCGCGTCAAGGAATATTACATCTGGTTTCTGATCTTGCAGACCGGCATGTTGGGCGTGTTCATGGCCCTCGACTTCTTCCTGTTTTTTGTTTTCTGGGAAGCCATGCTCGTCCCCATGTATCTGCTGATCGGCATCTGGGGCGGCCCGCGCAAGCTCTATGCGGCCATCAAGTTCTTCCTGTACACGCTGTTCGGCTCAGTGTTGATGCTGCTATCGGTCCTGTTCCTCTACTTCTACAATTTCCGCCAGACCGGTTCCTACACCTTCAGCATCCAGGCCCTGTACCGCACCGCGCCCCATATCTTCCACGACCCGGCTTACGGCTCAACCTTCGCCATCGTGCTGTTCCTCGCGTTTTTCGTCGCCTTCGCCATTAAGGTGCCCATGTTCCCGTTCCACACCTGGCTGCCGGATGCCCACGTGGAAGCCCCAACCGCCGGCTCCGTCATTCTGGCCGGCGTTCTGCTGAAGATGGGCACGTACGGCTTCATCCGTTTCGCTCTGCCGTTTTTCCCCGACGTGGTCATGCATCCCAAAGTCCGCTTCTGGATGATTACTTTGTCCATCATTAGCATCATCTATGGCGCGCTTGTTTCACTGATGCAGAAAGACATGAAAAAGCTGGTGGCTTATTCGTCCGTGAGCCACCTCGGTTTCTGCACGCTCGGCATCTTCGCCTTGAATCCAGCGGGATTGAGCGGATCGGTGTTGCAGCAGATCAACCACGGCATCTCGACCGGCGCGCTCTTCTTGATCGTCGGCATTTTGTACGAGCGCCGCCACACCCGCGAGATCTCCGAGTACGGCGGAATCTCGAATGTCATGCCGCTTTACGCCACCGTCACCATGATCATGTTTCTGTCGTCCATGGGGCTGCCGCTGCTCAACGGCTTCGTGGGCGAATTCACCATCCTGCAAGGCGCTTTCATGGAGAACTGGCGCTGGGCCGCCTGGGCCGTCCCCGGCGTTATCTTGGCCGCTGCTTATTTGCTCTGGCTCTACCAGCGAGTGTTCTTTGGGACCGTCACCAATCCCAAGAACGAAAAGCTACATGATCTCACGCCGCGCGAAGTGCTGACCTTTGTGCCGCTGCTGATCATGGCTTTCTGGATCGGCCTTTATCCCAAACCCTTCTTCCAGATCTTGCAGCAGCCGGTGAACCAGCTCGTCTTAACCGTTCGTCCGAACTACCCCGGCATCAGTGCGCCCGTAAACGCCGCGGTTCCTGCGATGCCGGCCCAGGCCGCCGCGGTGCAGCCGGGCACAACGGAAATCGCAAAGCGGGTTAAACCGTGATGGGCGGCGTACAATACTTCACCGGCGTCGACTATCTGTTGTCGCTGCCCATCATTCTGCTTACGCTGTTTGCTTTGGGCATTCTGCTCATTGATCTGATGATCCCGCCCGAGTGGAAGTGGACCAACGCCGCCACCGCATTCGTCGGCGTGCTTTTCGCCGCCGCCGGGTTGCTCCGAATCCAACTCGCCCAGGCTGAGTTGTTGCGCCACGGTCAGCGTGTGGAGTGGGCCTTCATGCGTTCCATGGTGATGGACCACTTCGCCATCTACTTCTGTTATTTGTTCCTTGCCGGCGCCGCCATCGCCATCTTGATGTCGGTACGCTATCTCGAAATCGAGCATGAACACCACGGCGAGTTCTACTCCCTGCTCCTGTTTTCGGTCGTGGGCATGATGGTCATGGCCTCGGGCTATGACATTGTGCTGATCTTCATCGGCCTGGAATTGATGGCCATCTCCACCTACGTACTCGTCGGATTCCTGCGCACCGATAAACGTTCCAACGAGGCCGCGCTGAAGTATCTGTTGCTGGGCGCGTTCTCATCAGGAATCTTCGCCTACGGCCTCTCGCTTTTTTACGGCCTGACCGGAAGCACCAACCTGGCCAATATCGGCCTGGGCGTGGAACGGGAATTGATGGCGCACCACAATCACGCCACTCCGATTGTGGTGGTCGCCTTGCTTACCACCTGCGTCGGACTTTTCTTCAAGATTGCCGCCGTTCCATTTCATCAATGGTTGCCGGATGCCTACGAAGGTGCGCCCACCAGCGTCACCGGATTCATGTCCGTAGCGGTCAAAGCCGCAGGTTGGGCCATGCTGCTGCGCATTTTGATCTGGGGCCTTTATCCTCTGCGCCAGGCTTACCTGCCGTTGCTGATCTTCGTTTCCATTGCCACTATGACCGCCGCCAATCTGGCGGCTCTTACGCAAAACAATCTCAAGCGCCTGCTCGCCTATTCTTCCATCGCGCACGTGGGTTACATGCTGTTGGGATTGGTGGCCTTCGCCTCCGTCGACTATCCTTCGCCGGCGATGGCCGATGGCCTTAAAGGGATACTGCTCTACTTGCTGGTTTACACCTTCATGAACCTGGGCGCGTTCGCCGTGGTCACCTCGTTGCGTCAGCGTGACGTGATTGGTGACGAGATCGACGACATTGCCGGCCTTTTCTCCCGCGCCCCTACCGAAGCCGTCCTTATGCTGATTTTTCTCCTGTCGCTCGCCGGCATTCCGCCTTTGGCCGGCTTCTACGGAAAGTACTTTATCTTCCTCAGCCTGATGGAAAGTGGGCATTATGTGCTGGCTAGCCTGGGCGTGCTCTATGCCGTCTTCGGCCTCTACTACTACATGCGCATCGCCAACGCTATGTTCATGCGTGAAGCCACCGACCAGACCCGTCTGCCCATCAGCGCCGCCATGCGTGTGGCGCTCGGAGTGAGCGCATTCGCCACCGTGTTCATCGGGATCTTCCCCGAGCGGTTTATCAAGCTGGTGACGTGGTCGGCGGGGTTGTAGAGTCCCATACGAGACCGTCATGGTTTCTATCGACAACGATTCCTCTAACAAGAAAAGCATCTGGGTCCAGATGGCCCTGTACAGCCAGTTGGCCTTCATTTTTCCCGCTGCAACCATAGGGGGCTGGCTCTTGGGTCTCGCTCTGGACCACTGGCTGCACACCACCTGGCTATATCTGGTGGGACTGATTTTGGGCATTGCCGCCGGATTTGTGGAGTTGATTCGGATCGCAACCTCGTCGGACTCCAGGTAGATTAGAATCCATTCCGTTGCCTGTATCCTGCCTGCGATGGACTATGTACGAGGCGGGCCCATGACCCATGACACCGAAACCCGTGCCCAGTCGTTTTACGCCGCTGCGGTGGCGCGGATTCCGCGCTTCATGCTCCTCATGGCGGTAGTTTTTGGGCTGCTGACATGGTTACGATTTGGGTGGCGGTTCGCCCTCGGATTTGCCTGCGGTTGCGCGATCGCTTACCTCAATTTTTACTGGCTGGAGAAAGTGGTGAGTGCCCTGGCCGACCGTGCCACCGGGTCCGGACATTCCCAGTCGAGCGCGGGCGTAGTGTTCCGCTTCCTCCTGCGCTACTTTTTGATGGCTCTGGCGGCCTATGCTATATTCAGTGTTTCTCCCGCGAGTCTGTATGGGCTCTTTGCGGGCTTGTTCTTGCCCGTGGCGGGAATTGCCTGTGAGGCGGTTTACGAACTGTACGCCGCATTGAGCCGCGGCCTATAGCACATTGGTTAAGCTAAAAGCTAAAAGCTTAAGAGCTAGCAGTTGATCTTATGCCCGAACAACTTTGGTTTACCGCATTTCTAAATCATTATTTCGCGGGTCCAGTCACCGGACTGTTGCGAGCCCTCCAGCTTCAGCCTAAATACCCCCAGGCGCCGATAACCAATCCCGCCTCCATGGAGGTGCTGGTATTTCTCTTTCTGCTTGTCCTGTTTGTGTTGGTGAGATCGCGGTTGTCGGTCGATCGGCCAGGAGCCTTGCAGCACATCTTCGAGGGTGTCCATGGTTTTGTCGAAGGCCAGAGCCAGGAAATCATCGGCCACCACAGCGAGCGCTTTACCCCTTTTCTGGTGGCTTTAGGTTTCTTCATTTTGTGCTGTAATCTGCTTGGTCTCATCCCCGGTTTCGAGTCGCCCACGGCTACCCCCTTCGTTCCGCTGGGTTGCGCAGTGTGCGCGTTTGTCTATTACAACTACCAAGGAATACGTCGCAAGGGACTGGCACACTATGCAGCACATTTCCTGGGACCGTCGGATCCGACGATGTCGCTCTTTATCCGGATTCCCTTGGCGATTCTTATGCTCCCCATTGAACTTGTCAGCCATTTGGCCCGCATGCTGTCGCTGACCATCCGCCTCTGGGCAAACATGTTTGCAGGTGACTTGGTCACAATGGCATTCTTTTCTATGGTGTCGGTTGGCGTGCCGGTCGTGTTCTTGGGTCTCCATATCGGAGTGTCGTTTTTGCAAACGTACATTTTTGTGCTACTGACGACGGTGTATCTCGCGGGCGCGGTGGCGGAAGAACATTAGGGCGCACCTGGTAGTTTGTAGCCAGAGGTTGGGTTCTTGCCCAGTTTCTAGCTACCAGCTTCTAGCTGCTGGTTCACCATCAGCGTGAGGGCGTCTGCACGGTATGACGTCAACCACCCACTGACGGTAATTCATAAGAGGAGAAAGACACAATGCGTCGTACACTCAGCTACATCTTCATGGCGATGGCCATACTATGCTTCGCCACGCCGGTATTCGCACAAACGCCGGAGGCGGTAAGCACAGTCAACTGGGTCGCCATCGCCGCCGGATTTTCGATGGCCTTCGCTTCAGGGATCTGCGCCCTGGCGCAGGGCAAAGCTACAGCGGCGGCGGCGGAGAGCTTGGCGCGAAACCCCGCAGCTCGTCCCGGCATTCAGTTAGCGCTGATTCTCGGCTTGGCGTTGATCGAGTCGCTGGCCCTTTACACGCTGGCCATCATCATCGTTAAGGTGAAGTAGCGAGCGTCTCCAGAATTTGAAAAGGCCCCTGCGTTTGCAGGGGCCTTTTCTGTCTCGACGAAAACGTGGACGCCACGCAGACCTAATACATCTTACGCTGGCCGTTCCACTCGGCATATTTCATCTCGGGAGCGTGTTCCACGGTCTCCAGCAGCAGGGTGCGCAGGCGGTAACGGCTCTCCAGGTCGGCGTTGACCAGTTCAAATCCCACTTCATTCACGCGCGCGCGCCGCAGCAATACTTGCCCGCGGATATGCCGCACTCCAATCGAAATGTCAATGTTCGCTTCTGAACCCACCCGCAGATTGTCTTCCTTCGTCCCCATCCCGCCGCCCAGGCTCATCTCGCGAATCAGAATGCCGGATTTCCCCCACGAACTGCTGATATTCGCCGACAGCGCCTTGCGCAGCACAATGCGCTCGTAACGCCGCTGCCGCACCCAGGGACAGGCCGGGGCCGCGTCCAGCGGAGCAATCGCCAGCTCGCCCGGCGACAACCCGCTTTCTGAGAGCACCTGGCTGGCGTATCGCGGATCAATCTTAGCCAAAGCCTGGGCAGCGGCAATGCGCAGCTCGCGATGGTGAATCCATTTCCACATCTTCTTGCCTTCGAGCAAGTTCCGCAAAACCGGTACGGACTCCGGCTCGCGCAACCTGCCCAGCGATTCCACCGCCTTCACCTGAACCAGCGGAGAGCGCCCTTGGGCTTCACCAGCTTCCGCCATCACCATCAGGGGTGGCACCGTAGATCGGTCTCCGCTCATGCCAATTTCGTCGATGGCCTGAGGCAGCACTAAAGGATCGATCAGCTCCACAATCTCCAGCAGCGTCCGCCCGCGATCATGGGCAGCCCCATAGGCAATTTGCCGTACCGCTATGTCGTGATAAAAACGGTTCCACTCCGGCAGTCGCGCCGGTAACAGTTCCAACAGGGTGGGTACATCCAGGCGGCTCAGCAGGCCGATGACCGACGTAGCGGCTCGCGGTTGCCCCGTCCGCAGCATCTCTCTCATCTGCGCGGTTCCGTCGGGGCCCAATTCCTTCACCAGTTCGACCATGCGATCGCATTCCTCACGCCGCATACAGCGGAAGAAGCGGTCGGCCATATGTTCGATGGCGGCTTGCGACGTGCGCCGCAGCACCGCGATCAAGTCGTGCGGAACCTCCGGCAGGCGCAGGGCTTCTTCAATGAACTCTGGAAGCCGGTTCTCCACTCCAATTCGGGGACGCAAATCGTTCGCGGTCGCCGGCCTCTCTTTGGCCAGATCGTCCAGCGCCGTACAAACTTCATTGAGAGCTTTGAAATGTCTGCGATTGTTGGCTTCGGAACTCAGCCGCACGAAGGCTGCGCTGAGCAGGCTCTGCGCCTCTGCGTCGGACTCCTTGATCAGCGCTTTGGCGACCTGGGGAATCGTGGGCCCAATCAAGTCCACTCCAGGGGCGGCAAACAGGTCCGCCAGTTGGCTCAACCCGATTGCGGTCTTGCGGCGCGGTTCCGCGTCCTTGGCAGTAAGGCAGTTGGCGTAGTTCTGAAGAATCTCGACGCATGCGTCCTTTTCGCCACGCTCCAGCAGCACGTCAATGAACTGCCGAATGTTGCGGGCCGGAACACAAGGAGCCTCATGCGAGAGCAGCACACTCTTCTTGCCCGCCTCCGGCACTTCCGCCCAGAACATTCGGTCCAGAATGTCGGCGTGGGATTCCACCAGGATTCCCGCCTTGCTCATCTTGTCTTCCTGCAACCGCAGGATACGGCGCAGCGTGTCCATCTGCCGGCTCATGTGCTCCAGCATTTGATGGACGGCGTTGACCTTGACATCACCCTTCTGGAAACGCTCCATGGCGAAGCGGATCGCCATGTGCTCCGCCGCCTTCATCAACAGCGGCGTATCGTTTTTCTCCGCACTGCTCGTGGCTTTGCTGGCCAGGCTGGCCAACAGTTGCTGTAGATTGATCTTGGTGTTCGGATCTGCCTGGTTGAATTCTTGCGTGAGCAACTCCGGCGGAATCGAGGGATCGGTCCCTGCCTCTCCAAACTTGGTGAGCAAGCGGATCGCCTGGATCACTTCTTCCTCTTGCAGCGGCACCACGCCGCCCGTCCACGCGCCGCCGGTATTCACCGCACCCGGCGCACCACCGCCGCCTACGGGGACGTTCGGAACGCTGCCCAGCGGTGCTCCCCCCGGCACACCGCCGCCGGAGCGTGAGCCTTCCGCCGCCGCGATCAATTGCAGCAGTTTCTGCGGATCGTTCAGCCATTCCTTAAACTCCGGGCCCAGCGTCTGCGCCGCAATCTGCGCCGCCACACTGATTTCTCCCGTCGACGGGTCCGCCGCCACGAACTTCACTTCGTTAATGCGGATGGTGGCCTGCTTGTTGTCCCCAAACGTCGTTTTGATTTCCTTGACCACATCCTGCGCTTTGGAGCCACCCACGGCGAAGGCCCGGATCAGCTTGGCAAAGTCGTCCAGCGTGACTTGATTTGAAAATTGAATGCTGGCCAGGCCGGCAGTGTTCAGAAACTGCGCAAAGCTGCGCTCGGCTTGCCCCGTCTCGAGCACGACCCCATCCAGAAGCAACCGGTTTTCCGAGACTCCCAGTAGAAAGTTGCCATCACGGCCGCTGGGTAAGCCCTGCTGTAATTCCTTCCAGGTGATTTCGAATTGCCCTTCGGTGCGTTTGTGATTGAACCCGTAAAGACGCACGTATTTCACCAGGATATTCAGGCTGTGAATGAAAGCCCGAGCGGACGCGGTCCGGTCATCACGCTTGGTTGTGGCGGCAGTGATAATACGCAGCTCCTGCAGTTACCACTTTAGGGTAGTGCAGAAAGTAAGAGCACGCATGTTACGGAGGTAACAGAATCGGGGCGGAAAATGCCTGTCTCCGCGCACTCCGCAGGTGTTCTCTGCGACCTCCGCGATTCAAGGCTTGGCGTCGGCGCAAGTCGGCCGACGCCCCCACGATCACACCCATTATCAGCCGCTTGCACCCGTTGCTCAGCCAGCAGAAAGTTCCTTCCTGATGTAAGCTCAAGGCTCCTATGTCTGCCCGCGCCGTCGTGACCTCAGCCAGAAAACCTCCAAAAACCACCGGCCTCGCCTTCTGGATGCACCGGGTCTTGGAGGAATGCGTCCGCGCGGGCCTGGATTTCGCCCCCGACCCGGTGCACGATCTGCGCGTCGCCCTGCGGCGCTGCCGCTCCATCGCCGATGCTTTCCGGGCTCTTGACCCCGATCCCTCCTGGAAGCAGATGAAGAAGGCTGCCAAACGCCTTTTCGACCGTCTGGGCGAACTCCGTGACGTGCAGGTGATGGAGGACTGGGTTGCCAGATTGGGCGCTCTCGATGATCCGGTCACGGCCGCTCTCCTCCAGTTTCTTGCCGGCCGTGAAAGCCAGCTCAAGCAGGAAGCCGCGCAAGCACTGCTGCAATTTGATCAGAAGCACTGGCGGAGTTGGACCGCTGCGCTCCCCCGCCGCGCGGCGCGGATACGTCCCGGTAGTCCGATCTTTCGGCATCTCGCGCTTGAACGCTGGACGTCGGCCTACCAACTGCATCGCCGCGCCTTGCGCAATCGCTCCCAGGTCGCCTTTCACCAGCTAAGAATCGGCTTGAAACGCTTCCGCTATATCGTGGAGAACTTCCTGCCCGCACAGCACGCCGCTTGGATCGGCGACCTCAAGCAACTACAGGACCTTCTAGGCGAGGTTCACGACTTCGACGTGCTTTGGGCCACCGCTCTCCAAATCAACGCCTTTCCCGATGCTGACTCCCGCTCGCGCTGGCGCGCCAGGATTCTCGAAGAACGCAGCCGCCGCATTGCAACCTATCGCGGCACAATGCTGGGCAGGACTTCTCTCTGGAGTCTCTGGCGCAGCCAACTTCCTCGGGGTGAGCAGGTACAATCGATCGCCCTGAGCCGTCTTCGTTTGTGGGCCTCGCTGCTGGATCCCGATTTCAAGCATTCGCAACACGTGGCCCGGCTGGCGCTGCAACTTTACGACGGATTACCCGCCACACCCGGAACTGAGAGCAGGGAAGAGCGCACCACCCTTCAGCTCGCAGCTCTGCTCCACGACGTAGGTTTGTCAAGAAAAGACAAAGCTCATCACAAGACCAGCCAGAAGCTCATCACCCGCCTCGCTCCGCCTTTGGGATGGAACCAGGAAAAAATGAAGATGGTCGCCGCCGTGGCTCGCTATCACCGCGGCGCTTTCCCCCGGGCAGGACAGAAGGTGCTGGCAGGCTTCAGCCCGCGCCAACGCCAAACCGCCATCAAACTCGCAGCGATTCTCCGCTTGGCCAACGCTTTTGACGCCGATCGCGATGGACGAATTGAACGCCTCGCCTGTGAACGAAAAAATGGCTTCCTGCTCATTCGCGCCCAAGCCTATAACTCACGCGACCGCATGGCCGAGACCATCGCCGGCTCCCGCCATTTGCTGGAGACGGTTTATCGCCGTCCGGTTTTGGTCAGACCTCTCCGTACCGGGAATTAATCCCGCTCTTGCGATACAAAAGGAAAACCGGGCTGGTTAGCCCGGCTCCTTGTCGCGTCGGTTGTGATGCGGTTACATCGCAGCGCGGCGCATGCTGGCGCCGAAGTCGCCTCCGGCCCGGTTCGGGCCAGATCTGTTCGGATGCGATCCTCGCGCCAACTGAAAAGTCATAAACGCGCGAGCACTCGCCTCCTGCTGCAACTCTGCTGCCACCCAACAACTCACGTGATGTATTCCATGCAATCGGCTGATATCACATAAGTTACGCGGAGACGCTTGCCTGGTAAATAACTCCGGCAATAACCCAAAAGACAAACTTCTTGCACATATTGCACCGTAGAGACGTAACTAGCTATTTCTCTGCCGACACCCCTACAACTCCCGCCGCCCCTCAATCGACTTCAGCATAGTGATTTCGTCGGCGTATTCGATATCGCTTCCCACCGGAATGCCCATCGCAATGCGTGTAACTCTCAGTCCTGTCCGCCGCAATTGTCCGGAAAGATACGTAGCCGTGGCCTCACCCTCCACCGTCGGATTCGTCGCCAGAATCACTTCGTCCACTTGGCCGTCGTCCACTCGCCGCATCAGGTTAGCAATGCGCAACTGCTCCGGACCGATCCCGTGCAACGGGGAAATCGAACCGTGCAGCACGTGATACACCCCGTTGAAGTGGTTGGTCTTTTCGATGGCGGCGATGTTGGTAGGCTCTTCCACCACACAAACTAACCGCTGGTTCCGCGTTGCGCTGGTGCAATACACGCAAGGATCAACGTCCGTAATGTTATTGCAGACGCTACAGAGCCGCAGATTGGCTTTCACGTCGCGCACCGCCGTCGCCAGCGCTTCCGCGTCCTCGGCGTTCGTCCTCAGGATGTGAAACGCCAGCCGCTGCGCAGTCTTGCCGCCAATTCCCGGCAGCTTCTTCAACTCGTCGATCAGCCGCACCATCGGCTCTGCAAATTTGGACATAAGAATTGGGTAATTGAGCGATTTGGTAATTGTGTAATTGAAATAACGGGGCAGGTGCACCACGCAATTACCAAATTACTCAATTTCACATTCCCGGCAGTCCCATTCCCCCCAACATGCCGCCCACGCTGGATTGCATGGCCTCGTCCACCCTGCGGCCGGCGCCGTTGATCGCCGCCGCCACCAGGTCTTGCAACATTTCCACGTCGCCGCCCTTCACTGCCTCAGGTTCAATCTTCACACTCAAAACCTGTTTACGGCCGTCCATCTTCACCACCACGCTGCCGCCGCCGGAGGAGCCTTCCACCACGATCTGCTCCATCTTTTTCTGCAACACTTCGTATTGCTTCTTGGCCTGCGACATCAATTCTTGCAGATTAAGTCCACCCATGCTGGATCCCTCTGTGTTGCCCTCTGTGGTAAATGCTCTTGAGTTTTCCCTGATGTTGCATTTCTCGGCGACCTCGGCGGTGAAACTATCGCTTCTCCTTGTAATCGATCACCGTCCTGATCTCCGCTCCAAACTTTTCCTTCATCCGCCGTACAATCGGATCCTGCTCCACCCGGCTGCGCCCGCCGCCGTTCGATCGCGCCGCACCCGCTGCGGCTGGAGGCTTTCCGCTCGGTACCACTTTCAGCTTCACCGGACGCCCCAGAACTCCGCTCGCCGTCGCCATCACCAGGCGTCGCGCGTCCGCCGCCAGTGACATGTCAATCACGGTCAATGACGAAGCTACTTTGATTACCAGTTCATTCCCTTCAACACTCCATTCTCCACTCTCCAGCAACGTGACCAGCATGGGTTGCCCAGCCAACGCATTCACAACCGCACTGCGCAATTCGTCGGGCTGGGACGCGGGAGCTACTGCGATGCCCAATTCTGGCGCCTCCTCGGACTCCGGCTGAGCCAGAACCGCTGGCGCTGCCGCTCCCATCACCACCCGCGCTGCCATTGGACCCTCTTCGGCGGAAAGCTGCGGTTTCGACCCGCTCTTTCTCGCTGCGTCGGCCGCAAACGGAGAAACAGTGGAACGGCTCGCCGCAGCAATCTCGGGTTTCTTCAAGTCCGGTACCACGGACGGCCTTCCGGCGGGCCGCGCCGCACTCGATGCCGCCGCTTCGCTCAACAACTCCTCGATCGGCAGCAACCGCTGCGCATGCGCCATCTTCAGCAGCCCCAGCTCCAGATGAAAGCGCTGCTCCTGCCGGTATCCCAACTCGGCGTGGGTACGCAGCATGATCTGCAAATGCCGCGCCAGGTCCTCTTCACTAAAAAGCTCCGCCACCCGCACCACCCGCTGCCGTTCATCGGAGGAAATTTGCAGCAGGGAAGACTCCCCGCCGGCAATCTTTGCGACCACCGTATTGCGCAGGAACCGCACCATCTGCCGCGCAAAGTGCGTCGCACTGTGGCCTTCGCTGATCAGCCGGTCCACTAGCTTCAGGACTTCTGCGCTCGCGCTCCGCGCCACTGCCTGCATCACTTCTTCCAGCACTCCCGCAGGCGCGGTCCCCACCAATTGCCGGACCGTTTCCGCCGTCAGCCGCCCGCCTGACGAAGCGATCGCCTGGTCCAGGATCGACAGCGCATCCCGCATGGAGCCATCCCCAGCTTCGGCCAGCAGTGCCAGCGCTTCTTCGTCCGACTCGATCGTTTCCCGCCCAGCCAGGTCTTTGAGTTGTCCCAGAATCTCCTCGAACCGGACCGCCCGAAAACTGAAGTGCTGGCAGCGCGACCGGATCGTCTGGGGAATGTCTTCCGGCTGCGTCGTCGCCAGCATGAAGACCACGTGTCCGGGAGGCTCCTCCAGCGTTTTCAACAGCGCGTTAAAAGCTGCGTCCGTGATCTGGTGGGCTTCATCCAGAATGTAAATCTTGAACCGGTCCCGCGCCGGGCGGTAGCGGGCCGCCTCGCGCAGCTCGCGAATCTCGTCAATTCCGCGGTTGGTGGCGGCGTCAATCTCAATCACATCCACCGAATTCCCCGCGCGAATCTCAGTGCATGACTCACACACCCCGCAGGGCTCCAGGACCGGCTTGTCCGAGGAGCGGCAGTTGAGGGCCATCGCCAGAATGCGCGCCACCGTGGTCTTTCCGATGCCCCGGTGGCCGCTGAAAATGTACCCATGGGCCGTTCGAGCCTGTTCCAGAGCGTTCTTCAGGGTTCGCGTAACGTGATCCTGCCCGATCACTTCGGAGAACTTTTGCGGTCGGTATTTGCGCGCCAGGACTTGATAGCTCATGATGCGGAAGCCTTGATTATACGTGATGTGGCCGGGTGCAGTGTCGCTCCCTGCCGCCAAGACGCCGACGAAGTTCCTTGCGTAAATAGCTGTCCCAAGGTAGGCTTCTCAGTTGGTTTTCTGGCTTCTAGGAGGCCCTGCGTGCAACTCAAGATAAGTACTCGAATCGTCGATGCCGTCATGATCGTGGATTGTGCCGGACGCCTCGTTTTCGGGGAAGAATCCGCCTATCTTCGCGACACCGTCAAGAAATTGATCGTTGAAAAAAAACGCCTGGTCCTCAACCTGTCCGGCGTCACTTTCGTGGATAGCGGCGGCCTCGGCACCCTGGTCGCCCTTTACACCACTGCGCAGAACAGCGGCGGTCGCATCAAATTGGCCAACCTCACGCAACGCGTAGGCGACTTGTTGCACCTTACGAAACTGGTGACCATCTTTGAGATTTACGACAGTGAGCAGCTGGCCGTGGATTCCTATAAGGGCACCGCAGCATAATGCCGGTGTGGCACCCGCGCTGTCACCCGGACCGGCGCCCATCAATCCCGAATGATACAGAAAATCGTCTTCTTCCTCGGCTTGGCCGCAGCTGCGAGTGGATTCGCCTCTCCCCCGGTTGCTCTTGCCCTGGGTCTGACTTTCGGTCTGGGGTTTTCCAGCTTCGGGCTTGTCCATCCCTACGGCGCCGGTGCCCGAAAGCTTTCCCGCTTTCTGCTGCAAGCCTCGGTGGTCGGCCTGGGTTTCGGCATGAACCTGCATGAAGTCATCCGCGTCGGCCGCAGCGGATTTCTCTACACCCTGCTTAGCATCAGCTTCACCATGCTCGCCGGTATGGCGCTGGCAGCGCTGTTCAAGGTCGAGCGCAGGCCGGCATTTCTGATTTCGACCGGCACCGCCATCTGCGGAGGCAGCGCCATCGCCGCCGTGGGACCCATCACCCACGCCAGCGATGAGGAAATGGCCATCTCCCTCGGCACCGTTTTCGTGCTCAATTCAGTTGCGCTTCTGACCTTCCCCTTTCTCGGCGCAGGTCTTCATTTGACCCAGACCCAATTCGGTTTGTGGGCCGCGCTGGCCATTCATGACACCAGTTCCGTGGTTGGCGCTGCCGCCAAGTATGGCACTCTTGCTCTGGCCGTAGGTACCACCGTGAAATTGGCCCGCGCCCTTTGGATCGTCCCCGTCGCGCTGGCAACCGCGGTGCTGAAAGGTGCGAAGGCCAAGATTCAATGGCCGTGGTTTATTGCTTTTTTCTGTCTGGCGGCGGTTTGTAATACCTACCTGCCAGCCGGCGCTCCCGCCTATGGACCGCTCACCAAACTCGCGAAGATTGGCCTGACGGCCACCCTTTACCTGATCGGCAGCGGCATCTCCGTCACCACTCTGAAAGAAGTAGGTCACCGTCCGCTCTTGCAAGGAGTCACACTCTGGCTCTTGGTTTCCGTCGCCTCGCTGTGGCTGATTCGAGCCGGATGGATCGCGTTGTGACTTCCACCAACCTGCAAGCCCGCATTATCGCCGCCATCCGCAAAATCCCGCGCGGCAAAGTCTCCACCTACGGCGCCGTGGCCCGCGCCGCCGGCCACCCCGGAGCAGCCCGTCAGGTGGTTGGAGTTTTGCGCTCCGCGTTCGGACTCCCCTGGCAACGCGTACTTGGCGCGGGAGGAGAAATCAAATTGCGCGGCGACTCCGCCATCGAACAGCGGCTCCGTCTCGAAGCCGAAGGGGTGATGTTTCGAGGCCGCCGCGTAAACATGAAGCGCCACGAATTCAAGCCGCTCAAGCGCAAAAAGTTACCAACCAGCAAACGACCAACGACCAACGACTAACGACCGGTCTCAAACTGCTCGTCAATCTCCACCTGATATCCCGCCACCAGTCGATTCGTCTCATTCGCCATGCCCACCACCGCCATCAGTTCGCGGAACATGTCATCCGTCATGCCCTTCTTTTGCGCCGACACCGTGTGCGACGCGATGCAGTAGTTGCACTGGTTGCTCACGCTCACCGCCACGTAGATCATTTCCTTGGTCAACGGATCGAGCGCCCCCGGCGCCATGATCTGCTTAATATCCGCCCAGGTCCGCCTGAGGGTCACAGGGTCATTCGCCAACGCCTTCCAGAAATTGTTGACCCAGTCCGTTTTGCGCGTGGCCATGATGTCGTCATAAACCGCCCGCACCTCTGGGCCCGCATCCTTGTATTCAATGAGTCCAAGTGTCGCCATTTGCATTCTCCGGGAAAGCTCAACCCACGACCTTCAATAGTAGCCGATGGACAAGGCAACAACATTCCCGCCCCCTCACTTTCGCTAAGTGCGCCGACAGCCTATAATTTACTGTCCGACTGGAGCGAAACTGGTTGCTCGTAGATCTGGTTCCATTCCTGGTGTTCGGCGGAGCCTTTCTCATCGCCTTCTTCGTGTTCTGTCACTTCGCGAAGAAAACCCGAACTGAAAGCAAGGTCTCGGAGCCTATTCCGGTGGTGGATCTCGAAACTCTCGTGGTTTTACCCGAAGCTGCTTTCCATCCCGAACTCGATCCCCAGTTGGCTTCAGTCCTCATCTACCCCGGCGCAGTTCCGGTGAAAAAAACCGTGGCCGAAGGCCCGGGCAGTCAGCGCGGCGAACTCTCCGTCACCTATTGGACCCCCGACCCCATCGAGACGGTTTGGGAGCACTACCGGCGTGAGTTACCGGATTGGGCAGAAACGCTGTCGCAGCAAGCCAGAGAATTGATCTATCGCACCGACGCTCATTCCTGTCTGATCCGCGTCTACGACAAAGATGGCCGCACCCTGATCGAGGCCACCGTCAAACCCGCCCAGTACAACCGCAACAACCTGTTCTCGCAGAATTAGCAGGAAAGCGGCGAAACACGCTTCCTGAGTCGTGAAGTTCTCCTTTGTGTGCCTTTGTGTCCTTTGTGGTTAAAGCTGTCGCTTTTCCTCTGTGACCCTCCGCCTTTCCTCTGTGCCCTCGGTGGTTAAGGTTTCGCCAGATCGCCCTTCGGCGTTTTTCCGCTCAGCAATTTCCCCAACTCGCACCACGAGCAGCGCAGCCCAACGTAGAAAGTGCCAAACAGCGCATACACCGCGCTCACTTGGTCAAAGCGCATCTCATAAATCAGCTTCTTGAACACCAGCGGATCGTCAGCAAACAGGTCTACGCCCCACTCCCAATCATCGAAGCCAATCGACCCGGTAATAATCTGCTTCACCTCGCCCGCGTAACGCCGGCCCACCATCCCGTGCTCGTTCATCTGCCGGGCCCGCTCCTCGATCGGCAGCCGGTACCAGTTCTGATCTTCTCCCCGCCGCCGGTCCATGGGGTAAAAACACAGATACCGGTTCTGCGGCAGCTGCGGAAACAGTCGCGACCGCATCGCCTCCCGCTGCCGCGCCAGCGTTTCGTTGATGGCCCGCTTCCATTCCTCCGAATGCGGTTCCAACCCCCGCTCGGCCAATTCGTTATACGTCTTGACCGTGGATTCATACAGCCCCAGCTCAATCATCGATAAATACGACGTCGTCGGCTCCAGGTAATCGCTCAGCTTCAGTTGCGCGATCTGCAGCTCCGCCTGGTTCAACTCCGCAAACGATTGCCGGAAGTGGACCAACATCAAATCTCCCTTGTGGCCCAGCAGGGAATAAAGCGCCGATTGCCCGGAGGCATTCTGCTCCATCTTCGCCAGCACCCCGCTGGCTTCGTGAATCACCTCGGTTTTCAACGCCGGACGCAGCGGACGCCACGCCGACCAGCGAAACCGCATCATCTGATGCAGCACGCTGTAGCCTTCAATGGTCAGCGGAACCGGCGGGATTTCAAGCGAAACTCGACTCGCGGTACGGGAAGAGGACATAGGCAAATACCCTCGCCCTATTGTACCCGCGGGGGCATCAGGAAAGGACCGGTTCCCGGGGACCCGAGCGCACCGGGAACCGCCCTCCGGCTGTTCAATTCAGCCGATTCGAAACCACCGCCTCCGCGTAACCCATCAGGTCGCTGACCTTCACCCCGGCGATGAGCGCGACCACCTCTTCCAGCCTTAGACCCAAGGCCGACGTTGCCTCCTCAAATTCGGTAATGCGACCAACCGATGCCTCTTGAGCGCCAATCATTTCTATCTCCTCTTCGCGAAGTGATTTGGATTTGAAAGACGGGCAGCGCGGCAAAACGCCAGGGCGTTCCCCTCGAACTTCCTGGCTTGTCACCGCAACTGCCCCTTCCCGCCCCGGAAATCGGGAGCAAGCCTGTGGCACCGTGCGGCGAAAGTTCAGCAACGCAGAGAAATTAATACCGAGAGAGAAGCGGATTGAGCGGAAAGCAGTGAGGAATCCCCAAACGGTGGATGGCTTTCCGGCGCGATCGCCGCTGTGCGGCAATGGAACCGTTTGTCCGGAAACGAACAAGGCGGGGAAACTCGGAACGTAAAACGGGGCAAGGACGCTCTCGCGCCCTTGCCCCATTTCTCATTACTGGATGGTAAGCGTCACTGGCGTGCTTTGAGTGACAGCTCCCGCCGTGCCGGTCACCATAACGGTTACAGTTTGCTTAGCCGTCATTGCAGTTGAGCTTGAACCGCCTCCGCAACCGAGTGCCGCCATGGTCAGGAGAATGACCAAGCCCAATCCTCCAACCGCCGCGCTCCACTTCCGGCGCTTCGCCGAGCGCTTGTCGTTTTCTCGGCGCCCCGCGAAAAGTACTCCCACCAGACCCAACCCTGAGAGCGGAATCCAAGCCATCGTCATCCCGGCCGCCTCGTACCCCGACGCGGGCATGGTCGCAACTGCCGAGATGGTCAAGGTCGAACTCACCCCCGGCGTAATGCTGTTGGCGGAGAAGGTACAGGTCAGGCCCGAAGGTGCGTTCGGGCACGACAATGCGATTGCGCTATTGAAGCCCGCCACCGGACTGGCCCCGACCGTTAGCATGGCGGTCCCTCCCGGGGTTATGCTTGCGCTCTGCGCTGAAAGCGTCAGAGAGAAACTCGGCTGTCCCGCCGCCGCCGCCGGCCCCAGCGTGGCAAACAGCCCACTCGTCTGGTTGCTGCCTCCCGCGGTGAAATACAGGGTGTTGGGATCGCCCGTGCCGCCCGCGCCGAAAACCAGGTCCCACAGGCCCGGATTCACGATCGCGGTGTTATTCGTGTTCATGATCTGGCCCTGAAACTTGCCGCTGGTGGCATCGAATGCGTTGATCGTGCCGTCTCCAAAGTTTCCCACCAGAATCGAATTCGAGAACGTTCCGAACGACGCTGACGCCGTGACCACCCCCCAGGGAGCATTCAAAGTCCCGCCGCTGGCGAACGTCTTCACGAAGTTTCCATTCTGGTCAAAGATGTCGACCACTCCGCTGCCTGCTCCTGGCACAGGATCGTGCTTGGCTCCATCCTGCATGGCGTAAGCGACGTACACCTGGTTGCCAATCACGTGCACTCCATGGGGCGCCATTCCCGCCGGAAGACTTGGATCGGTAAAAGATCCTGCCAGCGCCGTGACCAGAAAGTTCCGGTCCAGCACATCGATCTTTCCCGTTCGAAAGTTTGCCGCCAGCAGGAAATTGCCCGTGTTATTGTTCAGCAACGCCAGTCCCTTGTACACCGCCAGCGCCGCCGAATTATCGAATGCCACCGTGGCGTTGGTCCCGTCGGTCCAACTGGCCACGATGCCATCTTCGGTATCAAAGATGAAATTGCTTCCCCCAAAATCCGCGCTAGTGTTGACCACAATTCCCGTCGGGCACGCCGGGCTGCAAGGACTGACCGCCGCACTCGGGATCGTCACCACTAACGAATTCTTGTTGCCCTCGCCGTCGTAGAGCGTGGACGTGCCGCCGTTGTTATTCGAGATCCAGAATGGCTGTCCAGCGGCGAACGCGATGCCCCAGGGATTAGAGAGCTGCGAGTCCGTATGGCTGGCCACGCCCGCAACATTGGCCACCAGGTTAGTTTGAGCGTAGCCCGTTGTCTGACCCCATAGGCTGGACGTGCCGCCCACCGTCACCCACAGACCCAGAAACAATAGCGCAAGGTTCTTCATGTATTTTCTCCTTTCGCGAATCACTCGGGATCGGCTTCCGACACTTCAGCCCCGATGGTTTCTGTGTTTACTGGCCCGCGTCCGCACTGCAATTCGCTACATTCCCGAGCGTAGCCGCCCGCGCTGGAGCAAGTGTCAGAGGTAAGTCGCGCCCATGTAAAAAGTTATTTACAAGGTAGCCATGAGGAGACCGGATTACTCCCGTAATGGCGGATCCCAGAAGGGTGTTGTTCAATCGTGGGACGAGTCGCAATCTACAGGCAGGAGGAGACTCCGTTGCCGTCTAATCCATCTGCTTTCAAGACGTCGCTGGCAGGGAAGTCAGTGATCGTAAAGATTTCTCTTTTCAGCCGTGCCTTCTCTGGAACCATCCTCGCCGTGGACGAAACCGGCTTCTGCTTCGTCAGTGAAGCCATGATCGCGGCCTTGCGTGAGACCACCGGCACTGCCATGGCGGTCATGGACGCCCCCAGCGTCTACCTGACCTTTGCCAGCCTGGAATGGCTGGTGTCAAACCAGCCCAAGGCCGCGGCCGCGTCAGCCTGACCTAAGAAAGAGAATCATCAATTGATCGCGCGACGAACAAAAGACGAAGGCTAGGCTGCCGCCTCCATCCCGCGCTCAGACTAGCTACCCCGTCTCATTTCAAGCATCATATCAACAGAAGCTTTTCGAGTTCCGATGGGTTACAAAGATTAGAGGCCACCATGTTTCTTCCGCGGCGGGGTCCGTGGCTAGGTTTCGCGCAAAGAGGATTGCGATGAAAACGATTTGTAGGACACGACGGCTTATTTGCGCTGTGCTCGTCCTCGTCGCACTTTTCTTGACGACGCGCGCGGGCGCGTCTGCTGGCGATTCTTACCAATCTTACTCACAGGGGAAGCTGATCGCTCACCTGCCAATGCCCGGCGGCGGAGCGCGCCAGATGTTTCTGCGGCACCAGGGCAAAGTCCAGTACCTCTACGTGCAGCGATCTTCCCAGCAAGGGTTCACGGTTATTGACGTCACCAAGCCAGGACAGCCCAAGGTGGTCAGACGTGTGCCGATTGAGACTGTGACGGTAATGGGCTCCGGGCTCGTGGTAACCGAAACACCTGACAAGTCGGCAACCACTTCCTATCCGCCCGGAAATGTGCAAGGCGCTCGCGGAGACGATACTGTTCCCGAGTCGGTTCGCGTGCTCGACGTAAGCAATCCCGCGCATCCCCAGACGATGCGCACCTCCAGCGGAGTCACGAGTGTTTTGGCAGATGATGCCCGCGGCTTAATCTATGTGGTCAACAGCGAAGGCATCTGGATCCTCTCACCCCAACCAATGCTACGCAGGCACCAGTGCAGTTCGTCGGACGCGATCTCAAACCTGCCAAACTGCGATTAGTGGCTCGCACGGCCCTGGCTGGACGCTCAGAGCTAAAAGCTGAGCGGTTTTATGGTGGAGGCGGCGGGAGTCGAACCCGCGTCCGAAAAAGTTACTGGTCAAGAGCCTACATGCTTATTCCAGTTCATGCCCCAGGCATTACCCTGGGACGTTCGCGGCCCCCGCTCAGAACGGACAAGAAACGGTTGCCGCTAGCCTGATGATCTCATCCTCTCCACTCAGACGTGGCGGAGACGACCAGCCCGCTGTGTGACGTCCGCTCGCAGCCCACGGGCGAAGCTGCGGAAGACGGCAACTTAATTAATTAAGCTGCGTATGCCATCTGTTGATTGGCAATTATCATTTTGCACTCGATTACGGGTGTGTGCACCCCGGCATGCCTCTTGGCCGTAAGCATCTCCGTCGAAGCCGTGACGCCCCCACTAGTGGGATGGCCTTCAAAGAACTACTTCCATTCTACAGGATGGGAAGTGGAATGCGCCCGTTCTTTCAGACAAGCGACTCTTTCATATTAGAGTGCGATGGCACGGCAAATGCGTGTTCCGCCGGTGAGGGGAGCCAGAAGTACGGGCCACGTTCGAGGCATTCCGAAGTCAAATGATTCCAGCCTAGAATTTAGGGTGAGGGAGTAAACCCTTTGAAAAAATACTTATGGTTCGCCTTTGTTCTTGCCCTCTGGAACCCGCTAATTGCCCAGACGCCCACAGGGCCGCCCGACGAAACGCTTTCGCCCGCAGAGGTAAAGGCCGCGCTTTCGGGCAGCGGCTCCAAGCATTGTGTCACCCTAACGGACAATGGACTTATGTTCGCGGCGGCTATCTCGGGCCGGGGCGAACTTGCTCAGGAGCCGTCGGTAACAATCCTGATGCCTGACGCGATAATCGCCATGCGAAGTATGTTCGCGCGGAAGCAATTCCTTACGTATGAACCGGACGCCGAAGACCTACGTCGCTCTCTCACGATCATTGCGGAGGGGCTTGCGATAGGGTCGCCGTCGGGCCCCTCCTGTTCTTCGATTAACCGCGTGGTGCTGCTGTCAGATCGGTCAAGCGGAACCACGGCGGAGGCCTATGCGTCCGAATCGACGAATGAGACCTGGCAAAACGGATTTGGAGCCAGCAGCCAATGCGAGTCGTTGCAGGCGCGGTTCTCTCTAGCTAGCGTGCATCGGGTGCAAGCCCTCGCCCCGCACGGAGAATTCCTCATCGGGGTGTTTTATCGTAATTCTGCCGAACCTAGAATCTACAAAGTTAAGAACCGCTATTTGGAAAGGCTCGGACTTCGCTTCTAGCCAAGGGCCTGAGCAACACGCAATTAGCCCCCTACCGAAGCAAAGGCGAGAACAAACATGTCTTCCGGATAGATATACTTTCCTGGTTACACCAATTTCTCGATGCTCGGAGCGCACAAGATGCCAAGGGAAAGAGCGCATCTTATGTTCGCAGCACTCAGCGCCAACCTAGGTCAAGTGACTGGAGATTTCCCCGGGAAGATCCTCTGCCCCCTCTGCCTCCAGCCGATGCCCGAAGACTGGATTGACCTGAAAGAACCTCGGATTACCGAAGAACACATCATTCCCGAAACGCTCGGAGGGACCGTCGTTACCCTGACATGCAAAAAGTGCAATAGCACTCATGGGACCCAGCTCGATTCTCATCTCATCCAAATGATACGGTCGCACGACTCCTTGGCTGGAGCTGGTGCGAAGCCGCTCTTTGGTCGGATGCACTTGGGCGGAAAGCCACTCCCGATAGACATCAATTTGAACGCTGCGACAAAGACCATAGAGTTTAAGATGCGGCGCGGCCACCCTTCGGTCCCCGACCTAGTTCGGGAGTTCTTTCGGGACAACCCCGCTACCCCGGATAACCCGGTCTCCATCGGCTTTGAAGGAACCCTTGGATACATCCCGTGTCGTGCCACTCATGCGATACTCCGAATAGGCTATCTCGCAGCCTTCAGGCAGTGGGGATATGGGTATATCCTTTCCCCGGCGGCGCAGGTGATCCGACGAATCATCGCGGACTACGAAAACCCGCCGCGAGAGCTTGGGCGGATTGTCTTACGGAACGTATCGCCCTCGCCTACAAGATCCTTGCAGTTCGTTCTTTTTAACGGCGGCCTCGCGATATTGGTTGTGATGAGACTCATCGCGGAGGCCGTGCCGTACCATTACGGGGTCTTCATGCCGAGCCGCATGCTCGACCCCGACAAAGTGCTGTACACCCCCGCTGATGCAGCTGAAGTGTTGCGCCAGCGTCGCCCAGCGGCTACTTAGGTCGGGCTAACTCGCCATTGCTTTCCATCCTGAATTGACTTCGGTCCCAACTTGTGCAAGAATAGCATGCATAGCAGGCTATATGCTGACCGCCACTACCCATTCCGATTCAGACCTGGTCCGCCAGCACGCTGTCGAGACTTATCTTCAGGCCGCCCGCCGACGCGGGAATCGAACTTTCTCCGTAAATGTCGGCACTGTACACAAGGCTCTGGGGCTGAACAACCGCGTCCCGCTAGTCTGCGCCGCCCTGACCTCCAAGAAATTTCTGACGAGGAACGGACTCAAACTGATCTCGAAAACCGGCCCGCCATCCGGTCAAAGCACCACCGTGACCTACACCTACGAATTCGTAGGTCTCGAAAAGGGCGACCCCGCCTCACTCGACCCCTGGCTCAAAGCTCGCGGGATTGCGAAAGACATTTTCGCGGCTCTGGGCGGCGGAGAGGCCTACCTTCGCGCGGAGCGCGCGAATTTCTACGGCCCTGGGAAGGACCCGACCGAAGAGCGCTGAAAAATGAGCCGTATCTATTGGGATACGATGCTGTTTGTCTATTGGATCGAGGATCACCCTCGCTATGCCCGGACTGTACGTCGGCTACTAGAAAAAATGCAGTCCCGGCATGACCAACTTTGCACCAGCACTTTTGCCGTGGGGGAAACTCTGGTAGGTCCGTACAAGTCGGGCTCTAACGAAGTCATCGACGCGGTTCGGGGGATCTTTCAGCCTCCCCGTGTGCAACTCATACCCTACACGCTGGAGACCGCCGATTATTACGCCGATATTCGCGCAAAGCATCGAGTTTCGTCGGCCGATGCGATCCACCTCGCCTCGGCCGCTCAAGCCGGTACCGATCTCTTCCTGACCAACGACACCGCACTCATCGGCAAAGTGATTCCCGGAATCCAATTCATTGCCGGCATCGATTCAAACATTCTGTGAAAGCTTCGCCTCCAGCATCGCCTTCACTTCCGGCCATTCGCCATCCAGAATGCTGAAATACACCGTATCCCTCACCCGCCCTGTCGACGTGATCAGATGCCGCCGCAACCTGCCTTCTTCCTTCGCCCCAATTCGCAAGATGGCATTCCGCGATTTCTCATTCAACGCATCCGTCTTCAGTTCCACCCGAATGCACCCCCGCTGCTCGAACGCATGCCGCAGCATCAGGTATTTAGCCTCGGTGTTGATCGCGGTCCGCTGCCAGGCCGGAGCGATCCAGGTTGACCCAATCTCCACCCGCCGGTTCGTGCGATCAATATTCATGAACCGCGTGCTGCCAATCAACCGCCCCGAAGCGCGTTCCACGGTCACAAATACCAGCGACTCCCCGCGCTCCTGCTCGTGCAATGCCTTCTCCGCCCATTGCTCGAAGTCTGCCGCGCTTCGCATGGAGTAGGGAATCCAGCGAAAGATGTCTTCCGCCGAATCCTTCGCGACTTCCCACAGTTCCTTCCACTGCTCCCGCTGGATCGGCTCCAGCCGAACCGCGTTGCCTTCCAGAGTCACGCTCTGAATATTCATCACGCCCTTCTCTGCGTCCTCCGCGGATTTTCTCCGCGCCCTCCGCGTTCGCTCTCTCTATCCAGCATAATAACCTGTGCCCGATTTCCTAAAGTTTGTAGTGTTCTCCCTGCTGGCGATTCAGCCACCCCGCACTCCCACTTTCTACCGCGACCTTCTCCCCATCTTGCAGCAACACTGCCAAAGCTGTCATCGCCCCGGCGAAATCGGCCCTATGCCGCTCGTGACTTACCCGCAAGCCCGCTCCTGGGCCTCGCAGATTCGCGATACCGCTCGCTCCAGGTCCATGCCGCCATGGTTCGCCGATCCCTGCTGCGGCCGCTTCGCCGACGATCCCTCCCTCACCGCCGATGAAATCGCCACACTCTCCGCCTGGGCCGGCGCCCACGCCCCCGTCGGTGATCCGCACGACGCACCGCCACCGCCGCAATGGATTCAACACTGGAACATTCCCCAACCCGACATCATTGTGACCATGCCGAAACCCGTGACCATCCCCGCTCACCGCGACGTCGAATACACCTACGAAATCGTCCCCACCAATTTCACCGAAGACAAATGGGTGCAGATGTCCGAAATCCGTCCCTCCAGCCGCGCCCACGTCCATCACGCCGTCGTTTACATCCGTCCGCCCGATTCAGACTGGCTGCGCGCCGCGCCCCTGAATCAGCCCTTCACCGCATCCAGCCTGCACGACGAGCATCTCCGCCATCAGGCCCACCAGACTACCAGCGATCTGCTGCTCGTCTACGCTCCCGGCAGTTCACCCGATCGCTGGCCAGATGGCATGGCAAAATTCGTCCCCGCGCACTCCGATCTCGTCTTCCAAATGCACTACACCACCAACGGCCACGCCTCGACCGATCGCACCCGCATCGGCTTGGTCTTCGCCAAACGCCCGCCCACCCAGCGCGTCATCACCCTGCAACTCGCCAACGATCACGACTCCATCCCCATCCCGCCGAACGCCGACAACTATCGCGTCGAAGTCCACGGCACATTGCCTAATGATTGTGTTCTGCTCAGCTTTTTCCCCCACATGCACCTGCGCGGCAAACGTTTCGAATACAACATCGTTCGCTCCGACAAGACTGGCCTCAACGCCACCGTCGAAACCCTCCTGCGTGTGAACTACAATTTCTACTGGCAACTCAGCTACCGCTTAACCGAGCCGCGTGCGCTCAAAGCCGGAACTGAACTTCAGGCCATCGCCTGGTACGACAATTCCCGCCACAACCGCCACAACCCCGATCCCGACAGCCCCGTCACTTGGGGAGACCAGACCTACAACGAAATGATGGTGGGATTCTTCGACGTTGCCATCCCCGCCGGCATGGATAAAGCGCAGTTCTTCATCCGCCACCAGAAGAAGTAATGTAGGCGCGGGCGTCCTCGCCCGTGCGGATTGAGACTGGCCCCTGTGCTCCTCTGTGCCCTCTGTGGTTAAGGTTTCGCCGGACAAGCATCCCCCGTCTCTAGGCAAGCGTCCCCGTGCTACACTGGCCCATCTTCCGAGGACAATCCCTGTGCGCAAACTCCATTTACCCATTCTGATCGTCGCCCTCTGCTCGCCTGCTCTCCCACAAACCCTCTCCCCCAACCTGCGCCACCAAATCGACGCCGTCGCCACCGACGCCCTCACCAAAACCGGCGTCCCCAGCGCCTCCATCGCCATCGTCCAGAATGGCAAGATTGCTTACCTGCAAGCCTACGGTGACGCCCGCCTCGATCCCCGCACTCCCGCCCGGCCTGCCATGCGCTACAGCATCGGCTCCATCAGCAAGCAATTCACCGCCACTGCGATTCTGCTTCTGCAAGAACAAGGCAAGCTCTCACTCGACGACAAAGTCGCCAAATTCATTCCCCGCCTCACCCGCGCCAATGAAGTCAGCATTCGCCAGCTGCTCTCTCACACCTCCGGCTACCAAGACTACTGGCCGCAGGACTACGTCATGCCCATAATGCTCCAGCCAACCACCGCGGAAAAAATCATGGATGGCTGGGCCCGCAAGCCGCTCGACTTCGACCCCGGCTCCAAATGGCAGTACAGCAACACCAACTACGTGATCGCAGGCGCAATCGTCGAAAAGGCCAGCGGTATGCCGTTGCTTCAGTTTCTGCGCCAACAGATCTTCGCCCCGCTGGGCATGAAGAGCGTCGCCAACATCGATCAGGACCCACTCGCCGTCACCGATCCTATTGGCTACATGCGCTACGCTCTGGGGCCGCTGCGTCCCGCGCCCCAGGAAGGCAAGGGCTGGCTCTTCGCCGCCGGAGAACTGGCCATGCCCGCCGCAGACCTGGCTCGCTGGGACATTTCCATCATCGACCAACAACTGTTGCAGCCGTCTTCTTACCGTCAGCTTGAGACCGAGGTCCTGCTGAACAATGGCGCGGGCACAAAATACGGCTTGGCATTAGACATAGGTACTGAGAATGGCCATCGACTCCTCGGCCATTCCGGCGAAGTCTCCGGCTTCACTGCGCAGAACACAGTTTTTCCCGACGACCACGCCGCCATCATCGTGCTCACCAATCAGGATGCGGTCGGCGCCTCCGCTCAGGTCGCAGACGGTATCGCAGCCCTGCTCTTCGTCACCGCCGATTCCGAGACTCCGCAAAAGCTCGCCCAGGCCCGCAAGATTTTCGACGGCTTGCAGCACGGCGTCATCGATCGTTCACTGTTCACCGCCAACGCCAACTTCTATTTCAGCGAGTTAGCCCTTAAAGATTTTGCCGCCGGACTCGCTCCCTTGGGGCCACCCCTGGAATTCAGCCAGATCAATCAGGAACTCCGCGGCGGAATGATCTTGCGTAGATATAGCGTGAAGTTCGCGCAGCGGACGCTGCGCGCATGGACTTTCGAAATGCCCGACGGCAAGCTCGAACAATACCAGATCGCCCCTGTAGATTAAGCCAGTTGGCCTTTGCAAGGGCGCGCCTTCAGGCGCCGCCGAACCAGCCCAAAAAGACCGGCTTTAGCCGCTACGGGACTGAAGCCACTACATGAACTTGATCCGCCGATTCGCCGCGGAAAACTCCATCAACTTTTCCAGCCGCTTTACCCGCGTCTCTTCCTTCTTCGCACTGGCCACCCACGCGACCGTCATCCGCCGATAGTACGGAGGGAAGTGCTGAAAATTCTTCCAGGCAGCCGCACGCTTCTGGAACGTCTCCCGCAGGTTCTTGGGGAACGCGGTGGGATGCGCCTCGGTCTTCCGCTCAGGCCGAAAGGCTCCCAAACCGGCCGCCGTCATCCTCCCTGCCGCGATCAGCTTTCGCGCTCTCCGTATATTGATCGCCGACCAGCGGCTGCTGGGTCTTCTCGGCGTAAATCTCTGCACATAACGGTCGGCATCCAGTTTCCCGGTCACGCCGTCAATCCACCCGAAGCACAGCGCCTCTTCGACCGCATCATCGTAGGGAATACGCACTTTGCCGGAATGTTTCTTGGGATAGGTCAGCCAGATTTCTTTGGCCCGCGTCCCATTCTTCGCCAGCCAGGATCGCCATTGTTTGCGGTCCTTGACGTAGAGGGTCTTCCTGGGACGAACCGTCACTTCTGTGAGGCCACTACCACTTTCTTACGCGCCGCCACCAACTCCGGACGCTCATCTCCTACCGCGGTTTCTGTCAGCTTGTGGAAGTACTGACTGGCGACGGTCGCGTTCCCGCTGGCCTCTGCCGCGCTGGCTGCTCCATAGACGGCATTAAAACGGTTGGGTGCGATTTTCAAAACCGCTTCATACTCCACCAGCGCTTCCGTCGGACGCTTCTCCTCCATCAGCAACTCCGCCAGCATTTCCCGCGCCGGCGTCACCGCTCCGGGCGTGACCGCGTTCTTATCCATGCTCTCCTCCAACTCGGCCGCGGATCGCATGCCGCTGAGTGCGTCGTCCACCTTCCCGCTCTTGTCCGCAATCCACGCGGCCACCTCGCGCCGCTGCACTTCAATCTGGTTTGCCCAATAAGTGTTGCCCAGCTTGCTGGTTGCATCGCGCAGCCCAGCCAGGGTTTGCTCGGCCTCAACCGCGCGCTTCAAATCTCCCGAGCGCGCACTGCCCACCCCGACCGCCATCCACGTAATCGCCTGTGCCCACGGAACCGCGTCCGTCTTGGCCTGGAGCTCACTGGCCTCTTGCCACTTGCCAAGCTCCATGCAGTAACGCGCCGGAACCGCGGCCAGCGAGTAGTCGCCGGTCAGCGTCAGGCCGGTAAGCGGCGGCAGGGAAGCCATTTCATCGAGCACCGCTTTGGCCTCCTTGACCCTCCCGCTCTGCAAATCGGCATACTCCAGATAGTCGAAAGCGTGCAGCCGCTGGTCGCGGGCCTCGCCGTTCGTGGAAGTCGCCTCCGCGACGGCCGCCAGTTGCGCCGACTTGGTGTTCGACGCGATCGACTCGTCCCACGATCCCACCCGTGTGAAGATGTGCGAAGGCATATGGTTGGCGTGCGCCGAAGCCGGCGCAATCTTGGCATACATGCGCGCCGCATTCAGCCCCTGTTCCGCCAGCACTGGGTTGTCGTAGCAGTGAATAATGTAGTGCGCCACTCCCGGATGGTACGGCTGTTTGGCAAAGATGGGCTCTAGAATTTCCCCGCACTTCCGTTGATTGGCATACGTCTTGTCCGTCTTGGGTGCGGTGATCGCCAGCGCGAGCGCGTGGAAGATCGCAGCCTCGCTGTCCTCCGGATAGGCGGCTTGCAACGCGCCCATCCTCTGCTCAAAAAGCATGGCATGCGCCGTTTTGTCCTTGCCATCTTCGCGGAAAATCTCCGCCAGCGCCTCGATATAGCCCTTTTCTCGCTCCGAGGTGCCGCGGTTCGCGGCAGCAATAGTTTCCGCCCGATGCAACGCCTCGCGCCCCGCCGCCATGTCCCCGTTGTCCCACAGCCCGTGATAATGGCTCATGGCAACGCCCCACTGCGCCATCGCACAGTTCCCGTCGTGCGCGGAAATCTCGCGGAATGCCCCGCGTGCTTGCTCGTATTGGAACGAATGCAGCAATGCCACCGCGCGATTGAAGCTCACCCTCTCCGCCGCAGAGCAGGAAGTCGCGAAATCCACCGCGCCAATCTCTTGTTTGGTCAGCGAGTGCTCATGTCCCTCATCGCACCACAGGGGAAGAACGAATAGCGTCAGGACGCTGACTAGAACCCATCGTCGCATAGGCCACCTCTGGGAGTTACCGCCAATCTTACACCCTGGGGGTCAGGCAATCCGAGAACTGAGATCTGACAACTGGTCTTAAATCAGGCTCTTCTCTGCCATCTCCTCGGTCGTTCTCAGCGTTCTCTGCGCTTAAGAGCTCTTTTGTTTATCCCTGTGAATCCATGCCCACAGCCCATTACCTAAGAGACCTTGTGCGCCCGCGCTACTCGCGCAATCCTCAACTTAATGAGCCCTCGGAAACTGTTCGCGCACCCTCTGCAAGTCAGCACACGGCTGGGGAGGAAAATGCTACCCTGTGCGCTTCTACTGCTCCTTACCGCTGCTTTTGGCTGCGCTCAACAGAGCGCTCTACCCTTTGAGGTCTCCAACCCCAGCAACAAGAAGTGGCCTCCCGCCGAAGCCAGCCGCATCTACGATTCCGCGTGCGATCTGCTCGCTCGCACCATCCGTCCAGAAAAGCCTCCCCGCTTACGCCCCAGGTTCCGCCTGGTCCTGGGTACCGAAAGCGATCAATTCGTGAACGAAGGCGGCGTCACTGAGGTCCACCTGAAAGTATGGAATCCGGAAAAGTTTGCCGAAGGCGTGGTTGTCGTAGCGGTTCGCGACGTGCTGCGGGCGGATGACCTCGCCCGCGTTGTACATCAGTCCGTTTCTCTGGCGGGGTCTACCGTCAATGTCCACGAACTGGGCCGGCAGTAACTGACGCCTGGCGGACTTCCACCGACAACTTCGTTTGGATGAGCGCTTCCACCCGGTCCCACACCTTGGGATCACACTCAATCTCCGTATGGGGCCTCATAAGCAGGTGGTTGAACCAGGGATATCCCTCGCAATTGATCGGCTGCTTGCTGTAGTCGAGACGGAAATTCCCCACGATTTCGGTGTGTTCCGGGTCCGCCGCGCGAATCTGCGCCTGCCCGTGCACCAACCCGTGCGGCTGATAAAAGTTCACCGCCTCCGCCACGTTGGCAGGAATGAGGGCATCGTTCTGGCCGCCCTTCGCAACACTGTCCACTTGAATGGTGAGCAGAACCGGGATCCCGGCTTTCCCCAGCTTGCGCGCCAGGCTCACAGTCTCGGACGCACCCCAGCTATGGCCATAGATGATGATTCGCGCCTGCTGCTTCTCTTCCGGCGACAACGTTCCGTCATTGTCCGCATCCAGGTGTCGCAGAATTTCCTGGTAAGCCTGATCCCCGTGATGATTCTCGAAGACTCGTACATACACGCTTGCGGGATATAAGTTGCGCAGATGCTCCGCTAGCTGAACCGTGCTGTGAACCCGGTCGTCGGGTTTCACGAAACCGCCCACGAATCCAATCACCGTCGCTGGTCGCGACGACAAAATCGCCGTCCCAACACCGGGGCCTGGCGAGTCCGCTTCTGCCAGGGCTAGAGTCGCCCCGAGGAAGCAGAGTAGAAAGCCTGTCGAAATGCCCGTGCGCCGCATAAACGGGAGCACATCGTATCAAGAACCTACCCTCCGGTATAGAGCCGAACTTCTGCCTCCCGCAGGGCTCTATGCCCCAACCGTTCCGGAATCTGCTGGACCCCCGCCCGCTCGAATCAGGCTACCTCGGCCAAAGCCACCCAAAAGTCCCCGCCGTCAGCAATCCATAAATCAGTCCGTCGAAGGCCTCTTTGATCACACTCGACCACGGCTGGCCTTTCCATATCCCGTTGCTCAGACCTCCCAGGCCATAGGCCATAAAACCGGCACAACCGGCCACCCGAAACACCGCCGGATACGGCGTCCCTGGCCCCAGTACACGTCCCGTGAGATAGGCGACAAAGAACCCGATCACCAAACAGTACCCGAACCACTGCATCATGAACTTCGGCACCGCCGGCGGGCCGTTCGGTCGAAGCGTCAGGAACCCCACCGGCCCTTGCTTGAATTTCTCCATCATCGCCGGCGACTTCATATCCTTGTGCGTGCAGTGGGGAAGCACATAGAGACCGGGCTGCGGATTGGCCGAACGCATCGCAGCGAGAATCTTGTCCTCGTCGGGGAGCTTGCGATATTCGCTGTTATGGTACTTCAGCAGCATGTGAATGACGGAGCTAGCGACGAACACGATGACCGCCGCTAACACAATCGGCAGCCAAAGAGCGGTGAGTGGAACCATACACAGCCTCCTTATAATTTCGCCTGTGAAGCTACGCCTGTAAGAGGCTGCGGTCAAGTGGCTCCTACCGAAGCTGTGGCGTGCCCCACCCCTTGCGCGTCCTGTGCGCAAGGAATGGGAGGCGCCGCCAGGTCAACCCTGCCCGAGGATTGCTAAAATACTGTCGAGGGCCATCGCCATGTGCCGCAACATCAAAACCCTATTCAACTTCGCTCCCCCCGTCACCAACGACGAAATCCGCGCCGCTTCCCTCCAATTCGTGCGCAAGATCACCGGCTTCAACAAACCGTCGAAAGCCAACGAGGACGCATTCCTGGCTGCCATCGATGAAGTAGCCGCCGCCGCGACTCGCCTCCTCCGTTCCCTCGAAACCACCGCGCCGCCGAAGAACCGCGAAGAAGAAGCCGCAAAGGCCAGAGCCCGTGCCATCGAGCGATTCGGCGCTTAGGGTTGTGTGGGGACGGGCACCTCGCCCGTCCAGCCGAGCGCAGCTCGGCAGCACTTGCCATTCCGAACGCGCGTCAGCGCTGAGGAATCTGCTTCTTATTTTCAAAATCCTCCTACAACGGGAAATTCTCTCCAAACATTTCTTCTTTCCCGATTCGCTCCGCCACCTTGTCAAGCCCCCTAAATCGCCACTTTCCTCCCAAGCTCCTGATTCCAATCCGACAATAAACTTCCAAACTGTGTCTCACTTACCCCTTCAACTTGCTATTCTGAATCTATAGACATCAATACGAAAGAGAGCAGGCGCGGACCACCGTCCGCGCCTTTTGTTTTGCCCTATGACAACGACCAAGCCAACACCCATTCTCAACCGCAAACGCCGCGGCGAAGTCGCCGAAGCCGCTTTTCTTCACAAAGCCGCCAGCCTCGGCTTCCGAGTCGGCAAAACCTGGGGCGAAAGCGACCCCTACGACTTCCTGGTCGATACCGGAGGCCGCGTCCTCCGTGTACAGGTCAAGTCCGCCTACGCTGCCGGCGAGTATGGCGGTTACACCTTCCACGCTCACGGCAACACCCGCACCGACGTTTACACGTCCCGCGACATCGACTTTCTCGTCGCCTACATCGTCCCCGAAAACCTCTGGTACGTACTCCCCGTCGAGATCTTCGCCCGAACCTCCGCCGCAAAGATTTTTCCCGCCAGCCGCCGCCGCATGTCCCGCTTCGAAAAATACCGCGAAGCCTGGTCCCTCATGACCGCTCCAATGTAGGCGCGAGCGTCCTCGCTCGTGCAAGTGTGTCCCCCTGTGCAACTCCAAAACAACTTGTCATTCCGACTCCTAACAATTTGTCATTCCGAGAGACACCGAGGAATCCGCTTTCCTCGCCCGCGCAACGAACCGTCTGGGGCGGACACTCCCGTCTGCCCATGTCCGGATCACCACGACCGACTTGAAAGGGCATGGCTTCAGCCATGGCGGAAACTTCGTCTCATAAATGAACTGTCATCCTGAGCGAAGCGAAGGACCTATGCAACTTGCGTGTAGTCCGCGGGTGCCCCATTCCTTGCGCGTTCTGTGCGCAAGGAGCGGGAGGCAGCGAGGTAGGTGCCGATGTTCTCGCCCGCGTCCCAAAAAACGGGAAGGGCATGGCTTCAGCCATGCCGATAGGATAGGGAAAGGGACCGGCTTTAGCCGCTGAGGGATGTCGCGATCCGAGAAGGGAACTACGCGGCGGTGCGCGATCTGACTTCCTTCAACTTCACTTCCGCCCGTGCGCCCAGGAGATCTGCGTACAGCAACAACCGCGCCACACTCAAGGTCGAAAGCTTCCCCCGCATCAACTCACTCACCCGTGGTTGCTGGATCCGCAGGATTCGCTCCAAGTCGCGCGCCCGGCACCGACGCCGTTTTGCCAGTTGCAGAATCCCCTGATGCAACGCCGCCTTGAGCTTCAGTTCTAGAGCCGCCTGCCGATCCAACCCGAGTTCATCCAATACGCTCCCCGTGACTCGGTATTCATTTTCTCCGGAGCGCTTGTTTGCCATGTCTTCTCCCCCGTGAATCGTATTACTCGTATACACCTCACACGTATGTCTGTCACGATTACGTTGGTTCAGGGAGGGACATGCGCGGATTTGAAAGGGCATGGCTTCAGCCGTGCCGCTCAGCCACCAACTTTGACCAACGCGCCGATCAGGCGCGACTACTCAACCGCTTTTTCCCACCTTTGCAAAGAACGCAAAGGGGGGCACCCGCCAGGCCCTACTAGACAGACGCGCTGAAAGCGAGTAGAAAGGTACCGTACTGTGAAGGGGGTCACGGCAAGGCCGTGGTCCCTTTCTTTTTTGG